>NZ_JBQIAV010000007.1:0-208387 GCF_054957775.1 Rhodoglobus galactosidasius | reverse complement strand
TCCCTACAGCCTGCCCGATCGAGCTGAGCCCTGTCATTACGGTGTTCGTCAAGGGGAACTCCTTCCCCGCCCTCTACGACACTATTCGGGACGATCCCGGTGCCTTATGCAAGGTTGACAGAGAGGGTCGCGGCTTGCGCTGCGGGCGTGCTCGCATTCTCGGCTCCTGCCGTCGCCATGGCCGCCGCCCCTGCGATCGCGATGGCGATCGACGAGCCCGGGGCCCCCGATCCCACGGCACCAACGCCTCCCCCGTCGACGGATACACCGACCCCAGGTCCGATCCCCACCGTCGAACCAACATCGACTCTCAGCCCCACTCCGATCCCAGTTCCGTCCGAGACCGTGGTAACGACCCCGAGCGCGACGCCAACTCCGGTCGAAACGCCAGTCGATCAAAACAATGGTGAGGTGACGCCTCTCCCCGAGATCCCGCCGAGCTTTGCGACATCAAATGTTTCACTCACCTCACTTCTGATTGCCGTTGCAGTGCTCGCTGCGAGTCTCCTCGTGCTGTGGCTCGTGCTTCGTCGGCGCCCGCTTCCCGCGTCTGCCGCAGCAGCCACTACGCATTCGCGCAACCGGAAAACGTCTGCCGCCGTCGTTCTCGATTCGATGGCCGATATCGGCGAAGCAATGATCGACAGCGGCTACCCCGTGAGCATGGTGCGTTCTGCCGTGCAGGATGTCGCCACGGCGAATGGCTACCCGTCGGCCGAGGTAGTCGTCTTTCCGACGGCACTGTTCGTGTCCTTGGACGACGGAGGTGCCACTCTCACTCGAGCCGTGTCGGCGGGGAGACAGTCGTATCTGCTTCATCACGTCGATGTAATTGATCGCGTCGTGAAGGTGGGGCGAGTTCGCTCAGGGTCGAGCGCGTGGGTCACTCGTCAGCTCGCAAAAGTGCGTGAGCTCCCGACACCTTTTTCAGGCGCTCAGCGGGTGTTCGCGTATGCGCTCACCTCGGCTGCGATCTCCGTGCTGTTGGGCTCGTCATGGCTGGGAGTGCTCTTGGCCGCGCTCCTTGGCGCGGGTGTGGGCACTCTACTGCTGCTCGGTGAGCGTCTGCCCTCCAGCTACAGTGCGCTCGTCATTGTCGGCGCCGCACTCGGATCCTCGCTGATTGTTCTGCTCGCGGCCCGGGCATCCGCTGACCCCGGAGTACTGCCGTCGCTAGTTGCCCCGTTGGTAATTCTGCTGCCCGGTGGGCTGCTCACGACCGCCGTGATCGAGCTCGCAACCGGCCACATCATGTCCGGTTCGGCGCGGGCCGCAGCAGGCGCCATGAGACTGCTGCTGCTCGCCGTCGGAATTGTGTCTGCGGGCGCCCTCGTCGGCGTGCCAACAATCGAACTTGACGTTGCCAGCGAACCGCTCGGCCCTCTTGCCCCGTGGATCGCCGTCGCGGTCTTCGGCGTGGGCATAACCGTCTATCAATGTGCCCGACCAGCCTCGATTCCATGGATTCTGCTCGTGCTTTATGTCGCCTACGGCGCTCAGGTGATCGGCGACGTGTTGTTTGGCGGCGTGCTCTCGGCACTCATCGGTGCGATCGCTATGACCCCGGTAGCGGTGCTCGTCGCACGGCACCGCAGCGGGCCTCCCGCGATCGTCAGCTTCCTCCCTGCGTTCTGGTTGCTTGTCCCTGGCGCGCTTGGTCTTGTCGGCGTCACCGAGATACTGGGCGGTAATGCCGGAGCTAGCAGCACCCTCATCACCACGGTCGGCACAATGATCGCAATCGCCCTCGGTGTGCTCATCGGACTCGCGGCGTCCAGTTCCTTGCGCGATCGCCGGCTGCCGAAACTCTTCGACTTCCTCGAGCCGGTCCCGGAGCCGGAGCAAGAGCAAGAGAAGGAGCCCAAGCCCAACGCGTAGTGAGCTAACGGCAAGCTCGAAAGCCTCGTCTTGTGGAGGCCAAGAAACAAAAAATCCCCCTCCAAGAAGGAGAGGGACTTACATGCAATGTCTAAGACATCTTTTCGTTGCGGGGACAGTGTTCTGGTGCAGGACATAGGAATAGGGTGTCGCACGACATCGGAATAACCTGTCGCACGTCATAGGCATACACGTTCAGGCTGAGGCATGAGTAAACAGCGCCTCGTGATCACCGCCGTTCTTGCCGGCCAAACGCAGTCAGACGTCGCCCGCCGATACGGTGTCTCGCAAGGGTGGATCTCGAAACTCATGACCCGCTGGCGTCTCGAGGGAGACGCCGCATTCGAGCCACGATCCCGTCGCCCTACGACCAGCCCCACCGCAACACCACCGGCGGTCATCGGCCTCGTGGTCGCCCTGCGCCAGCGGCTAGAGAAGGCTGGTTTGGATGCCGGCGCTGACACCATCGGCTGGCACCTGACCCACACCCACCAAATCTCTTTGAACCGGGCCACCATCCACCGGATCCTGACCCGGCAGGGACTGGTTGAGGCAGAACCACAGAAACGTCCCAAGAATTCCTACCTCCACTTCGCTGCCGATCAACCCAACGAGTGCTGGCAGTCAGACTTCACCCACTACCGCCTCAGCACCCCCGACGGACGCCCAGGCCCAGACACCGAGATCATCACCTGGCTCGATGACCACTCCCGCTACGTCCTGCACCTCTCAGCACACCATCGAATCTCTGCCGTCATCGTGCTGGATACCTTCACCCGCACCGCCCAGCAGCATGGTTATCCGGCATCAACGCTGACCGATAACGGAATGGTTTACACCGTCCGCCTCGCAGGCGGCAAAAACAGTGGCGGCCGCACGAGCCTAGAAACCGAACTTTTTCGCCTTGGGATCACCCAAAAGAATGGCTCACCCCATCACCCGCAAACCCAGGGCAAAGTTGAACGCTTCCAACAAACACTCAAGAAATGGCTGAGAGCACAACCGTGCCAACCCACCACGATCGCCGGACTGCAACTGCTGCTTGACGAGTTCGCGGAAGAATACAATCAGCGTCGCCCCCACCGCTCGCTGGACCACCGGGCAACACCATTCACGGCCTACACAACGAGCATCAAAGCCACACCCGCCAGCAGCCCCCGCGACGACACCCACAACCGAGTCCGCCACGACCGCATCGACAAATCTGGCACCGTCAGCCTTCGCGTCGCGGGCCACCTGCGCCACATCGGCGTCGGCCGAACCCACGCCGGAACCCACGTCACACTACTCATCCAAGAACTCGACGTCACCATCATCAACGCCGCCACCGGAGAAATCCTGCGGGAGCTCACCATCGACCTCAACCGCGACTACCAACCCGCCAGCACAAAAAAATAGTTCGAACCCACAAACCGTGGGTTCGAACTATTCCGATGTCTTGCGACATCACATCGTTGCGGGGACAGGATTTGAACCTGCGACCTCTGGGTTATGAGCCCAGCGAGCTACCGAACTGCTCCACCCCGCGGCGTGTAATAAAGACTAACACAGGGTGAAGGGCACGAAAACCGAACTCAGCGGGCTCGCAGTGTGCTGCAAGCCCGCAGAGTCGAAATGGCTACTCAGTTGCGGCAATTGCCTTCAGAATGGCGGCGACCATGCGCTCATCCGCCTCAGCAGCAGCTACCAGATCGTCGGCGGCGTATGCTGCCTGGCGATCGGCCAATGCCGCCTTGTACTCCGCGAGCGCACTGTCGAGTGCAGGGTTATCTCCGGGTGTACCGGGATCAACGGGAGCGTCAGGATCGACGGGGGTCTCAGAGTTATCCTCCGGAACCTCACCATCGCCAGCCTCAGCGCCCGAATCTCCCTCGAACAGCACGTCGAGCGCGCCGTCAAGGGTGTCCTCGAAGGCAATATCCTCACCGAATGCTACAAGTACCTTGCGCAAGAGCGGGTACTGCGTGCCACTGGTCGACTGAACGTAGACCGGTTGCACATACAGCAAGCCTCCACCGACGGGCAGCGTAAGAAGGTTGCCGAGCCTGACCTCAGTATCGCCTCGCTGCAACAGCGCCAACTGATTGGCTACGTTGGTGTCGGTATTGAAGCTGTTCTGCACCTGGCCCGGTCCGGGAACAGTGTCCCCGGTGGGCAAGTTCAGGAGTGTCAGCTTGCCGTAGTCGGGGCCATAATCTGAGTTCGCCGTCAAATAACCGGTCAGAACACTTCGGCTGGAGTCGTCAGTTCCCTGCGGGATAAACGCCGAGTACAGCGTGAATGCGGGATCTTCGGTTCCCGGAACCTGCATCGTCAAGTAGTACGGCGGCTGAGTCGACCCAGTAGTCGAAACCGGATCTTCGGGGCTCACCCACTGGTCATCACTCGAATAGAACGAGTTAGCGTCGGTTACGTGGTACGAACCCAAAACTTGACGTTGCATTTTGAATAGATCGGCCGGATACCGAACGTGATCAAGCAGTTCGACACTCATCTCGTCCTGTGGCAGCAGAGTGCTCGGGAACACCTTGTTCCACGTTTCCAGGACAGGGTCCTTGTCATCCCACGCGTAGAGCTTCACCGAGCCGTCATACGCATCAACGGTCGCTTTGACCGAGTTGCGAATGTAGTTGATGTTGTCGAGCGCAAACTGCGGCGCCGGCGTGTAGGTGTCAGCAATCGCACTCGATAGCTGTTCGACCTGCGAGTACGGATAGTTAGCACCTGTGGTGTAACCGTCAACGATCCACACGGTGCGACCATCCACAATTGCCGGGTAAACATCGCTGTCAACCGTGAGGTACGGCGCGACCTTCTTCACACGCTCAATCGGTTCCCGGTCGTAAAGAATCTGCGACTCATCGGTGACAGCTGACGAGAGGAAGATCTGCTCCGACTGGAACTTGATCGCGTAGACGAGCTTCTTGAAGATGTTATCGAGCAACGGTCCACCGTCGCCAGCGAACGTCGTGGTTGCGCTCTTCTCGGTATCTTCACCGCCCTCGCCCGCGGGGTAATCGAATTCGATATCATCAGCATCTTCGCTGGCGCCAACGATCGAGTACTCCGATGACTTCTCACCGAAGTAGATGCGTGGCTCAAAGTCACCAAGCGCTCCCGTGCTCGGCATGCCAGACTGCAGGAACACGGGTTCGCCATCGGCTGAGCGTTGGTTACCAAATGCCGCCACAACGCCATAACCGTGGGTGTAGACGACAGTGTTGTTGTACCACGACTGAGACTCACCGAGACCTGATTGATTGAGCTCACGAGCCGCGATCACAGTGTCCTGCATCTCGCCGTCTATTTCATAGCGGTCAACATCCAAGTGACTGTCGAACTGGTAATACTGTCTGAACTGTTGGAGCTGTGCGAACGCCTGTGGGGCGATTGCGGGGTCGAGGATACGAATGTTTGCTGTAGTAGCCGCATCTGCGCGCAGAGCACCTGCCGCGGCGTCCGTCGTTGCGCTGTAAGGAACCTCTTGAACGTCGGCTATCCCATAGGCATCTCGCGTCGCCTCGATGCTGCGATCAATATATTCCGCCTCGTAGATACGCGCGTTGGGGTCTACCTGGAAGCGCTGAACGACCCACGGGTAAAGGTTTCCGACGACGAGACCGCTGATGAGCAGGAGAGCGGTGCCAATCATGGGCAGACGCCAGCGACCGATGATCGCTGTGACGATGAAGAGGATGGCCACGATTGCCGCAATGCCGGCCAGAATCGCGCGGCCAGGAATGGTGGCATTCGCTTCGGTATAGCTTGCACCGGTCTGCAAAAATCCCTGGCTGGCTGAGTACAGCGTCGTGTACTGGTCGAGCCAGATGCTGACAGCCTGAAGAGCAAAAAAGAGGCCAGCGGTGATGGCCAGCTGGATGCGAGCGGAACGCGAAATGCGAACCTCGCGACCGTTAACACTGAGCGCACCATAGAGGTAGCTCGTGGCAAGCGCGCCAACGAACGAGACCAGCAGCACGGCTGACGCAAAGCCAATAATGCCGTGGTACATAGGCAGTTCGTAGAAATAGAACCCGATGTCGAACCCAAACTGCGGGTCTACTTCACCGAATGAACTGCGGTTGAGCCACTGAAGCGCAACCGGCCAGCTACCCGCTGCGGAGACACCGCCGAAGATACCCAGCAGCACGGGGATGCCGACCATGGCGAGCTTGCGCAGCGGCTCAACGACCTGCTGGTAGCCCTCTAGCTGCGCATTGAGCTTGGCGTAAATGGGGCGTGCACGGAATGCGATCAGCAGGCTGATGCCCACCGGAACTGACATCGCGACAAAGCCGATGAGGAACATCACTGCGTTTGCGATCCATTGGGTGGTAAGCACCCCTAGATAGCCGGCCTGGTCAAACCAGAGCACATCCGCGTAGAGGTTGGAGAACAAGAAGAACGCGATGACAATGACGGCGAGAATTATCGCCGTGATTGTAAACGCAGACCTCGTCTTGCTCGGTGGGGCTGATTTGGTTTGGGTCGACACAGTACTTCGCTCCTGAAATTGGGGGCCTAGCGGTATCTTAAAGGTCTTTCATGGGCGCGGGGCGAATGATCGCTCTCAGCGTCAATTGGGGCAACACTCAACCAGTGGCGCTCAACTTGCGTCGCATGACGGAAGACCGGTGCCACTCAGTCCAGCACGAATGCTGGCGAGCGCAACTAGTGCATCGTTGAGGTCGTCGATTGCATAGACGGTGAGGCCCTGAGGAATGTTTCCCGTTACCTCATCGCAGTTCTCGATGGGAGCAAAGAAGTAGCTGGCTCCTGCGTTGCGGGCTCCGTACAGTTTCTGCTGGATGCCGCCGATGGGGCCGACGTCTCCGGTTGCCGTGATCGTTCCGGTTCCAGCGATTTCTTCGCCGCCGTTAATCGCCCCTGGCGTGAGCTTGTCGATGATCCCCAAGGCAAACATCATGCCAGCACTCGGACCGCCAACGCTCTCCAACTGAATCTTGACGTCAACAGGGAAATTGTATGCGCTTCCGACTACGACACCGATTACAGCGATCGCGTCGTCACCCTCCGTCATCGCGGGGGTGACCTCAGCGGTTTGCTCTTCGCCATCACGTTCGAAAACGATCGTGGCTGGCGTAGTGGTTCCGTTGGCGGCAATCGCATCGCGAAGACCTGTCACGTCAGCGAACGTCTCGTCATTTACTGTGCGGATGATGTCGCCTGCCTGCAGCACGCCATCCGATGGCCCATCGGCACTCGTCTCAGCGACCGTGAGTGTTGCATCGAACTCGTAGCCCCGGTCAGACAGTGCAGCAGCGATCGCTTCCTGCTGCGAACTTTCCATTTGGATGCGGCCGGCTTCGCTTGACTCTTCAACAGTCACGCCGACGGGGTAGACGGCTTCGACCGGAACGATTGCGCGACTGCGATCGAAGAAGGCAGCACCAACCTCGAACCAGCTGAGCGGCGACTCCGGGTTTCCCCGCACGTTCACGGTGAGCATGTCGAGCGCACCCTCAGTGGGATACGTAGTCTCCACTGGAATCTGGATGAGCGGCACACGGGCACCGTCGATCTCGACGTCACCCAAGGTGTCGTATACCGGACCGGGTTGCTCGATGATGTACGGCGACGGAACAAGCGTTGCCAGCAGCGTGCCTATGAGCGCAACGCTGAGAATCAGCCACCCCAGCCAGCCACTTCGGGCACGGCGCGATGAAGGTTCGGGACGATTATCAGTAAACAGGGCCACCTAGGTCCTTACGGGGTGGAAGGGGTGTTCGCCACAGGCGCACGGTAAGAATTACTAGCCTAGGTCAAAACTCAGCCGCGCACGGCATCGAGCGAGTAGCGTTAATCCATGGCTGACGACGCTGACAACAATTCCGAAGACGAGTTCCGCGACATGATGCGCGAGTTTCTCTCCGGCGATGGAGAGATCGATCCAGCGAAACTCGCTGCGGCCGCGGGGCTGCCGAACGATCCGGCGATGATCCAACAGCTGCTCGGTCAGCTCCAGAATGCCCTCGGCAAGAGCGGTGATGGAATCAACTGGGATATCGCACTTGAGCAGGCCAAGAACCTTGCTTCTCAGAGCTCCGTCGTCTCGCTTCCGGCTGAACGTTCCAAGCTGGAGCAAGCCCTCCACGTGGCATCCCTGTGGCTCAATGAGGTCACCGATGTCTCTGAACTTACGGTCGAACCTAAGCTGCTCAGCCGCAGCGAATGGGTCACTATCACGATGCCCATTTGGACTCAGCTCGCCGAGCCCGTCGCCAATTCAATCGCCAATTCTCTCACTGATGTTCTCAAGCAGAACGCGCCAGAAGAGATGGACGAGATGCTCAGCGGGGCGAGCAAAGTGATGCGCAACATCGGCGGCACCCTGTTTGCCATGCAGCTCGGCCAGGTAGTTGGTCAGCTCTCCAGCGAGGTCGTTTCCGGTGGTGACATTGGCATCCCGCTGCTCGACGAACAGCAGGCAGCACTTATCCCGCAGAGCGTCTTCGCGTTCGGCAACGGACT
This sequence comes from Rhodoglobus galactosidasius, assembly GCF_054957775.1. Taxonomy (NCBI): domain Bacteria; kingdom Bacillati; phylum Actinomycetota; class Actinomycetes; order Micrococcales; family Microbacteriaceae; genus Rhodoglobus; species Rhodoglobus galactosidasius. Next base: position 200,017 of record NZ_JBQIAV010000007.1, on the reverse strand, counting down.
CGACATTCCCGACGAAGAAGTTCACCTCTATTTGGCGGTGCGCGAGCTCGCCCACGCCAGACTCTTCCGGCACGCACGGTGGCTGCGTCTGCAGTTGCTCACGTCGATCACCGCTTACGCCCACGACATCCACATTGACTCGGATGCGATTGCCGAGCTTGCCAGCGGCTTCGACCCCAATAACCCTGAAGAGTTGCGCGATGCCATGACCAACGGTTCGCTGATTCCGCCAAAGAGCGAAGAGCAGCGAGAAGCGCTCGAACGCCTCGAGACAGTACTCGCACTTGTCGAAGGCTGGGTGGATGTGGTGACCGCCGCCGCGACCACGCGACTGCCAGCGCGTGGTGCCATTGCCGAAACCGTACGTCGCCGCCGCGCATCCGGTGGCCCCGCAGAGTCTGCATTCGCCACTCTCGTAGGTCTCGAACTTCGACCGCGTCGACTGCGTGAAGCCGCCGCGATGTGGCAACACGTCAGCGACGAACTGGGCGCAGAACAACGCGATGCACTCTGGTCGCACCCCGACCTGATGCCGACGGCTTCTGACATCGATGACCCCGCCGCACTCGTGGCCCGTCTTCGTGATGGTGGCAGCACACCCGACGATATCGATCAGGCCATCAACGACCTCCTCAACGACGAGACTGGCGACCGACCGCACGAGGACGACAACTCCTAGCTTCGAGCACCTCACGTCGGCGACATAGTGATCGCCGTAACCGCTGTGGAATCTTCGCTCTGATCAGTCGGACAGTGTGCACAATTGGCACATGATCCTGCGTGTAGACCCCCGACTACCACTGGTGTGGCGCTCCCCCACGAGCGCCCAATTCGGCATCGACCCACCTGCTGTCGTGCTGCCCAACGTCACCGAAGCCCAAGAAAAGATCCTCTCAGCGCTCGTTGCCGGCATCAGCCGCAGCGGTCTAGGGATGCTGGCCAGATCGCACCCCGAAGAATGCGATGACCTGCTTGATGCTCTCTCCCGCGTGCTCATTGCTACGCCACCGCAGTCGCCAAGCGCTCACGTTGCCGTGCTCGGCGTTGGCTCCTTAGCCGAGTCAATTGCCCGAATTCTCGCAGCCAGTGGCGTGAACGTTCGCGTTGCCGAGCACGCGGACGGGCTATCCGACCCCGACCCTGACCTTGCGATCGTTGTCGGCCATTATGTGATTGCGCCGTCGGCGCACTCACACTGGCTCCGCCGTGATATTCCGCATCTGCCCGTGGTGATTTCGGATTCTGCTGCCGAGGTCGGGCCTGTCGTCACCCCTGGGATCACCGGATGCCTGCTCTGCGTCGAGCTGCACCGTCGCGATGCCGATCTGGCGTGGCCTGCCATCGCAACCCAACTCATGGGTCGCACGTCGCACGCCGAAACCCCTGTGCTAATTGCGGAGGCTGCAGCAGAGGCGAGCCGCATGGCGCTGCACCGCTTAGGGCGCGCCGGTTACACCGTCTTCGACCAAACCCCGGCCAGCGCAACCGCATCGGTGCGCATCGACCACATCACAGGGCGTCGCGATGAAAGTTTGCGGTTCCGGCACCCAGAGTGCGGGTGTCAGCAGGTGGGCAGCGTCGCTACTGTTGCGTCCGATCGCGCACATCGTCCAGAAAGCGACTGGGGGCACGACGCCCACCCCGACCTGTTTGTGCACTAGCCGACCACGACATCCCGAGCGATCGGCGTGCACGAGTGATGCCGACGTACAGTAGGCGTCGTTCTTCATCGATCGCTTCGGGCGTGCGGGCATAGCTGATGGGCAGCAAACCTTCGTTGAGCCCGACGATGTGCACGCAGTCCCACTCCAAACCTTTCGCCGAGTGCATGGTTGCGAGGTTCACTGCTGATCGCAGCGGCTCGTTATTGCTGCTCTGGCGGTCAACCAGATCGGCAACAAACTCCCGCAGAGTCATCTCCTCAAGGGCGCCTTCGGCAAGCCGCATGATCACGTTGAGCGATTCCCAGCGGTCGCGTACTGCACCGGCGCTCTGTGGTGGCTCTTGCGACCATCCAATTGATCTGAGCACGTCGCTGACCGATTTGAAGAGTGGTTCGGTGGCCGTCGTAATGGATGCTCCACGCAGCAGCATGATCGCCTCTTTGACCTCGCGCTGATCAAAGAACCGCGTCGCGCCGCGCACCAAGAAAGGAACGCCTGCGGCAGCCAGCGCAGCCTCGATCGGCTGTGACTGCGCATTGATCCGGTAGAGCACGGAGATCTCTTCTGGGGATGTTCCTGCCGCAATCTGTCCAGCAATCGCCTCAGCAACTGCGGCGGCCTCAGCCTGATCGTTGTCAAATCCGGTGACCACTGGCGGTGCGGAGTGTTCTGTGGTGGCCGCTTGAAGGGTTAATGCTCCTGGCTGGCTAGCCATCAGCTTATTGGCGGTGTGCACAATCTCGGGCGTCGACCGGTAGTTGCGCTCGAGCCGCAGCACGATCGCATTCTCGTGGTGCGAGGCAAAACGCAACAAGAAGTCGGGGCTTGCTCCGGCAAACGAGTAGATGGTCTGGCTGACGTCTCCGACCACGCAGAGATCGTCCCGGTCTCCCACCCATAATCGCAGCAGTTCATGCTGAAGTGGCGAAACGTCCTGGTACTCATCCACAACAAAGAAGCGGTACTGCTCGCGCACCTGCTGCGCAATTCGTGGTTCCGCTTCGATCATCCCGGCTGCAGCCAGCAACACGTCTTCGAAGTCGATTTGGCGACGGGCATCCTTGGTCGACTCATAGGCGGTATGAATGTCAACCATGCGCTCGACTGTGAGGGCCGCAGGCAAAGTGCGCTGGGCTTCGCCATACTGCACGATCGACATACGGGAGGTCTTTCGCCACTCGATCTCCGCTGCAACATCGCGCAGGGTGGCGGTATCGAGCTTGAGCTTCAGCGAGTCGGCGGCGTGCGCAATCATGCGCGCTTTGCCCTCAAGAAGCCTGGGCATTGTTCCGCCGATCGTTTGCGGCCAAAACGCGTTCAGTTGCGAGAGTGCGGATGCATGAAAGGTGCGAGCAGCAACGCCTTCCGCACCGAGAGTTCTCAGTCGGCCGCGCAGCTCGCCCGCAGCGCGATTCGTGAAGGTGAGCGCCATCACTCGACCGGGCGGGTAGACACCGGTAGCTACGCCATAGGCGATGCGGTGGGTGATCGCTCGGGTCTTTCCTGTTCCTGCTCCGGCGAGCAGACAGACCGGCCCAAGGAGTGCTTCGGCTGCTTGGCGTTGGCTCTCATCGAGCGCGTCGAGCAGGGCGTTTGCATCCAGAGTCACGGTTGTTCGTCAATCGGTTGTCCGTACCAGTGCTCGATGATGGCGCGCGCAATGGAGGAGTGCCCGGGCAGGCGGATCTCGTTCAGCGACGCCGCGAGTTCTTCGCGACTGAACCAGCGCAGGTCAAGAATCTCGGTGCCGTCTGGGGTTCCCGACCCCGTAAACCCTGGGGCAACGGATGCGGTAAAGCCGAGCATGAGCGATGCCGGGAACGGCCACGGCTGGCTGCCCAAATAGACGGGGTCGACCACGGGAACGCCCGACTCTTCAAGGATTTCGCGTTGAACGGCCGACTCAAGCGACTCCCCCGGTTCTACGAATCCGGCCAGCAGCGAGTAGCGATTCGATTCCCACAGTGCGTTTGATCCCAACAGCAGACGGTCATCGTTGTCGGTGACCCCCACGATGATCGCAGGGTCGGTGCGAGGGAAAACTTCGAGCTTCGAGGCAACATCGCGACGAACCCATCCGGCCTTCTCTACGACGGTCGGTTCACCAGTCCGAGGCGAGAACAGGTGCGAAGAATGCCAGTTCAAAATCGCGAGGGCCTCAGTGAAGAGCCCGGCATCTCGGTCACTTAGCTGGGTGGCGATCGAGCGCAGGTTTCCCCAGTTTGCTTCGGCGAAATGACCGGCATCTTGCAGCTCTACGCTCACAATCGGAGTGCCGACCGGCTCAGGGCTCGTGATCGACATTGACCGCCCGAGATAAACACTCGTGTGGCTACGTTCGATTGCGTCCGGTCGCAGCAAAGCTAACGACCCATCGGCAGCGAGCAGAGCGGAGCCGTTGAAAATCGGCAAAACTCTCGTGGTGGTGTCGCGCCACAAGCGGTCAAGAAGACGAGGATCTTCCCTAGCAAGGTGGTCACGATCAACTTCGTATCGCGACAGTGGCAGTCGCGAAAGAAAAGCCTGTGACATGTATCGACCCCGTCCCAAGTGCGTGGCGTGCGGCAAATGCGCGTCTGAGCAACCTACCCTGAGTGTTATGGCCAGATCACATCTCACTCTAGCCGCGCTGGCGACCTCGGCTGTCGAGGGACTCGATGTTGCCGCAGCCGCACCGTTCGGCACCGGCAACGGCAACGACTTCGACTCCGCTCTCGTTACCGGGCGCGACGGCAAGCACTGGATTATTCGGGTGCCCCGCAACACTTCAGCAGAAAATCTGCAGTCCGCCGACCTCGTCGCATTGCGTGCCCTCAGCGCTGGCGTGCGCACCCGTCTGCCCTTTGCTGTCACGAGCTATGCCGGCCAGGTTCCTGTCGGCCAAACTCGCGGCATCGTCTACGAATTTGTGTACGGCAACAAGGTGCCGATGCGCTCGTACACCACCGGCGACGGCTCGCTCTCCGCGTCAATCGGTACTGCCATTGCCGCGATTCACAGCCTGCCAACAAGCTTTGTTGCGGATGCCGGACTCCCCGTGCAGACCGCCGGCGAGAGCCTGCGCGCCTGCGTCTCCATCATTGACCGCGCTGCGGCCACCAAATTGGTTCCCGCAGCGCTGCTCGAACGCTGGCGCGAAGCCGCCGAAGACTCCAAGCTCTGGCAGTTCCAGCCGACCGTCGTCAACGGCTCACTCGTCTCTGACTCGTTCTTGAGCGCAGAGAACGCCGTGACTGGCGTTCTGGGCTGGCAAGACATCAAAGTCGGCGACCCGGCAACCGACCTTCAGTGGTTGCTCGGCCCACGCAATGAGGCCATCATCGACTCGGCTTTTGGTGCCTACTCGGATGCCCGCGGTGCTGGCGATCGCCAACTCAAGCAGCGTGCGACCTTCTATGCGGAACTCTCGGTAGCCAAGTGGTTGCTCCACGGAACCGAAGTGCGCAGTACCGAAATTGTGGACGACGCCGTCGAAATGCTGACGACACTGCTTGACGACATCCGCGACGACGTGATGAACCCGATCAGCGCAAACACGATGCCAACAATGGCCGTCGACGAGGTTGAAGCCATGCTGCGCAAGAACTACCGCGCGGTCTAACGTTCCTCTTGCTCCGAACGGCGCTTGCGGGCCGAGCGAGATAGTGACGACCTCAGCCGGCGCAACTTGTTGCGGGAGGCTGGGGCCTCCACGGCATCCCCGTCGACGATCGTGATCGGCTCAGTGATTGCCCGCGACTGATGCTGCGGCACGATCGCGACCCAGCGGCCGTTGCGGCGCGGAGCCACCTTTACGGTCAGTCGACCAGACCGCGCCAAGGCAATGGAGATTGCGATGGCGACTGCTGCGGGTACCCCACCAGCGATAACGAACGCCATCTTGGCACCCCACAGTTCGGCGATCGAGCCCATGAGCGGGCCACCGATTGCTTGCCCTCCGATAATCACCATCACCCAAAACGCCATTACTCGGCCGCGGATGACGAGGTTCGATGACAACTGCACCATCGTTTCCGCCGCGGTCATCAACAGGAGACGGCTGAGCCCGATGCCGATCAGCACGCCGAGGAATAGCCCGTAGATCGGCACAATTCCGGCGAGCATCATCATCACGCCGTAGAGCACCGCACCAAAGATAATCGTGCGCAGCCGGAGGCTCGCCCTGCGTGCCGAGGCCAGCGCACCGAGCAGTGCACCAATCGCCGCGAGCGAGTTGTAAAGGCCATACCCACTAGCCCCGGTGTCGTACACGGTGTTGGCCATCGCGGCGAGCAACGTGGGCATCGGCATCCCGAACACGGCAATCACGAAGACCATCACCATGGTCCAGAACAGCGTGGGTTTTTTGCGGATGTAGCGCATTGCTTCGCGAATTTGCCCCGTGGACTCGGGGGCACGCGGCGCGATCAAGAGTTCGTTCTTGCGCATCGAGGCGAGGATGATGACGCCGATTACGACGGCAACCGCGTTGATGCCGATGGCCCAACCGGAACCTGCCGCGACGATGAGTGCACCGCTCAGCGCGGGACCCAAGAAAGCTCCCGAGTGGAAGATCGATGCGTTGAGGCTGATCGCGTTGCGCAAGTGGCGTGGCCCAACAAGCTCATTAACGAAGACAGCGCGCGCCGGGTTGTCGAAGACCTGGATGATGCCCATGAGCAAGACCAGCAGGTAGACGAGCCAGAGCTGCGCTAACCCCATGATCGTCACAATGGCGAGGGCAAGACTAAGCAAACCGATGATCGACTGAGCGACCATGAGCGTCGCACGCTTGTCGAAACGATCGGCGATGACTCCCGCATACGCACCGAGAATGATGGTCGGAGTGAACTGGATAGCGATCGTCAGCCCCACAAGCGCAACGTTGCCGGTGAGCTCAAGAACTAGCCAATCGACGGCGATGCGCTGCACCCACGCAGCCGTATAAGCGATGAATTGTGCGATCACATAGAGCCGGTAATTGTGCAGGCGTAGTGAGCTAAACGTGTCGCGCCAGAGTGGGCGCTGCATCACCGCCGAGATAGGCACAGTTGCCGGAGAAGTCTCAGATGTCATAGCCACACCCTCAACCGTATTGTCTCACTGCTCATTCCAGTGCATAATCGAGCCTATAAATTCAATTACGTTTCGTAATGAGGTGATTGTGTTCGACCCCGTGTTGCTGAAGTCTTTTGTTGCCCTCGCTGACGCTCTCAGCTTCACTGATGCTGCCCGAACGCTGACACTGAGCCAGCCAACTATCAGCCAACACATTCGCAAACTTGAGGCTGCCGCTGGCCGCACTCTCGTCGTGCGCGACACTCGCGCCGTATCTCTGACCGACAACGGCGAAGCGATGCTCGGTTTCGCCCGTGCAATTTTGGCCGAACAAGATCAGGCGGTGAAGTACTTCACGGGTTCGGCGATGCGGGGGCGACTTCGGTTCGGCTCCGCCGACGACCTCGCGCTCAACGAACTACCGGGCATCCTGCGCAACTTTCGCCAGTTGTACCCACAGATCAACCTCGAGCTCACGGTCAGTCAGAGCGGCACACTTGTGCGCCGGTTGCAGGCCGGGCAACTTGATCTGATCTTCGTCAAGCAAGACAAAGGCATGGAAGGTGGGCGACTAGTGCGCCGCGACCGGATGGTGTGGCTCGGCCACAAAAGCACGACATTGGAGTTGGGCGCACCCGTTCCGCTGATCGCCTATCAGGCGCCCAGTCTGGGCCGCGCCTATGCGATGCGCGCACTCGAGGCGAACGGCCGAACCTGGCGCATCACGTGCAACGTCAAGGAAGTCAACGGAGCCCTCGCCGCGGTGCGTGCGGGAATTGGAATTACCGTGTTTCCGCAGTCACTAATCCCGGTGGATCTTGCTCAAGTGCCGGCCACTTTCGAACTGCCCGAGCTCGGCGATGTCGACTTCGTCCTGCTTGATAACCCGATGGCTGCGCGAGAGCCTATCGATGCGCTCAGCACCGCAATCTTGAGTCGTCCTGCGCTCCTCTAACTAAGAACCAAGGTAACCAGCAGTCGCGGCAACTAGCAGTCGAGCCACCTAGCCACCAAAGCTTGGGGCTGAACCCACTGATCGCGCCCACGCTTCGCGCAACTCGCTCTCGCTGTAGATGTGCTCCGGACGAATTACTGTGTCGTCTGAAACGAAGTAGAAGGCCGCATCGATGTTCTCGGGCGCGATGCCCTTCCACTGCGCATAGGCCAGACGATAGAGCGCGAGTTGTAGCTGCTTAGCTTCAAGATCGGCAGCGTCGCGTGGGGCGCGACCCGTCTTCCAATCGACAATCTCGAAGCGGTCCCCTTCGGCATACACGGCATCGATCTTGCAGATCACCACACGGTCGTCGAAGGGAACGTGAATCTCAATCTCGACGTCGACCGGCTTGCGTGTTGCCCACGCTGAGCGTTCGAACGTGGCCTGCAAACGGGCAAGTTGTTCGGCATCCGCAACACCGTCGGCATCGGCCCCATCGATCTCGATCGACAAAGCGTCAAGCGTCTCAGTGGATGCCGAAGCGCCAAAGCGGGCTTCTACCCATTCGTGAAACTGGGTTCCCAATCGCGTTGCGCGGTAGGGCTTTTCGGGCATCGGCCGACGAAGCGAGAGTGCGACAGCTTCGGGGTCGGCGATGTAGTCCTTGAATCGGGATGCCGGGATGCGTTGCGGCAGCGGCGTGCGCTGGGCGTCGCTTGCCGCTCGGTTTCGCTCCGCGACCAGCAGATCGATCTCGTGCGACCAGAGTCCTTCGCCTCCGGGATCGGCGGCGCGCACAAGGTGAGCAGCTGTCTCAACACTCGTGCGACGGTTGCCGAGCGGATCGAACGGCCACAGCGGGTCAACAACGTCGTTGAGCGTCGGGTTTTCGTCGTTCATCGGATCGGTCGGAAGCTCAGCGATGAGTCCACGCTCTTCGAGTTCTTGCAGGAAAATACTCGGCGCTTGAGGTTTGCTGCGGCCCGACCAGAACGATCCGCTGAGCAGCAGATTGTCGCGTGCACGGGTGATGGCGACATAACCGAGACGACGCTCTTCGGCTTGGTGGCGGTCGGCAAGTGCTGCCTTGAAGTCTTTGAGCGAAGCATCAAACTCGGACTGGTAGCTCGCGTTCTCCCAGCCGAGTTCGGGCAACTCAGCAGCATCACCGCGGAAGGCGAATGGGAGCTTGCCGAAACCAACCCAGCCTTTTCCTTCCCGCGACGTCGCCGGTATTTCTCCGGCGACTAGTCGCGGAAGGGCAACCAGATCCCACTCCAAGCCCTTTGAGGCGTGGATGGTGAGCAGTTGCACAGTGCCCGCTTCGGCGTCATCGCTGCGTGGGCCCATCATGTCTTGCTGCGCAGCGCGCCTCAGCCACGACAAGAAACTGCCGAGATTGGCTTGATCGTCGCTGGCAAGAAAACCGGCCAGCTCATCGTGGAATGCATAGAGATTTGCCATGCCCTGTGCCTGCGGGCGGCTGGCGACAACCTCAACATCGAGCAGCAGTTCTTGCTCAAGCAGTCGCACCAGGTCGCCTAGCTCGAGCCCGACGCGCGACCGGAAGAAGGCCAGCTGTTTGGCAGCGGCTTTGAGCCGCGAAACGCCTTCTTCGCTGAACCCTTGAAGTTGCGAGTGGGTGGCTGGCGCTTCGCCAACGAAGTCGAGGGCATCCACAATTGACGCTGAATCATCGACCGCAACGGAGTCCCGCATTCGTTGCTTTACTTCGGCGCTCAGCTCGTGTTGCGTGACGGAGCGGCTCAGCAGCCACCGCGATAGCCCGGCAAGTTCTTGCAGATCGCGCGGGCCGATCGACCAGCGCGCACCTGACAGCAGTCGGATCAGTTCTGACCCTGCGGTGGGATCGTGGATGACGGTGAGCGCGCTCACGAGGTCGACGATTTCTGGAGTGGAGAGCAGACCACCGATTCCGAGCACGTGGTACGGGACCTCTTCGGCGCCGAGGGCTGCGGCAAAGCGATCCATGTCGCTGCGGCGCCGGAACAGGATTGCGGCGGTTGGCGGCGAGGGCGCGGTGGCCTCAGGGTCGGGGTCGTAGTGGTCCCAGGCTTGTAGAGCGAGTGCCCGCGCAAACCATTTGGCTACTCCCCTAGCCTCTTCGTCGATGTGCTCGAAGTAGTAGGTATCGATGGTGCCCTCGGGGGCTGACGGGCGAGCATCCAATGATTCGACGCGCACGGGTGAGCGTGCACTGAGCGGTTCGACGATGACGTTTGCTGCGTCGAGCACGCTCTTGGCATTGCGCCAACTGGTGGAGAGTGCGAAAACTTGGGCGTCGTTGTTGTCGGTGAAGTCGCGGCTGAAGCGGGCGAGGTTTGCGGCGCTTGCTCCGCGCCATCCATAAATTGATTGGTGCGGGTCGCCAACAGCCATCACCGAATGGTTGCTGAATAGCCGAGCGAGCAGGCGAGTTTGCACGACGCTGGTGTCTTGGTATTCGTCGAGCAGCACCACGCGGTAGCGGTCTTGGTAGTGCTCAACAACGTCAACGGAGCGTTCGCTGACCTCGAGGGCAAGAGCGACCTGGTCGCTGAACTCGAGCAAACCCTGCTGGCGTTTTTGCTGCGCGTATTGCACCGCCAGGGCGAGCAGTGGTGCAAGCGAACCGACCTCATTCACTGCTTCAATGACGGAAACGTATGGCGTCTTTTTGCGCGCTGTGTCGGCGTACGGCAGCTCAGAAAGTTCGGTGAATCGTTGCGCGTAAGCGGCGACTTCATCAGCGTTGGCCACGTTGTCGCTGAGCGCGTGGCTGAGATTGAGCACCGCTTCGGTGAGCGCGTTGATCGACTTCTCGAGCCCAATCAGGCGTTCGTCGGTGCTGGCGACGACGAGCTTGCGGGCCAACTGCCACGAAGAAGGATCGTTGAGCAGGGTCGACTCTGGTTCTCGGCCGATCAGCAGCGCGTTCTCGGTGAACAGCGCGCTAGCGAAGGAGTTGTAGGTCGAGATTGTGGGTTGGTCGAACTCGATCGACGCGGTTTCTGGGGTGGCCGCAAATCGTTCGGGATGCCGATCTTGTACGTCGCGCAGAATCGCAATGCGTTCGCTCACGCGCTTGCTGAGCGAACCGGCAGCCTTGCGGGTGAACGTGAGCCCCAAAATCTGATCGGGGCTGGCGAGGTTATTGGCTACGAGCCACACCACGCGGCTGGCCATCGTGTCGGTTTTTCCACTACCTGCACCGGCGACGACGAGCGCGGGAGTCAGCGGGGCCTCAATCACTACCTGCTGCTGCTCGGTGGGCGCGTGAATGCCCATGAGCTCGGCGAGATCGACAGAAGAAATCATCGTGCGCTCACCGCCGGAACAACGTGGATGCGGCAGTTGCCGAAACTCCACGGATCGGTACAGTGGCTACTCATGCGGGCCACGAACACGTTTGAGGCCATGCCTTTGGCATCGTCGATCACTCGCTGACGGAATAGTTCAAGCTGCTCATCGGTCATCGGTTCCTGTTTCGGGTCAACATAGTCCCGGGTTTTGGCAGTCGGTGAGAGCACCACAAGTTTGGCGCCGCCATTGACAAGCCCCTCGGGCACCCCATCGATCGCGCCAGATGCGAATGCCAGCTGGTAGGCCGCGAGCTGTGGATGATCGGCCACTGCGTTGTCGGTGGATGGCTCGTTCTTGCCGGTCTTGAGGTCAACGATCACGGCGGTTGTTCCTCCATACATTTCGACGCGGTCAATCTTTCCGCTGAGGCGCGCTTGCTCAAGCGGCAGCACAAAACCCATCTCGTTGCTGATGAGTTCACCCCCCTTGGACTCAAAGTCGCGCAGGTAGGTCGCCAAGTGTTGAGTCAATTTGCGAGCCCTTAGCTTCTCCGCTTCGGACTGCCACGAGGCTTCGAAACTCATCTCGCCCCAACGATCTTCGACCGCCCGAAAGAGTGCTTCTGCACTGAATTCGGTTGCCGTCTCAGCGACTCCGTGGATGAGCGAACCCAGGTTTGACGCGACGTTGGAAGTTGAGCCACCCAGCTGGTCGATCGCCCAGTGCAGCGGGCAACTCTCGAACGATTCCATGCGCGACGGGGAGACCCGCACTTCCGCTTCGGGATCGCTCAGATCGACTAACGGCACGGTCGTGCTCGGGTCACGCAGCCCGTACCAAGCACTGGGGTCGGCACCCGGCACACCTTCCTGAGCGAGCCTGGCGAGAGATGCCGCGGCAGGGCCCGCATTGGCAGACGTCGTCAGTTCACGCCGCAGCACCCCGACAAGCCCACGCAGACTGAGCGGCGGTCGAGCACGCATCGGCTCATCCGGTGTCGGAATCAGGGTCATGAACGGCGACGGCATACTGTCATCGCCCTCGACTGCGGTGACGATCACTTCACTGGTCGCCCGCGACACGGCTTGCGCGAACATCCGCAGCTCATCATGCAAAACTTCACGTCGGCGGTCGGCCACTGCGAGCTTCTCCCCCGCGAGCACGCGAGGCAGATCGTGCGCGCCCAACAGCGAACCACGCACGCGCAGGTTGGGCCACACGTTCTCTTGCATTCCGGCAATCACGACCACATCAAACTCTTGGCCGATGACGGATGCTGGCGTTCCGACCGTGACCGAGTCAACAATCGAGCGCGCGGCGAGTGTGTCTTCGGAGACATCGGCGGAGAGCCAGTCATTGAGAAAGACGTTGGCTGGAGCATCCGGCCGGCGCTCGACAAAACGTTTGGCGGCAGAAAACAGCGCAACGACGGCGTCGAGGTGACGGTTGGCTTCTTCTGCAACGATGCCAGAGCCGAGGGCCTGAGTGAACCACTGATCAGCGAGCCCACTGCGCTGCCAGGCACCCCACAACAGCTCTTCGATGGTGTCGCCGGCGGCACCCGCCGCAGCGGTCTCCCGCAGGTTGGTGGCCACCGCAGCAGCCTGCCGTGCCACCCGAGTTTCGATGCTCGTGAACCCTGCCGGTGCGGCGAGCGCCTGCGCGATCAGCTCATCGGCGGAGTCATAAATTTCAGCGCCGAGTGCTTCGTGACGCAACGCAGCCTTCAACCGACGCAACGAGACCGCATCGAAACCGCCGACAGAACTGCACAGAAGCTCCACCGCTGACGCGGCATCCAAGGCTCGACGCCCCAACGCCAATTCGAGCAACACGATGAGACCGTTCACGCTGAACTCGTCGCGAACCGCACTGCGAGCACTCGACACACTCGTGACGACCTCAAGCGTGCGCAACTGGCGTGCAAGTGAAGGAATGAGCGACCCGGTGCGCACAATCACCGCCATGTGCGACCACGGCACCGACTCAATAACGTGCTTCTCGCGCAGATGGCGGGCGATGAACGCCACCTCTTCGGACGGCGTTGCCAACTGATAGCTGTGGATACTCGACGGCACCGTCGCGACCGCTGCCGACTTGCGCTGCTCGATGAGCCCCGAGACTCCGATGCGCTGGGTCAGCTCAGTGATGGTCGCGCGTAGCACCGCGCTGTGCCGGTGCACTGACGACAGGAAAAGTGTTTGGCAGTTGTCGAGCTCAAGCCGCGCCGCCCAGGCTGCGAGCACAGCAGGCTGCGCGCCACGGAATGACCCCGTAGTGAGATCGGGATCGCCGAAGCCGATAATTGTGATGCCGCGACTTGCCAATGCACGCAGCAAAGAAATCGTGGCTTCGGTGAGCTCGTGAGCGTCATCCACAATCACTAAGCGAAGTCGGTCGATTGCAGCGTAGCGCCCCTCGGTGATGAGCGCGGCGGCCTCAGCAAGCAGCTCGCTCGCATCAAAGTGCCGGTCGCGATAGCTAGCCTTCACGCCGTCGTACACAGAGATGAAGGCGGATGCCGCTACCCATTCCGGACGGTCGGTGCGTTCGCCCAGCTGCGCAAGTTCTTGGGGCGTGACCCCAAACTCCACACAGCGCATCATGAGATCTCGCAACTCGGTGCGGAAGCCGCGCAGTCGGCGAACTTCCTGATCGAGGTGGGCCGGCCATGGTGCGCCATTGTTATCGGCGATCTCGCCAGCCAGCAGCTCGGCGATAATCTGGTCTTGCTCGGCGCCAGTGAGCAGCGTGGGGGCGCCATCGCCTGCCACAGCAGCAGCCTCTCGAATCACTTCGAAGGCAAGAGAGTTGGCGGTGCGCGCCATAGGCCCCAACGTTGGAGCATCGATTCGTGCCGCAAGTCGATCCCGCAGTGCTGTAGCGCTGTGGCGAGTGGCCGACAGCACGACAATCTGTTCCGGAGACCAGTCGCGAGCGTGCACCCGCTCGGCAACTACCTCAACGAGTGTCTCGGTCTTGCCTGAGCCTGGCGCCCCGACCACAATCGCGCTCACACCATCGTGAAGCGCGACAACAGCGCGCTGTGAAGCGTCGAGCGTGTGCGGCTCGGCAGCCGCGACATCCGCGCGCCCAGGGGGCAAGGTGACCATGAATCAACGTTATCTGGATGCGCTGACAGAGAACGGACATTCGCCGACTCTGGTTGTGTCGTAATCTGGGCGTGTGGACATAAGCATCGGTATCAACAACAGCCCCCGTGAGATCAACTTTGAGTCGGCACAGTCGTCGAGCGAGGTTGAGTCGATCATTGCCGAGGCATTGAACTCGGATGCCAAGTACGTGAGCCTGCGCGACGCCAAGGGCAAGCTTTACATCGTTCCGACTGCGGCTGTCGCCTACGTCGAACTCGGTGAAGAAGAGTCCCGCCGCGTCGGATTCGTGGCCTAGCGTGGAACTGCTCTTCGTCACAGTCATCGGTGCGTCGATCGCCGCAATCTTGCGGTACATACTGCCGTCACGCGGCATGTACGGCAGCGCACTGCTGCCTGCCGTCGGTGCGGCTGTAACCGCAACGGTGTGGGTTGCGCTCGTGTGGGTCGGCTTCACGTTCGACGGAACCTGGATCTGGTTAATCAGCCTTCTGGCTGGCGGCGGTGCAGCCCTCGCTACCGCGCTACTGCTACCGCGTCACCGTGAAGCTGCGGATGCTCGCGCATTCGACGAGCTCGCACACAACTAGCTAACTCGCTCGCAGCACCGCTGTTGACGCAGCGAACCAGCGGCTCGCCAGCGCACGAATCTAGGCAGTAAGGCCGAGCGCATCCATTCGACGCGTGTGTGCGGCGATGAGTTCGGTGAATACCGGCTCGACCTGCGCCTCGGTTGATCGTGTGTGATCTGGGAATACGAGAGCTGATCGCGCAGCCAGCATCATGTCGCCAACGAGTCGTCGGCCCCACATCGCTAGTCGGGAGTCAAGCCGCGGGTTGGCATCGATCGCTGCCTGCAAGTATTCAGCAAGAACCTTCTCGCCGGATTCACCGGAGAAGATTGCGACCAAGCGTGTGTGCGATTCCGTGGGAAGGCCCGCAGCGAGTCGCGCATAGAAATCGTCGAAGAAACCGGCACTGAGATAGGCAGTAATCATCGCCTCGTACCAGTCGGCGCCGCGAGCAACCCGCTCGAACTGATCAAATGCGTCAGTAAAGGGATCCATTACTTCGGCCGGCGAACCGCCCACCTTAGTAATTTCGGCGACGAGCGCTCGGTGCTTGCCCAGAGACAACTCCGCAGCTTTGCCGATCGCCGTTTTGGCTGCTGTCGTTGGCGCATTGGAAATTACCCGAGATAGATTCTCGAAGATCATGAGTTGCACATAGGCCGCACGCCCGAGGAATCCCAAAATGTCGGGAGCAAACTCTGCGAGCGCTATTTTTTCGGTCGGCAAATCATCGGAACGTGATCGAAGGCGAGGCACTTCGATGCGTCCTGATTCGCGTGAAAACCACTTAGCCACCCAGCCAGCTTAGAGCGTGTTGGTGCTTGACGCGGGTGCAACAACCCGCCTCGCCGCTCCAGTTCACCGCTTCAGCCCAGTCCTACCCGCTAAACTTCGGGCATCCCCCCGAATCTGGAGGGGGTCCGGCGCCCCAGGTCAAAAAGGGCGCATCGCACCTAGACGGGCTTCATACGTGACTTTCTCAGAACTCAATATCGATCAGGACATGGTCGATGCGCTTGCAACCAAGGGCATCCTCGAACCGTTCCCGATCCAAACTCAAACCATCCCCATGGGTCTTGCTGGTCAAGATATCATCGGGCAAGCAAAAACCGGTACCGGCAAAACGCTCGGATTCGGCCTCCCCGTGTTGCAGTCGCTGGGCACCGACCCAGAGCCCGGAGTGAAGGCACTTATCGTTGTGCCGACTCGCGAGCTGTGTGTTCAGGTAGCTGAAGACCTCGTGCTTGCAGCATCCAATCGCTCAACCAAGATCGCCGCGATCTATGGCGGCAAGGCCTACGAGGGTCAGATCGAACAGATCAAGGATGGCGCACAAGTCATCGTCGGTACTCCCGGCCGTCTGCTTGACCTGGCCAGCCAGCGAATGCTTTCGCTAAAAAACATCACGGTCATGGTCTTGGATGAGGCAGACAAGATGCTCGACCTCGGCTTCCTCTCCGACATCGAGAAACTGTTTGCGCAGACTCCCCCCACACGCCACACCATGCTGTTCTCCGCAACGATGCCAGGGCCAATCGTGGCTCTCGCTCGTCGCTTCATGAACAAGCCGATTCACATCCGCGCCACCGACCCCGACGAGGGTTTGACGCAGAAGAACATCAAGCACGTCGTTTATCGTGCGCACAACCTCGACAAAGATGAGGTCATCGCCCGCATCCTGCAGGCTGAAGGCCGCGGCAAGACTGTTGTGTTCACGCGCACCAAGCGTGCTGCAGCCAAGCTCGTTGAAGAGCTCAACGATCGTGGCTTCAACGCTGCGGCCGTTCACGGTGACCTTAACCAAGAGCAGCGTGAACGTGCAATGGCTGCGTTCAAGGCCGGCAAGAAGGACATTCTTATTGCGACGGATGTTGCGGCTCGCGGAATTGACGTCAACGACGTTACGCACGTAATCAACCACACCATCCCCGACGACCATGACACCTATCTGCACCGCGCCGGCCGTACCGGTCGCGCAGGCAAGACCGGTGTCGCTGTGACGTTCGTTGACTGGGCAGACATGCTTAAGTGGACGCACATCAACAAGGCTCTCGAGATGGGCATCCCCGAACCGACCGAAACATACTCGTCGAGCCCGCACCTCTTTACCGACCTCGACATTCCTGAGGGCACCAAGGGTCGCCTTCCTGGCTCGCACGCCCCTGTCGTTCGCACGGCGACGTCGGGTGGCTCAAGTGCAGGCGGTCGCTCAGGCAATGGCCGAGGCCGCGACTCGCAGCGCTCAGGCGATGGCTCGTCACGACCACCGCGCAACCGTTCGCGTTCGACCGGATCCGATTCAGGTTCGGGCAGCGATGCTGGTTCCGCTTCGAGTACACGCTCGACTGACGAGAACGTTCGCCCCGAAGGTGGCGGAACCCACGATGGTGGAGCACCGGCACGCCGCAAGCGCACTCGCCGCCGCCGTGGTGGCAATGAGGGTGCGCCGACTCCACCCCCGAGCGCCTAACACGCGCTATCCAGAAGTTTCAAGAAAGCTCCACCTCGTGTGGGGCTTTCTTTGTTGGTGCGCCGGGACTGACACGGCACTCTCAACTGCTCTCCACATGGTCCGCCGGCGGCTCTGGTTTTATCGGCAGAATGGGCGCACACTGGGAGAAACGTTCCTCAGCGCACGGTAGGCAAGGAGGAGAGCAATGCCGGTGCACAAGACGAACTATTCACCAGACTTCATGCCTGTTCTCTCAGTTGGGCGTCACCGAGCCCCGCGCAGGGGTGGATGCTTTATGGAGTTCGCCTCCTACCTTGCCGGAGAGAAGTGGAGCGACC
The DNA here is from genome assembly GCF_054957775.1 of Rhodoglobus galactosidasius. Classification (NCBI taxonomy): domain Bacteria; kingdom Bacillati; phylum Actinomycetota; class Actinomycetes; order Micrococcales; family Microbacteriaceae; genus Rhodoglobus; species Rhodoglobus galactosidasius. The sequence goes on along the minus strand of NZ_JBQIAV010000007.1, from coordinate 182,601 downwards.
ACCCCTCGTGTACGCACCCGGCGTTAGCCCTCTTGGCCCGGTTGGTCAACGACTGCACTTCTGACGGAGATCGGTCGAAGCTGGCAGAACTCATACCTTCGGTGATCGGCGTGACCAGTGCCGATCCGCGAGTGGAACTTCGCATCGCGCTGCGAGCCGCAACAATGGCTCTGCCGATTGCCAGCGAGGAACGTCAACGAGCGCTCGCAGTCGGCATCATTGCTATCCAGTCGCAGCTGGCTAAATTTGAGTCCTTGGCTGACTCAACCCTGACGGTCGGCGTCGCTTCAGCTTTCGCTAAAGCTCCGTATGCCGAACATTGGGCACGAAAGTTCATTGCTGAGCACGGTGTCGAACGTCGGGGACGCGCGGTAATGCGAATGACCGAGTCCATCATCCGCACGGCTGTGATTGGCATCGCCGAGGCCTGCTCGCCTAGCACCAACGAGCGCATGAGAGCACTGCTTCGAAGCGCAATCGAAGATTGCCGCGTAATAGTCGACAGCAACTTCGCGGATGCTCAGACGAACACGTCAGGAATCGCTACGCCAATCGCCGTCAGCTAGTGAAACGTACTCATCGAGCCCCAGCTCTTCACCGAGCTCGATATTCCTGAGGACACCAAGGTCGCTACCTCTGGCCTGCCTATGTTCGTAGCGAGTCAGCGACGCCACGGAGCGCGGTCGCCGACTCGGTGAGGAGAAGCATCTCCCTCTCGCTAAACGCGGTTTCCTTGATCGGGGTTGCCCCCGAAGCACTAACGATGCATGGCACCGAGAGCGCGACGCCGCTGAGCCCGTGGAAGTCGGTGAGCACGGGAGCGACAGGCATTACGGAGTGTTTGTCGCCGAAAATAGCTTCGACGATATGTGCGGTCGACAAGCCGATTGCGTAGTTCGTCGCGCCCTTGCCCTCGATCACCTTATAGGCGGCGTCGCGGACGCCGATGGCGATTTCATCGAGCTCCGCTTGCGTCATACGCGGGTGGCCTTCGCTTTCCCATTCAAGAACCGGAACACCACCGATTGTGGCCCGCGACCACAGCGGGAATTCAGAGTCGCCGTGCTCTCCAACGATCGACGCGTGAACGCTGGATGGCGATACGCCTGCGCGTTCTGCGAGGTTCCACCGCAGACGCGAAGTGTCGAGCACTGTACCGGAAGCGAAAATACGCTCGGGCGGGAGGCCCGACTGCTCTTGGGCGAGCACAGTAAGCACGTCGCAGGGGTTTGTCACAATGACATAGATCGCGTTGGGAGCGACCTCCATTAGCTGCGGCATCATCGACCCAAGAATGCGGGCATTGACATCAGCAAGCTCAAGGCGGGTCTGGCCAGGGTTCTGCTTTGCACCAGCGGTGATCACAACGACGTGCGACCCTGTAACGACAGAGATATCACTTCCGCCCACGATCTGACTTGACCCCGTGAACTGTGTGCCGTGGGCTAGGTCGAGCACTTCGGCATCCACTTTCTTCGTAGCGATGTCGTACAGCGCGATCTGGCGGGCCGACCCCCTGATCAGGGCCGCATACGCGGCGCTTGCGCCCACACTGCCGGCTCCAACAATCGTGAGTTTTGAGTTCTCGACTACGCTCATGTGTTTAGTTTGCCACGACCGCTGATTCTCGTGCGTGAGCAAGAACCGGTACAGACACAGTGGGCCACGTCCTGTCGGGCGCCAGCCCGTTTTCGAAGGCTAGGCGTGTAGCGACGCCGCGTGCGCTAGGGCGGACTCGCTGCGGCATCCGACGATCGCAGGTGCTTGCTCAATGAGCGCGTCGTTCGTGATGGCCTCGACCATGAATGGACTCTCGCCGCGACCCCGGGCTCGCCACCCTGCGTCACCACGATGCCGTGATTGGAGCGCTCCGGGTCGGCGGATTCTTCATCGCCGGCGCCGCCCACGCGTTCTCCGCACTCGACAGCTACATCTACGGTTTCGTTCTCCAGCAGGTCAGTCTGCCGTTCAGTACGCCCGATGAGCTCACCGAGGTTGCCGAGTCGATCGTGCATGACATGCCCGCTGACGAGTTTCCCCACCTGACGGAGATCGCAGTCGGTCACGCGATGTTGCCCGGCTACAGCTACGCCAACGAGTTCGAGATCGGGCTTGATCTCATCCTCGACTCGCTCGAACAGCGCCTCAGCACAGACGGTTGGAGCAGCGCTCCCGCCTCAGCGCGCGCCTTCTAGGCCGTCATTGCGGCAGCGAGCTGGGCAACTAGCCGCTCAAGGATGGGACGCGAGGTAGCGACGTTCACGCGGATGTGGCCAGCACCAACCGCACCGTAACCGACTCCACCATTGACTCGGATGCCCGCCTTTTCGGCCAGCATTTCCGCGAGTTCTGGCTCATCCGAATATGCACGCAAGTCGACCCACGCCAGATAGGTGCCCTGCATCGGAGCCATCTGTGCGTCGGGAAGCTGCTCTGCGAGCGCTGCCCACAGGTACTCAATGTTGCCCTCGACGTATTCGCGTACCTCACTCAGCCATGGCTCGCCCCCTAGGTAGGCGGCCGTGTTCAGACGCATACCGGGCGTGCTTGCCCCGTGAGACGCCATCCAGCCAATCGTCTCCCAAAGAGCGCGATCGGCGTCATTGCTCAGGATGATTTGTGCACACTTGAGCCCGGGCAGGTTGAAAGCCTTTGACGTGCTTGTTGCGGTGATCGAAACACGTGCTCCGGCATCCGAGACGCTCGCTAGCGGCACATGGCGGTTGCCGAAGAGTGTGAGCGGCGAGTGAATTTCGTCGCTAAAGACGCGGGCACCGTGGGCGTCGGCAACATCAGCGAGCGCAGACAGTTCGTCGCGCGAGTAGACCTTGCCTGTAGGGTTTCCGGGATTAGCGAGCACGAGCAGGTTGGCGCCGGCGGCAAAGTGCGTGGCGATGTCGTCGAGGTCAAGCGCAAAGCTGCCGTCGTCGCCGCGCAGCATGGGTGATTCGATGACGTCGCGGTCGAAGATTTTCGGGACGAGCAAGAACGGCATGTAGGCCGGCGTGGGCACGATCACGGGTGCCCCGGGCTTGCTGAATTCGACGATAGCTAGCTCGAGCCCTTTGATCACGTCGGCCAGCGGGAAAATGTCTGCGGTATCCACTGCCCAGCCGTATTGTTCGTTATGCCATTTCGCTGTCGCAGCGCTCATCTCCCGCGCAACCGACTCATTGGGGTACCCAAATTCGAGACGCTCAGCGATCGACGCCCACTCCGTGAGCACGGCTGGCGCGGTGCCGAAGTCCATTTCAGCAACACCGGCACACAGCAGTTCACCTTCGGGCGCCGTCCATTTATTGCTACCGCGGCTCCGCAGCAGTTCGGGGGTGAGGGCATTCCACTGTTCGGCGTTACTGGTCATGCTGTCTCCTACTCGGCGGGGTTAATGGCGAACGCTGACGTCTCGGCGGCGCAGTCTCTAGGTCGTGGCGTTGGCGATGAACGGCTTCGAGCCGGTTGCCCGCGCAATGATTTTGTCGAGCACGGTCGGCGCGGTGGTGTTTTCGCCGAGGCGGTTGGGCTTGCCCATCCCGTGATAGTCACTGGCCCCTGTAGCTTCGAGCCCGTATTTAGCGCACAGCTCAAGCAAAAATTCGCGGCCCTCGGGCAAGTTATCGCGGTGATTGACTTCAAGCCCAAACAGGCCTTCGTCAGCCAACGATTTGATCACCGAACCGGTGAGCTGGCGGTACTTTCCGTGGGCGGCCGGATGCGCGAGCACAGGCACTCCGCCTGCTGCGACGATCATCTTGACTCCCTCGAGCGGGCTCGGGGCGTAGTACTTCTCGTAGTAGCCGCCCTGCCAGTGCAGGATGCTCTCAAACGCCGCACTGCGGTTGGAGACGTGCCCCTTGCGCACGAGTGCATCGGCAATGTGTGGGCGCCCTAGGGTGGTTCCGTCTGACGATTCGGCGAGTACGTCATCCCAACTGATGTCGTAGTCGAGAGCGATCTTCTCGACGATGCGTTCAGCCCGGCGCAGTCGGCCATCCCGAATGCGTGCCGTCTCGGTGACGATGGTGCGGTCGAGCGGGTCAAAAAGGTAGGCGAGCACGTGCACGCTCGCTGGGCCATAGTTGGTGCTCAGTTCCATGCCAGGGATCACGGTGATTCCTGAAACGGCGGCAGCCGAGATCGCCTCCTGCCAGCCCGCTGTGGAATCGTGGTCGGTGAGCGCGACAGTGCCGAGCCCAGCTCTCTTGGCAGACCGAACCAGCTGGGTAGGCGTTTCGGTGCCGTCAGACACAGCACTGTGAGTGTGCAGGTCGATCGGTGTGTTGCGCATTGTCCAAGCCTATTGCTCTAGGCTCAGGTCGCTATGTTTCAACGCATCCTTGCAGCGACCTTTATTGTCGCTATCGCCGCCGCCCTTGTTGTCGTGGCTTGGCCTCAGCTGTTTTCGCTCGAACAGACTGCGGGAGTCGCACAACTGGTTTCGCTTCGCGGCCTCGCTGCCGCCGTGGCATTTGTCGCCGTGCTGGGGTTGACGCTGATCTCTCTACTTTCGGCGCGCATGCACCGGTTCACGGCATCCCTCGCTGTTGTCGCGCTCGCCTTCAGTGCGCTCAGCCTTGTTGTGCTGGCCACGCGCGGTTTTGGCAGCCCCGGATTCGAGACCAAGGCAGAGGGTGATGTCACGGTGCTCTCCTGGAACACGCTTGGCGATGCGCCAGGTGCCTCGACTATCGCTGAACTCGCACTACTGAATGATGCGGATGTTGTGACTCTGCCAGAAACTACCCGCGAGTTGGGCTTTGAGATTGCCCAGTTGATGGCGGATGGCAATCGCCCCATGTGGGTGCACACGCTCGCCTACGACGAGGTGTCAAAGTCCCGGTCAACGACGATTCTGATTAGCGTCGATTTGGGCGAATACAGTGTTGACCTGTCAACCCGCACCACCTCGACACTGCCCAGTCTGGTGGCGGTGCCGCAAGACGGCGACGGCCCCACGTTTGTTGCTGTGCACGCTGTCGCACCTATTCGCGGCGAAATGGCCAACTGGCGCAGTGATCTCGACTGGCTTGCCGATCAGTGCCGGGCCAGCAACGTCATCCTGGCTGGTGACTTCAACTCAACGCTTGATCACTATGCCTCGCTCGCCGATGGCGGAGACTTTGCGCTTGGCAGTTGCATCGATGCTGCAGCCGTCACCGACAATGCTGCCATCGGAACCTGGCCGACACAGTTGCCAGCACTACTCGGCGCCCCGATCGACCACGTAATGGCATCAAGCGACTGGTCGATTACTGGGATGCGTGTCATCGAATCTCACGATGGCAATGGCAGCGACCACCGACCCATCTTGGCGACCCTCTCGCCAACCCAATAGTGCCTTTTGGCACCCTAGGGGCGACACTAGATGTATGGCAGATTCATCACCACCCACCCCTCGCGCGACCTCTAACCGCTCAACGACTCCCCAGTCTTCGGGATTCTCTGACTACATCTCTTCTGGATGGGCTGAGCGCGTAGAAGCTGACGTAATTCCGCGCGATCAGGCAGCGTTTGCTGCAGACCGCCGCGCACGACTTTCGCAGCTCCACACCGGCAAACGCCTAATCATTCCGGCCGGTGCCGCCAAGGTTCGCTCCAACGACACCGACTACCCGTTCCGCGCCCACTCCACCTTTGCCCACCTCACTGGTTGGGGTTCGGATGCCGTTCCCGGCAGTGTGCTCGTGATGGAGCCGACTGATGCCGGCCACACCGCCACGCTCTACTTCCGTCCGGCTGCTGGCCGCGACACCAACGAGTTCTACGCGAACCCGGATGTCGGAGAGTTCTGGACAGGCCCGCGCCCGTCACTCAGCAACGTAGCCACCGATCTCGGCCTCGAGACTCTGCCGCTTGCCGACTTTGAGGCTGTGCTCGACCTCGTCGACGCTATTACGCTCATCGTGCGCGATGGTGACCGTGACGTGACCGATCAGGTTGATGGCCGCCGTCTACTGGCCGCCGATTCTGAAGCGCTTGAGCATGATCGCGATGGTGACCTCAGCCGCGACTTGAGCGAGTTGCGTCTCGTGAAGGATGTCTATGAGGTTAACGAGATGCGTGCTGCGGTGAACGCCACCCAGCAGGGCTTCAATGATGTAGTAGCCGACCTGCCCAACATTGTTGAGCACACTCGCGGTGAGCGCCTCGTGGAGGGCACCTTCAACCGTCGCGCTCGCGCCGAAGGTAACACCGTCGGCTACGACACGATCGCCGCATCAGGTCCGCACGCTTGTGTGCTGCACTGGACCCGCAACGACGGCCCCGTAAAGCCTGGCGACCTGATCCTGATCGATGCTGGTATCGAGCTCGACAGCTACTACACCGCAGATATCACTCGCACGCTGCCCATCAGTGGCACGTTCACCGAAATTCAGCGTCGTGTGTATGACGCGGTGCTGGAAGCGGCGGATGCCGCATTTGCGATCGTGCGCCCTGGAATTAAGTTCCGCGACATCCACGCCGAAGCAATGCGGGTAATCGCTGAGAAGACCGCTGAGTGGGGCCTGCTGCCTGTGTCTGCCGCAGAGTCACTGCTTCCGGACAACCAGTTCCACCGTCGCTACATGGTTCACGGCACCAGCCATCATCTCGGCATTGACGTGCACGACTGCGCGGCAGCCCGTCGCGACATGTACCTCGATGGCGTGCTTGAGCCCGGAATGGTCTTCACGATCGAACCCGGCCTCTACTTCCAGCCCGACGATCTCACCGTTCCCGAGGAGTACCGCGGCATCGGTGTGCGCATCGAAGATGACATTCTCGTGACCGAAGATGGTGCCGAAAACATGTCAGTCAACATCCCGCGCAGTGCGGATGCCGTCGAAGCGTGGATCGCACGCTCCTAGTGCTGGAGGCGTGCGTCAGCGATAGCTCGGCGCGCGCCTCACTAGTACCGGCGGCGAGTTCGCTATTTGGCAGTCTCGTCAGAGTCCTTGCTGTCGATCGCGTCTGATGCGCTTGGCACGTGCGGTGCCGAGTGCACACCGTGCGCCCCAGCAGCGGCCGTGCCCAGAATGCCGTGTGCCTTGGCTGCGAGATCGGGCGAGATGATGATCTCGTAGCGATCGGCGATGAGTTGTGACGTCGCCGCATAGTCGCGACGCTTGCGCATCATGGAGTAGTTGACGACTCCGAAGATCATTCCGATGCCTGCACCGGTAAGGATCGCGGCGAAGAAGATGCCCACTTGCTGGGGCGTTACCGGCGCGATGATGGTGGTGATCAGGCCAAAGAATAGTCCGAGCCACGCTCCCGTGGTTGCACCAGCGAGTGCTCCACGGCCGTAGCTCAATCGGGCTGTGACTACCTCGACGGTGGTGAGGTCACGACCGACGATGGCGATGCCTTTAACGTCGAATTCTGCTTTGGCGAGCTGGTTGATTACGGTCTGTGCGTCGGTATAGCTGTCGTAGCTGCCGAGAACGTCTCCGCGCGGCACGCTCGACTGTTGCCGCACACGGCGGGAGAATCCACTGAAGTTACTCATCGGTTCATTGTCCCATGCAAGGGTATGGTTTTAGTTGTGAGCACCTCAAGAGTATTCGTCGCCCGATTGGTGGGCTGCTCGGTCTTCGATCCCAATGGAGATCGCGTTGGCAAGGTTCGCGATGTGCTCGTCGTGGAGCGCTCTGATGCGAGCCCGCGCGTTGTCGGAATGATTGCCGAAGTCCCAGGCAAGCGTCACGTTTTTCTCTCCATCGGCCGTGTGACAAGCATCGGCTCTGGGCAGATCATCACCACCGGTCTCCTCAATCTGCGTCGCTTTGAGCAGCGTGGTGGCGAGATCCGGGTAATGGCTGAGTTGCTTGGTCGCCGCGTCGGTATGCGCGATGGTTCTGGCGAAGCCCAAATCGAAGACGTTGCGATCGAAGAGGTCGATATTGGCGAATGGGAGATCAATCAGCTCTTCCTGCGCCGCCCGAAAGCCGCTGGCTCACCACTCTTTGCCAAGGGCGCCACCGATTTTGCGGCGTGGGATGAGATCAAACACAACGCGCACAAGGGCGAGGCGCAGTCGGCTACCCAACTCGTTGCGAGCTTCTCTGACCTCTTGCCCGCTGACCTCGCCAACGCCATGCTCGAACTGCCCGAGCAGCGCATGATGGAAGTCGCTGAAGAACTTTCCGATGATCGTCTCGCCGATGTGCTCGAAGAGATGCCCGAAAAAGAGCAGGTTGATCTGCTCAACAAGCTCGATGACAATCGTGCTGCCGACGTGCTCGATCAGATGCAGCCGGATGACGCGGCCGACCTTATCGCCCATCTCACCGACGAGCGCGGCGAGACTCTCCTTGATCTCATGGAGCCCGAAGAAGCCGAAGATGTTCGCTTCTTGCTCAGCTACGACTCCGATACTGCCGGTGGTCTGATGACGACCGAGCCGATCATTGTGTCTGCCGACGCGACGGTAGCTGAGGGTCTTGCCCTCATCCGCCGTCACGAACTTGCTCCAGCGTTGGGTGCCGCAATCTGCGTCACCCTGCCTCCATACGAGCCGCCGACTGGTCGCTTGCTCGGTATGGTTCATTTTCAGCGGATGCTACGCTATCCGCCCAACGAACGTCTCGGTGCTTTGATTGACCAGTCTCTTGAGCCGGTACGCTCGTCGACAACGGCGGCAGAAGTTTCGCGCATCCTCGCCAGCTATGACCTCGTTTCGGTTCCCGTGGTTGATGACAACCACCGACTCCTCGGGGTGGTGACCATTGATGACGTGCTTGATCATCTGCTTCCCGATGACTGGCGAAGTACCACCGACGAGTCGGCGAGTTTCGACGACACTTCTACTAGACCGCTAACCATCGTTCAACAGAAAGCAATTCGCGCAGGGAGGGCACCACGTGGCACCAGCTAAGCGGTCACTTCGATCACAGCGCAACGAACTGCGCCTGGACACTCCCAAGGGTCTTCGCAGCGGTTTTGGTATGTTCCAAAGTCGCGATCGCATGGGCCGGTACTCCGAAGCTTTCGCTCGCGGCATGGGCACGCCGTGGTTTCTTGTTGGACTATCCGCCTTCGTTGGCGTGTGGTTGATTTACAACACCAGCGCACCAATCGGCGCCCAATTTGACCCTCGCGCCACCAACTTCACGTTGCTGACGCTGATCCTGTCGCTGCAGGCATCGTACGCGGCGCCAATGATCCTGCTCGCTCAGAACCGTCAAGATGACCGCGACCGTGTTCAGATCGAGCAAGATCGTCAGCGTGCCGAGCGCAACCTCAACGACACCGAATACCTTGCCCGCGAAGTTGTTGCGCTGCGTTTGGCAATGACCGATTTGGCCAGCAAAGACTTTATACGTGCCGAGCTTCGCTCCCTGCTCGAAGAACTCGAGAAAGATAGCGAGGCCGACGATGAGAGCTCGGCGCCTTCGTGACCGCTGAGCTCGACAAGGGTTCGCCCGGCGATGGTTCGCGCGCCGCCGATTCGGCTAGCACCCAGTCGCCCAGCACCAATCCATTAGAAGCTGCTGTGCTGCAGTCGTTGGCCTCCGTGATTGACCCCGAGATTCGTCGCCCGGTGACAGAGCTCGACATGATTTCTGGAGTCTCGGTAGATGACGCTGGTGCGGCATCCGTGGGTCTCACTTTGACGATTGTCGGATGCCCAGCCGCTACTTCGATCGAACGTGACGTGCGCGAGGCTACCGCCCGTGTGCCGGGCATTTTCGAGGTGACGGTGACCGTGTCGATCATGTCGCGCGCGCAACGCGATGCCCTCACCGAGAAGCTGCGCAAGGGGCGCCCCAAGACGATGCAGTTCGGGCCCGATTCGCTGACTCAGATTGTGGCAGTGACAAGCGGTAAGGGTGGCGTGGGCAAGTCGACGCTCACCGCGAACCTGGCTGTGTCGCTGGCCCAGACCGGTTTGCGCGTCGGCGTGATCGATGCCGATGTATTCGGGTTCTCGATTCCTGGGCTGCTTGGTCTGCAGGGCGCGAAACCCACTCAGGTGGGCGAGATGATTTTGCCGCCGGTTGCCTACGACGTGAAGGTGATCTCGATCGGCATGTTTGTCGAGGAGAACACGGCGGTGTCGTGGCGCGGGCCAATGCTGCACCGCACGATTCAGCAGTTCCTCACCGATGTGTTCTTCGGCGACCTTGATGTGTTACTGCTCGACCTGCCGCCCGGCACTGGCGACGTGGCGATCTCCCTCGGGCAGTTGCTGCCCCACTCCGATGTTGTTGTTGTCACGACCCCACAGTCGGCCGCTGCCGATGTGGCCGAACGCAGCGGACTCGTTGCCCGCCAAACCGGTCAGCGCGTGATCGGCGTCATCGAAAACATGGCCGGTCTCCCCCAGCCCGATGGCAGCGTGCTCGAACTCTTTGGCTCAGGCGGTGGGGCGGATGCCGCAGCCAAGCTCTCCACTCCAGAGGAGCCAGTCTCGGTCTTGGCGTCGATCCCGCTGAGCATCGCCCTGCGCGAGGGCGGCGATGCTGGGGTCCCCGTAGTAATCGCGGCTCCCGAGGATCCGGCAGCCCAGGCCATCCACGCTCTTGCCGCAACCCTCCGCTCACATAAGCGCAGCGTTGCCGGCCGCAAGTTGGGCCTCAGCACCAACTAGCGGCACTGTCCTGTGAACGGCGTGCGCGGTGTCCGTTAACGCAAAAACACCACAGCATTAGTTGCTGTGGTGTTGCGTGTACCGACGGGCGGTGGCTACGGCATCTGGTGGTAGCGGCGGGTGGGGGTGCGACGGTATCCGTCGGTTGCGACGGCACGCATGGTTGCGATGATGCCGAATGCGGACAGTGCCCCAATGATGACGAGTTCGATGTTCATGTCTATATTTCATCGTGATTAACCTGTTAGAACAAGATGATCTTCCTTATCTAACTATGTAGGCTATCTACATGGAGATACGTCGGCTGGAACTGCTGCGCGAACTGGCCGACCGCGGCAGCATCACCGCGGTCGCGAAGGCTACGATGCGCACCCCATCCGCCGTCTCGCAGCAGCTCAAAATCCTGGAACGCGAGGCCGGCATCCCCCTCACCGAGCGCGTGGGCCGGGGCATAGTGCTGACCTCGGCTGGCCGTGCTCTCGCCCAAACGGCAACAGATGTGGCAACGGCAATTGAGAAGGCTGAAGCGCTCTGGAACGACTTTCGCGAGTCTCCGCGCGGTGAAGTCACGATGACAATCTTTCCCACCGGCGGCGAGATGCTGCTGCCCGGGCTTCTCCACTCCGTCAATCGTCTGGCGGGGCTCAAGCTGTACTGCAATGACCAAGACTCGGTGCTCGAAGACGTGGCCAATCTCACCGCCGACTACGACGTCGTCGTCTCCGACTCCCCCCACATTTTACCGTCGTGGACCGAACGCGGGCTCGCCATTGTTCCTCTCATGCGGGAGTCACTGGATGTCGCACTCCCCGAAGATCATCCGCTCGGTCGCAAAGCGGCGCTCACTCCCGCGGATCTGATCGACGAAACCTGGATCGGTGTGCCCTCCGGTCTGCCCTTCGACCGCATCCTGCGACGTATCGAAGCCGCCAACGGCGCCCCGGCAAAGGTCGCCCAGCGGCTTACCGACAACAGCATCGTCGAAGCCGTCGTCGCTGCCGGGCATGGCATCGCGATCTTGCCGCGCTTCACCACCCGAGACCGCGAGAACGGACTCATCACGAGGCCACTCAAAGGCGTGCCTTCATCGAGGCTCATCTCTGCGCTGTTGCGCCCCGACCGCGCCGAGCGCCCCTCAGTGCGTGCCGTCGTGAAAGCTCTCGTCGATGAAGCTACACGCTTCGAACGCGAGCACACCGTCGACGGCGCCCAAATGAGCTAAGGGCCGCCGTAGCGCCAGCCGCACTAACTCGTGGGTTCCACCAAGCGCGCCAGCAGTTCGGTGAGCAAGCGCTCCGTGAGCGGTGCGGGCAACGCACCAATCAACGCGAGCAGGGGCGCCATACGTTCAGGGAGGCCGTCGTTGGCGCCCTCTAAGCCGATCATCGCCAAGACTCCGGCGGCCTGCTCTGAAGTGAGCGGAGGAGCATCCGGAGCAGACAGAGCCGCACCGACCTCTGCGGGCAGGGCTGCGAGCGCTGCCTCTGCAGAGACAGCAGGAATCCCCCGAACCTCGTCAGCCGCCGACCGCAGTGCGGTGCTCAACTCGTCGAGCACGCTCTCCGTCACCGGAGTAATCGTGAGGTGCGTTGTCGCCGGCAACACGGTGCCATCGCTCTGGGCCAGGCCGGGCTGCAACTGCAGGAAGAAGCCGTGCAGTCGCGCCTGATCAGCCCAGTGGTGGGCATCAACCCGGCGGTCGGCAGCAACAGTCTCGTCAGATGCCACCGCCAGCAACGGTCCAACAGGCTCGCCGACCACGCGCAGGCCCTCAATCCCCTCAATAACGTCGCGCACGGCACGAGTGGAGCGCGCGCACGACGCGGCAAGCTCGGCAAGACCGCTCGTGCCAAGCGCCTGAATAATCGCCCAGGCAGCAGCCAGCGGACCGGCCGATTTCGAGCCCAGAATTGTGGGGTTCACGATCGGATAGCCCGGCCAGCGGGTGGTCGCAAAGTATTGTGCGCGCTGGCGGTCACGGTCGCGCTGGAGCAATACCGAGGCCCCCTTGGGCGCGTAACCAAATTTGTGCAGGTCGGCGCTGATGCTGGTGACGCCCGGGACCGTGAAGTTCCACGGCTCGACGCCCTCCCAGAACGGCAACACCCAGCCACCAATACACGCATCAACGTGGCAGGCAATGCCGTGTTCAGCAGAGGCAGCAGCGACCTCCACCACCGGATCCATCGCTGCGTGCGCGTAACTAGGCGCCGACACGACAACGATCGCAACATCATCGCCAAACCGGGCAATCACATCCTTCGCAGCGACGACGCCATCGAGTCCAACGGGAACCAAATCGAGCTCAAGCCCAAAGTAATGAGCGGCCTTCTGGAATGCCGCATGAACCGTCACCGGGGCCAGCAACCTCGGCGTGCCAGTGCGTGCCGATGGCCCAGCACCGCGCCACACGTCGCGGGCAGTCTTGACGGCCAGCAGACAGCTCTCGGTACCTCCCGTGGTTACCGTGCCAACGACATCCGCATCGCCGCCGAGCAGGTCACGCGCAAACGCGACAACTTCGCGTTCCATGACCGCAACCGAGGTGAACGTTGTGGGGTCGAGGCCGTTCACCGGCTGCACGGCACGAATGGCGCTGGCAGCTAGCTCGTCGAGCTCAGCCAACCCCGAGTCGTACACATACGAGAGCACTCGCCCACCGTGAGTGGGCGCATCCGCACGGCGCAGCTCGTCGAGTCGTTCCAGAATGTCCGCGGGCTCGTGGTCAAAGTTCACTAGTTCTCCTGATCGCTGATTGCGGGTTCGGTGCCTGCAGAGTCGGTGTCCGCAGAGCCAGTGTCTGCATGCTCGATGTCGTGTCGGCGCAGTGGATAGCGTGCAAACGTCAGCAGCGAGACGCCGATGATCGCGGCAGGCACAATGCTGAAGCTGATGATGATGCCCGCAATCGCCGAATCGGGTTGAGCCACCATCTGATTCGCCACTGATTCGACGTAACCGGATGTCGCAAGCACGATGGTCAACACTGTCGCTCCGAGTGCCATGCCTGTGGTTTCGCCCGCAGTCCAAACTCCCCCGAAGGTGCCTGCTGAGGCGATCTTGTGGCGGCGCGAGTCGTGGGAGATCACGTCGGGCAGCATCGACATCGGTAGAGCCTGCATTCCGGCGTAGCCCGCACCGGCGAGCGCGACGGGAGCGTAGATCCATGCACCGGGCCACCACAATTGCAACACGATGAGCAACGCTGCAACGCCATACAGTGCAGAAGCCCACACGAAGGCACGCTCCTTGCCAATACGGCGCGAGATTGCCGCCCAGACCGGGGCGAAGACCAGTGCGGGGCCGATGAGCGAGACAAAGAGAATCGCAACTCCGGCGCCGAGCACCCAGGTGGCCACGTATTGGGCACCGGCGAGCATCACACCGGTGGCGAGTCCCTGCAACAGGAAGGTCAGCAGCAGCGAACGAAAGGGTTGGCTGCGCTTGAGCGCGGCAAGTCCGGCCCGGTACGTCGCGGCAATCGACACTGTCGGCGCAGAAGCCACGGTGCCCGTTGGGGCAACAAACGAGGAGATGATGAGCGAGACGCCGATGAGTGCTGCTGCGGAAAGCGCCATCACGAGGTAGCCGAGCCGTTCATCCGCAAATGCGTCACGAATCTCTGGGGCACCAGCCCCGAACAACAGAATCGCGATGGTCAGCACCACGACGCGGGTAGCCAGCAACTTAGTGCGCTGGTCGTAGCCGCTCGTCAGTTCGGCGGGCAGCGCGATGTAGGGCACCTGAAACATACTGAAGGCGGTCGCTGCAGCAACAAAAGCCACGAAGACCCAGATACCCGAGGCAACGGGACCGATACCGGCCGGAACAGCGAAGGTCAGCACAAAGAGAACGGGCAGCAGGATCGCCCCTAACAACATCACCGGTCGGCGCGTGCCGCGATGGGCGAGGCTGCGGTCGCTTCTGGCACCGATCACCGGATCAATCAGCACGTCCCACACCTTGGCGATCGTCACCACAATGCCCGCGGCAAGTGCGGCGATACCGAGGGTGTCGGTCAGGTAGTACACCAGCACGAGGCCAGGCAGCGCGGCAAAACCTCCGGTACCCAAAGAGCCGATGGCATAGGTGGCAATTGTGGTTCGGGTCAGAGTTCGCGGTGCTGCGGTCGTCATCTTTGTGAGCCTATCGCTACACACAGCGGAAATTGTGGCTCCCGGTCTTAGTGTTGGGGCATGTCGCCAAACACGCTTTCTGCACTCGTCGGAGCCCGACGCCGTGACGCACTCGTCGCCCAACTGAGCCGCACATCCTCCGACACTGCTACCGTGATCGCCCCGTTCACCGGGCAGCCCCTGCATGAGCTGCCACTGAGCTCAATCAGCGATGTTCAGGATGCCGCAGCATCCGCCCGTCACGCCCAGCGTGCATGGAAATCAGCCGGCTTCGCCCACCGCCGCCGCGTACTGCTACGCGCCCACGATCTATTGCTGGAACGCCGCGAAGAGCTACTCGACCTGCTGCAGACCGAGTCGGGCAAGACCAGGGGTCAAGCCTTTGAAGAGATCTTTCAGGCCACAACAGTCACGCGTTATTACGCTCTCTCGGCGCAGCGCGTGCTGGCCACGAAACGTCGTCGCGCTGGTATCCCCCTGCTCATAAGCACCCGCGTCAGCTACTCGCCCAAGCAGCTTATCGGGGTCGTCACGCCGTGGAACTATCCGATCGCCCTCGGCACCATGGATATTGTTCCGGCGCTCGCTGCGGGAAGCTCAGTGATCCAGAAGATTGACAATCAAGGCGCCCTCTCAATGCTCGCGACCCGTGAGGCGTATATCGATGCCGGAGTCCCCGCCGAAGTCTGGCCCATCGTTACCGGCCCCGGCAGCAAAGTTGGCAACGCCGTAATCGACGCCTGTGACTACGTCTGCTTCACCGGCTCAACGCCCACCGGCACGATGGTCGGCGAACGAGCCGCCGGCCGCCTTATTGGCGCTTCGCTCGAGCTCGGTGGCAAGAACCCATTGCTTGTGCTCGCAGACGCCGACCCCGCCAAAGCTGCAGCGGATGCCGTCTACGCCTGCTACGCGTCCATGGGCCAGTTGTGTGTCTCCATCGAACGCATCTACGTGCACGAGTCAATCGCCGACGAGTTCACCCGCGAGTTCGCCGCTCGCGTCAACGACCTGACCCAAACTGGGGCACTCGACTACACCGGGGATGTTGGCTCACTCACTTCTGCAGCCCAGCTCGAGAATGTTCAGGCCCACGTTGATGATGCCGTAGCGAAGGGCGCCACTGTGCTCGCCGGCGGCGCTGCCCGACCAGACCTTGGGCCATACTTCTTTGCCCCAACGGTGCTCAGCAATGTCACCGAAGACATGGAGTGCTACGCGAACGAAACGTTCGGGCCCGTCGTTGCCATCGCGACAGTCGCGAGCGACACCGAAGCAATCGACCGCGCAAACGACAGCGAGTTCGGGTTGAACGCATCCATCTTCAGCGGATCCATTGCCCACGCACGTCGTTTGGCTGACCGCCTCGATGCCGGCAGCGTGAATATCAACGAGGGCTACCGTGGCAGCTTCTCGAGTGTCGATGCGCCGATGGGTGGCATGAAGCACTCGGGGCTTGGCCGCCGCAACGGCCCAGAAGGCATCTTACGGTTCGTGCAATCGCGCACGGTCTCGCAGTCAAACGGCATTCTGCAGCTGCCGCGCACTGGCGCAGAGTGGGCTGCGATGACTGGCATCATGATCACCCTGCTGAGCGTGCTGAAGTTCTTGCGACGGCGTTAGGCTGCGTGCCGCTAGGCCGCCCGGTAGCTGCGCCGCGAGTTCGCTAGGTGGCTTCGTTGTCGAACGGCGCTTTCTCGCCCGCAGCGAGTTCACCCTTGCGCTGGGCGAGGGCAGCCTGACGCTCCGCATAGGCGGCTGAGCGTGGTGGCCGCACGGTCACGGGAGGTGTGTCGTCATCAAGCAATGCATCGCGGATGATGCGGCGCGGGTCATACTGGCGCGGGTCGAGTTGCTTCCAGTCGATGTCGTCAAAGTCAGGGCCCATCTCTTCACGCATGCGATCTTTCGCACCGTTGGCCATATCTCGCAGCGATCGAACGAGTCGAGCGAGCTGAGAGGCGTAGTACGGCAAACGTTCCGGGCCAAGCAAAAAGACAGCGATGAGCCCAATGATGAGCAGCTTGTCGAAACTGAGACCAAAGGACACCCGTTTAGCTTACCGGCGGCAACGCCTGCTGCGTCTACAGTTGAGGCAGGGATAGGAGCAATGTGTCAGACAAGCAGCTGAGCTGGAAGTACGCCGAGGAGTTCGTAGTCGAACGCCCCGAGATTGCGGCCGCGCGCGTGCATTCGAGTGAACTCGGCATCGAAGCCGTCTCCCCCGCGGTAGGAGCGCAACTGGCTCTGCTGGCTGCGGCGACCAGCGCCAAGAGCATCATCGAAGTAGGCACCGGCGTTGGCATCAGTGGGCTCTGGATGCTCGCAGGAAGCCCGACCGCACTGCTCACCACCATCGACTCTGAGCTCGATCACCAACAAGTGGCCCGCGCTGTATTCGCTGAAGCGAATATTCCGGCAAATCGTGTTCGTCAGATCGGCGGGAAAGCCACCGAAGTCTTGCCGCGCATGAACGAATCAAGCTACGATCTGGTCTTCATCGACGCTGACCCGCAATCAGTGATCGAATATGTCGAGCACGGGCTACGTCTCGTGCGGCCCGGCGGCGTAGTTGCTGTCGCTCACGCCCTGTGGCGCGATCGTGTTGCCGACCCCGCCCAGCGCGACGCAACAGTCTCACACTTCCGATCGCTACTCAAAGAGATCTCCCAATCCGAGGCTGTCATCAGCTCACTGATTCCCGTTGGCGATGGGCTGCTGCAACTCACCAAACTCAACGACTAGCTGACTCTCAGAGTCGTGCACGTAGTGTTAAGCCAATGACAATGAACGACTCGAATGGCTGGGTACAGGTACGGGGTGCCCGTGAGCACAACCTCAAAAACATTGACGTCGACATCCCGCGAGATTGCCTGGTTGTCTTCACCGGTATTTCTGGTTCGGGAAAGTCTTCTCTCGCGTTTGGCACGCTCTATGCGGAGGCTCAGAGGCGCTACTTCGAATCAGTCGCGCCGTACGCGCGTCGGCTACTCAACCAGGTAGGCGCACCAGACGTCGGCGAGATTACGGGGTTACCCCCAGCCGTCGCCCTGCAGCAACGTCGAGGTGCCCCGAGCTCTCGATCAAGCGTCGGCACAATCACGACCCTGTCGAATCTGCTCCGCATGTTGTACTCCCGAGCAGGCACGTATCCTCTGGGTGTCGAACACCTATCGGCCGAAGCGTTCTCGCCGAATACCGTCGCCGGGGCATGTCCACGCTGCCACGGTCTCGGCGTTGTGCACGACGTTACTGAAGAACTGCTCGTTCCCGATACCTCACTGAGCATCCGTGAGGGTGCGATTGCCGCATGGCCCGGAGCGTGGCAAGGTGCAAATCTGCGAAGCATTGTTAGCGGACTCGGCATCGATATCGAGAAGCCGTGGCAGTCATTGAGCCGCGCCGATCGCGACTGGCTGCTGTACACAGAAGAGCAACCCTCTGTACTAGTGAAGCCCGAACGCGATCGAGTTGACCACGGCTATTACGGCAAGTTTTGGAGCGCGCGCAAACACATCATGAACGTGCTCTCACAATCACAGAGCGAGCGGATGCGCGACCGCGCCTTGCGCTTCGTGCAGAGCATGACGTGCCCCGACTGCTCGGGAAGTGGACTCCAGCCTGACGCACGTGCGGTCACGTTCGCCGGTCTCTCTATTGCTGAAATGAACGCAGTACCGTTGGCCGATCTCGCGGTGCGACTGCGGCTCGGTATCGAAACGCCGAGTGCAGGGGGTGGGGCTGCACCGCAGGAAAGCAACGAGGTTGCGAGGCGCATTGGAAACGATGTGATCGCACGCGTCGAGGTACTCCTCGACCTTGGCCTCGGATACCTGAGCCTCGGCCGAAACTCCACCACACTCTCGCCAGGCGAATCGCAACGATTGCGCATTGCGACCCAATTGCGGTCGGGGCTTTTTGGGGTCATCTACGTTCTCGATGAGCCGTCGGCGGGATTGCATCCCGCCGACGCGCAACCATTACTCGATGTTCTGGATCGGCTGAAAGCATCCGGTAATTCACTCTTCGTCGTTGAGCACGATCTTGATGTCATCCGTCGAGCCGATTGGGTTGTCGACATCGGTCCTAGTGCAGGGGAGGGCGGTGGGCAGCTTGTTTACTCTGGCCCCGTTGACGGGCTCAGAGCTGTGGAGGAATCAGTCACCGGCCAGTACCTCTTTCCCCGTACTGCAGCGGCTACCCGCGAGATCCGGACGCCAGATTCGTGGCTACGGCTGAGCGGAGCATCTCTCCACAACCTTCGCGATGTCTCAGTCGATTTTCCCCTCGGGGTCATGACCGCGGTAACCGGTGTCTCAGGGTCAGGCAAGTCGACCCTCGTCACCCAGGTACTCGCCACTGTTGTGCGCCAACATCTCGGTACGGCACCGGACGATCCGGACGCGGCGGAGCTGCAAGTGGAAGTGGACGACGCGTCGGGAGTCGAATCGTTCGATCGACTCGTGCTCGTCGACCAGCGACCGATTGGGCGCACTCCGCGTTCCAATCTCGCCACCTATACCGGAATGTTTGATGTCGTCCGCAAACTATTCGCTGCAACAGACGAGTCGAAGGTCCGCGGCTACACTGCCAGCCGCTTCTCGTTCAACGTCGTGGGTGGGCGCTGCGAGACCTGTCAGGGCGAAGGATTTGTCTCCGTCGAACTGCTGTTCCTGCCCGGCACCTACGCTCCCTGTCACACGTGTCACGGAGCGCGCTACAACGCCGAGACGCTCGAAGTTAACTATCGAGGCGAATCGATTGCCGCGGTATTGACGATGACCGTTGACACCGCAGCAACGTTCTTCGCTGACGTGCCGTCGGCCTCACGAAGTCTGGAAACGCTTCGCGACGTCGGACTTGGCTACCTGCGGCTCGGCCAGCCCGCCACCGAACTCAGCGGAGGCGAGGCGCAGCGCATCAAGTTGGCGACGGAGCTGCAACGCGCCCACCGCGGGCATGCGCTCTTCCTGCTCGATGAACCGACCTCTGGCCTCCACCCCGCCGATGTTCGGTTGCTACTCGAGCAGTTGCAACGGCTTGTCGACGCAGGCAACACCGTCGTACTCGTGGAGCATGACCAAGCGGCAATCACCGCGAGTGACTGGGTCATCGATCTCGGGCCCAGTGGTGGCGACGCAGGCGGGCAAGTGGTTGCCGTCGGAACCCCACACAGCATCGCGACGGGCGAAGGAGCAACGGCAGTACATCTTGCCGCGTGGCTCGCTAAGCAGGAATCAAAGTAGAGTTCGCCGTTCGATGCGTACCGGACCATCAGCGCACAGACGAAAGCGCCAGCCGGATTCCGGCTGGCGCTTTCGTCGAATCTAGATGCAGCGTGAAGACTTGCGGAATCAACCGCGAGTTCACCAACGCTGAGTGGAGCCCTCTAAACGGGAGCTACAACACCCGCAAGTGCGTCGTGCAGTTCCTTTGCTTCGTCATCGTTGACAGATACAACGAGACGGCCGCCGCCTTCGAGAGGCACTCGAACAATAATAAGTCGACCCTCTTTGACAGCCTCCATCGGCCCGTCACCGGTCCTCGGCTTCATGGCTGCCATAGCTAGTCCCCTTTCATTGGTACTTACTTCTATTATCCCGCAAAAGTCGCCGATACTGAAACTCCAGCGGAGGAACTATGGAGAACTCGTCAGTTTACGGTGGAGACCAGTCGTAGTTGTCCACCCACCAAGCGATGTGGATCCACCCCACCTGGCCCGCGACACAGGCCAGCAGTAGAAGAATTCGGTACGTCGGCGACTTCGGCTGAGCGAGTACTCCCGCGATCGGGAACATAGGCATGAGCAGGCGAAAGGTGCTCGACTGGGGGAAAAACACGGCCAAAATGTAGAGCGCGTAGCTCAGCAGCCACAAACGCAGGTCGACGCCTAGACGCCGGGCGGGTCGGGTGAACAAGAAGCCAAAAAAGCCAAGCACAGCGACCACCAGCACACCAGACAGCACCCACTGCGGGATATTCCACCACAGCTGCCAGAAGCCAGCTGCCTGGAACCATGCGGTGAACGGCACAAGCTCGACATGGCCGATATACGGCGCACGCCACGCCAGCTCCGTATCGGTATACGCAGTCAGCGACCCGGTCACGACTGCCGCAATCAGCAACCACGCAAACCCCATCACCAGGCTGAACACCGTTGCCGAGATCGCAGCAACCGCCTCGCGCCGAGGGAAACCATCCCGGTGACGCACCCACCAGCGATACACAACGTGCAACCCCATCGCGAGCGCAAAGGCAAGACCACTCGGTCGGGTCAGCGACATCACCACAATGACCGGCAGCAGCATCCAATATTGGCGCTTCATCAACCAGTAGAGGGCGAGGATGAGCAAGAACAGCGCCATCGACTCTGCATATGCCACTTGCAGAATGGGCGACAGCGGCGCGAAACAGAAAATCGCAACGGCGAATAGCGCCGAGCTCGAGGGAAGCACCCGATTCATCACACGGTAGAACACCAACGCAGCACCGAGCGCGAAACCGACCGAAACGATCACCGCTGCGAAGGCGAAGTCGAGGGTCGTCATCGTCATGACAAAACGCACAACGGCCGGATAGCCCGGCATGAACGCCCAAGCATTCTCGGCGACGTGACCAGCCTCATCCAGCGGCAACTCGCTCGGATACCCGGTGAGCGCAATAATGTAGTACCAGTGACCATCCCAGATCTTGGCGAACGAGAAATAGTCGGGCTTCGGCCCGGTCCAGGCGTTGGTGCCCTGAATGGATGCGTACGCCAACAGAATTGACGTCGTCACGACCCGTGAGGCCGCAAAGATCGCGATGACCGCA
The DNA here is from genome assembly GCF_054957775.1 of Rhodoglobus galactosidasius. Taxonomy (NCBI): domain Bacteria; kingdom Bacillati; phylum Actinomycetota; class Actinomycetes; order Micrococcales; family Microbacteriaceae; genus Rhodoglobus; species Rhodoglobus galactosidasius. The sequence goes on along the minus strand of NZ_JBQIAV010000007.1, from coordinate 161,079 downwards.
ACCCACCATCGCTCGGGAGCAAGCACCGCAGTTGTTGCGCGGCGCACCACGGAGACTAGCGAGCCGTCAGCCACGCCCTCAGCCCTTGCTCGCAGGCCACAATCTCGCTTGTCGCTACGCGCTCATCGTCGGCGTGGGCGCGCAACGGGTTGCCGGGTCCGTAGTTCACTGCTGGCACGCCGAGTTCGGAGAAGCGGGCAACATCGGTCCAGCCGTACTTGGGTGCGGGGGTACCGCCCACTGCAGCGAGGAAGTTGCGCGCGATCGGCGCATCCAGTCCAGGGCGTGCACCTCCAGCGAGGTCGGTGACCTCGAACTCAAACCCGGCGAAGACCTCCCGCAAGTGCTGGATTGCCTGATCCGTGCTGCGGTCTGGGGCGAAGCGGAAGTTCACGGTGACTGTCGCAGCATCCGGAATCACGTTGCCGGCAACGCCTCCAGTGATGCCAACGGCATTGAGGCCCTCGCGATACACCAGACCATCGACTTCGTGTTGTTCCGGCTCGTAAGCCGCCAGAATAGCCAGCACGGGCGCCGCGGCGTGAATCGCATTCTCACCCATCCAAGCGCGAGCGGAGTGCGCACGCAGACCCGTCAGGTGGATGTCGATGCGCGCCGTGCCGTTGCAGCCGCCCTCGACCGCAGCATTCGACGGTTCGCCGATAATCGCAAAGTCGCCCGCCATGAGGTCGGGTCGGTTGCGCGCGAGCCGGCCAAGGCCGTTGAGGTCAGCCGCGACTTCTTCGTGGTCGTAGAACATCCAGGTCACGTCGACCGAGGGGTCAGCGAGTTCGGCAGCGAGCTTGAGCGCGACAGCAACGCCACCCTTCATGTCGACAGTGCCCCGACCAACGAGGTGCTCTTCACCATCGATCATCTCGAGGCTGGTTGGCAGGTTCGCGTTCACGGGAACAGTGTCGAGGTGACCGGCAATCACCACACGCTGCGCCTTGCCGCCGTGTGTGCGGGCGACGACGGCATCCGCATCCCGAATCACCTCAAGGTGATCGAAGGCGCTGAGGGCAGTCTCGACAGCATCCGCGATGCGCTGCTCGTTGCCCGAGACAGACTCGATGTCACACAACTGGCGAGTCAGGTCGGGGCTCGAGGCGCCCAAATCGAGCACGGGGACAGTGGGATCGGTCACGGGCATGCACCCAGTGTAAGTAATCTTGAGGTATGACTTCGCGCACAGCATGGGGATACGGACTCGCAACAATCGCCGGCGACGGAACAACACTCGACGTGTGGTTCCCTGCCCCGCACCTGGGATCCATTCCCGAGGGCACCGACCCGCACTACACACCAGCCAACCTTGAACAGCATTTGGGCGCTGATGACCGCCGCCGTGTGACCACTGAATTTGTCACCATTGAGATCGATTTGGATGCCGCACCGCAGACGACCGCAGACGCCTACCTGCGCCTACACCTACTTAGTCACCTGCTCGTCGAGCCCAACAGCATCAACCTCGACGGCCTCTTTGGCGCCCTGCCCATCGTGGTGTGGACCAATGCCGGAGCCGTGCACCCCAACGACTACGCGGAGCTTCGCGTCTCGCTGCAGCGCGCCGGCATCGCCGTTACCGGCATCGACAAGTTCCCCCGGATGCTCGACTACGTCGTTCCCGAGCGCGTGCGCATCGCCGATTCCTCCCGCGTGCGTCTCGGTGCCTACCTCTCCCCCGGCACTACTGTGATGCACGAGGGGTTCGTTAACTTCAACGCTGGCACGCTCGGCAGCTCGATGGTCGAAGGCCGCATCTCTCAGGGCGTTATTGTGGGTGACGGTGCCGATATCGGTGGTGGAGCATCCATCATGGGCACCCTCAGCGGTGGCGGAACCGAACGCGTCTCGATTGGCGCCCGCGCCCTCCTCGGCGCCAACTCGGGTATCGGTATCGCGATCGGCGACGACTCGGTTGTTGAGGCTGGGCTGTATGTCACTGCTGGCACCAAGGTCACGATCATTGATGGCTCAGCCACACCGCGCACCGTGAAGGCTGTTGACGTGAGCGGAGTGAACGGCTTGCTATTCCGTCGCAACTCGCTCACCGGCGCTGTCGAGGTCTTGCCCCGCAGCGGCAGCGGAGTCGTGCTTAACACGGCGCTGCACGCGTAGCCAACTCGAACACAAACCAGAAACAACAGAACGGCCGGCGCCCAGAGGGATGCCGGCCGTTCTTAGTGTGTGAGCCGTGCGCGATATCGCACTTCGGCTGTCACGAATCGCGTCGTTAGCGCTGAGGCCAGGCGCGAGTTTCGGGGCCCGTGTACAACTGCTGCGGGCGACCGATCTTGGTGTTGGGGTCTTCGTTCATCTCGCGCCAGTTGGCGATCCAGCCGGGAAGTCGGCCAATCGCGAACAGCACGGTGAACATGCGGGGTGGGAATCCCATCGCCTTGTAGATGACTCCGGTGTAGAAGTCGACGTTGGGGTACAGCTTGCGCGAGATGAAGTAGTCATCCGCGAGGGCAACTTCTTCGAGCTCGCGAGCAATGTCGAGCAGCGGGTCGCTGACGCCGAGGTCGGCAAGCACCTCATCCGCACTCTCTTTCACCAGACGTGCACGTGGGTCAAAGCTCTTGTACACACGGTGACCGAAGCCCATCAAGCGCACACCTTCTTCTTTGCGCTTCACACGTTCAACGAACTTCTGAACGCCTTCGCCTGACTGCTGAATCTCACCAAGCATCTTGAGCACAGCCTCGTTGGCGCCACCGTGAAGCGGGCCATAGAGGGCATTGATTCCGGCTGAGATCGACGCGAAGATATTGGCTTCGGTCGAGCCAACGAGACGCACCGTTGAGGTGGATGCATTCTGCTCGTGGTCTTCGTGCAAGATAAGCAGGCGATCGAGCGCCTTGCTCAGCACGGGGTTGACCTCGTAGTCCTCGGCCATGTTGCCAAAGTTGAGCTTCAAGAAGTTGTCGACAAAGCTCAACGAGTTGTCGGGGTAGAGCAGTGCCTGGCCCAGCGACTTCTTGTGGGCGTAGGCCGCAATCACGGGCAACTTAGCGAGCAGGCGGATGGTCGAAAGCTCAACATGCTCGGAGTCGCGCACGTCATGCGAGTCTTCGTAATACGTCGACAGTGCCGAAACTGCGCTGGACAGCACAGACATCGGGTGTGCGCTGTGCGGCAGTGCGTCAAAGAAGCGACGAAGGTCTTCGTGCAGCAGAGTGTGACGGCGAATCTTCTCGTCGAATTCCTCGAGCTGCGAGGCGCTGGGGAGCTCACCGTAGATGAGCAGCCAGGCTACTTCGAGGTAGGTGGAATTGGCCGCGACATCTTCGATTGCATAGCCGCGGTAACGCAGAATGCCACGATCGCCATCGATGTAGGTGATCGCACTACGGGTCGAGGCGGTGTTAACGAAGCCTTGATCAAGCGCCGTGTACCCGGTCTGCTTCATGAAGGTGGAAATGTCGATGCTGTTGTGACCATCAACTCCACGGATTATCGGGAATTCGGCAGCGCCACCCGGAAAGTGGAGGGTGGCCATCTCTGGGTCTTGACGGGCATCATTCACCGTTACAGCCTACAAGGGTTGAATGGCCACTGTCACACGGGCCAAGCAATCTACGCCACGTTTAGAGGTCAACGACAAGGCCTTGGCGAGTTAGTGCACTTAAGACAGCAATTCGAGCCGAGCTACGGCATCCGCAATAGTGTCATCGCTTGCCGTGAGCGCAATACGCACGTGCCGTGCAGGCTCTTCGCCGTAGAACGAACCAGGAACAACGAGGATGCCCGAGTGAGCAAGATCGCCAACGGTCTGCCACGAGTCTTCGTTCTTAGTCGCCCACAGGTAGAGCCCGGCAATACTGTCGTCGATGTGGAATCCGGCGCGCTCAAGGGCAGGAAGAAGCTTCGCTCGCCGCGCGCGGTACAGCTCGCGCTGGTGCGCAACATGGGCTTCATCGCGCAGCGCTGTCACCATGGCCTCTTGCACCGGGGCGGGGGCGATGAGCCCGATGTGTTTGCGAACTGCAAGCAGCTCAGCAATGAGGGCCGAGCATCCGGCAACAAAGGCGGCACGGTACCCAGCGAGATTCGACTGTTTGCTGAGGGAGTACACCGCGAGCACCGATGAGCGATCGTCTCCGATCACCTCTGGATCAAGAATTGAGGGGGTGGGGTCATGGCCGTTCCAGTTGAGTTCGGCGTAGCACTCGTCTGAGGCAATCACCGCGCCAAGTTCGCGTGCGCGCGCTACAGCCGCCCGCAACTGGGAGACATCCGCAACACGGCCATCGGGGTTGCCTGGACTGTTCAGCCACACCAGAGCCGTGTTTTCGGGCCACTCAGCGGGGTTGTCTGATGCCATGGCGGTCGCGCCGACCATCGCCGCACCAATTGCATACGTGGGATACGCGACCGATGGATGCACAACCACATCGTCTTTGCCCAGACCGAGCAGCAGCGGCAGCAGTGCCACCAACTCTTTGGAGCCGATCGTGGGCAGCACGTGGTCAACCGTCAGTCCGGTTACACCTCGGCGGCGCTCAAACCACTCAACAATGGCTTCGCGCAACCGCACGGTGCCGGTCGTAGTGGGGTAGGCGTGAGCATCCGTTGCCGACGCAAGCGTCTCGCGGATGATCTGAGGTGTCGGGTCTACCGGCGAACCGACCGAAAGGTCAACGAAACCGTCGGGATGCGTGCGAGCGATCTTGCCGTAAGGAACAAGTGCATCCCAAGGAAAGTCGGGCAGGGCCAACGGCGTGCGCACCATCAGTCTGAGGATCCGCCGCCCTCGGGAAGCGCAGCCACGAGGGGGTGATCCTTGTGAATCACGCCGACCTTCGCTGCCCCGCCGGGCGAACTGTCGTCGAGGAGGTTAAAGAACTCGACATTGACCTTGTAATAGTCGGCCCACTTATCGGGCGTATCGTCTTCGTAGTAGATGGCCTCAACGGGGCATACCGGCTCACAGGCACCGCAATCGACACACTCATCCGGCTGGATGTAGAGCATGCGGTCACCCTCGTAGATGCAATCGACGGGGCATTCGTCGACACACGCGCGATCCTTTAGATCGACACACGGCTGGGCGATGATGTACGTCAAGAGATATCCGCACCTTTCACGGGAGAGTTCAACTCAATGTTATCGCGGCTCGACATCGAAGCCTGACGATTCACCCGTGGCCAGCCAACAACCAGCAAGACGATCAGCACAGGGGCAAAGGTCCAGATGTAACCCGACACGTTCCCGGGAATCAAAATCGTTCCCCCCGGCATGGACGTCGCCAAGAGAGCCGACATCAACAAAACGCCAAGGGACGCAAAGCCCGGCGCCACCCTGGTGTCATAGATCAGGCGCAAACCAAGAATGAGAGCCGTCGTCAGCGCAAGAGCTGCGATGATCCCCCACGGCACTCGCACACTAAAGAGAGTGATAGCCGACTGGTGCACTACCGTCAACACAAGCCCAACAAGCGCACCGACAGCAGTCGCCACAAGAGCGAGCACTACACGCTCAAGGCGACTGCGCTCTCCGATCACTAGTTCGCGACGGCGAAGCCGACGCAAATATTCAACCGGCGTAGAAACGCTCTCGCCAACGGGAACCTCATTACTGTAGATCTCCATAGCGCGACGCTTGAAGGCAAGAGCAGTAGCTGACGAGACCGCAACTCCCCGATCAACCGGGACCGATGATGCCGTATAAAAGGGAACCCCCGCAAGCTCGGTGGCGAGCGCCGTCGCCTCACGCACGAGCCGCGCTTCAGGCTCGTGGTCGCTGCCGCTGGCAGACGATGCGTAGCTGACAACGACATCCGGCTTAAGTGAGGTAATAGCTGCCGCAAGATCGGCTGCAAGATCTCGCGCAGAGAGCGTGCTGAACTGCTGCGAATTATCTTCTCGCAAGACGTGGTGCGCGGTGATCCCTAAGATCTCTCGCACGCCAGCGTGTGCGTCGCCTGACCCCGGCGAGTTGCTGCACGTGAGCACAATGAGCTCAGTTCCTCGTTGGACAAGGGTGGCGATAGTGGCGCCAAAGACCGTGGCCTCGTCTTCTGGGCGCGCGGCAACAACCAGCACCCGCTGTGCACGATCTTTCATGGCCATTCCTCCGCAATTAGTTCTGCACTAGACAGAATAAGCATAGGTAGGGGCATTACAGTTGCTTAGGTTAGGCTTACCAAACTGCCTGGTGCAGGCTAGGTTCCTGCGGGCGCCACCGTGTAATTCGCGGTGTAGCCGTCGTCTGTCTTCGCGACGATAACCCCACCGACCCACGTGTCACTTGTGAAGATGACCGTGCCCTCACCGTCAGAACCGCTCCCCTGCAGTTGGATCTCAAAGCCAGCATCCGCAAGCTCGGTCTCTATGCCGTCGAGCGGCGACTCAGCGCCCACCAAAATAGTAACGTTATAGCCGCGGCTCTCGCCTTCGCCCGCAGCGATACCAAACTGCACCTCGCCTGAGACGACGGGCACCTCACTCGGGAAGCCCTCAGGGATCTCGCTTCCGCCCAAGTTAACCTGCCCGCCCGTTGCCTGCTCAACGATGTTCTCAATGGGGTTGCCGAAGCATCCAGAGAGCGCTGGGGTGATACCCAAGGCAAGAACAATTGCGATGGATGCACTAGCGCGTCGTTTCGGGCTAATCATGACTACTCTCCTGGTGCTCGTGATCTCGGGCTGACGTTGGGCTGTGACTGTCGTTGGGCGTGGCTGTCGTTGGGCGTGGCTGTCGCCTGCGTCAATGCACTCTGCGTTAACGAACGATGCAGCCACGATCTCATGACCGTAGCTGCATCGTACTCCCGCAAGGCTAACGATTCCTCGCCAGCCCCTGAGGGTTTGGGCTATGCGTTCTGCTTCTTGAGACGCGAGGTCTGACGCGCGCGAGCATTTGAGTCGAGCTCTACCTTACGGATTCGCACGAACTCGGGCGTTACCTCAACGCACTCGTCTTCGCGAGCGAATTCGAGGCACTCTTCCAACGTGAGCTTGCGTGACGGCGTCATACGCTCGAACGAGTCCGAGGTCGACTGGCGCATGTTGGTGAGCTGCTTTTCCTTGGTGATGTTGACGTCCATGTCGTCGGCGCGCGAGTTCTCGCCAACAACCATGCCTTCGTAAACCTCTTGAGTTGGCTCAACGAAGAACGACATGCGCTCTTGGAGCGCAACCATGGCAAACGGAGTAGCCGCACCGGCACGGTCGGCAACGATCGAACCGTTGACGCGGGTGAGGATTTCGCCAGCCCACTGCTCGTAGCCGTGCGATACCGCGTTAGCGATGCCGGCACCACGCGTGATGGTCAGGAACTCGGTGCGGAACCCGATGAGGCCACGCGAGGGAACGATGAACTCCATGCGCACCCAGCCGGTGCCGTGGTTGCTCATGCCTTCCATGCGGCCCTTGCGAGCAGCAAGAAGCTGAGTGATGGCGCCGAGGTATTCCTCGGGAGCGTCAATCGTGAGGTTCTCGAACGGCTCGTGAACCTTGCCATCGATCTTCTTGATAACTACCTGTGGCTTGCCAACAGTCAGTTCGAAGCCTTCACGACGCATCTGCTCAACGAGGATGGCGAGCGCAAGTTCTCCACGGCCCTGAACCTCCCACGCATCGGGGCGCCCGACGTCGACGAGCTTGAGCGAAACGTTACCAACGAGTTCGCGGTCGAGACGATCCTTGACCATACGCGCGGTGAGCTTGTGGCCCTTGACCTTGCCGATGACCGGCGAGGTGTTGGTACCGATCGTCATCGAGATTGCAGGTTCGTCGACCGTGATGGTCGGCAACGGGCGAACGTCGTCCGGGTCACACAGGGTTTCACCAATGAAGATGTCTTCGAAACCTGCGACGGCCACGATGTCACCGGGGCCAGCGCTTTCGGCGGGGTAGCGGTCGAGAGCCTTCGTGATCATCAGCTCAGTTACGCGCACGTTTGCGACGCTTCCATCGTGCTTGACCCAGGCGACCGTCTGACCCTTCTTGATCGTTCCGTTGAAGACGCGCAACAATGCGAGACGGCCAAGGAACGGCGAGGAGTCGAGGTTGGTAACCCAAGCCTGAAGGGGGTGTTCGTCATCGTACGACGGCGCAGGAACGTGCTTGAGGATAGCGTCGAACAGCGGCTCGAGGTCATCGTTGTCTGGCAACGTGCCGTTCTCTGGCTTGTTCCAGCTAGCGGCGCCCGCGCGGCCCGAAGCGTAAACGATAGGAACGTCAAGGATCGCGTCCAAGTCGAGGTCGGGAACGTCATCCGCCATGTCGCTCGCGAGGCCCAACAGCAGGTCCTGGCTTTCGGCAACAACCTCGTCGATGCGCGCATCCGGACGGTCAGTCTTGTTGACCAACAGGATCACGGGAAGCTTGGCCTCAAGTGCCTTACGGAGCACGAAGCGGGTCTGCGGCAGCGGGCCCTCACTGGCGTCAACGAGCAGAACTACGCCGTCGACCATGCTGAGTCCACGCTCGACCTCGCCGCCGAAGTCGGCGTGGCCAGGGGTGTCGATCACGTTGATGGTGATGGGGCTGTCAGTGGCGTACTTGCCGTTATACGAAATCGCGGTGTTCTTCGCGAGAATCGTGATGCCCTTTTCGCGCTCGAGCTCATTCGAGTCCATGGCGCGCTCTTCGAGATGCGCGTGCGCCTCGAATGAGTTCGTCTGGCGAAGCATCGCGTCAACGAGGGTGGTCTTTCCGTGGTCAACGTGGGCAACGATCGCTACGTTGCGCAAGTCGCTGCGAGTGGCCATAGCCATAGCAATATTCCTTAATTCATTGGAGGCTGTGCGGTCTCTCACCGCAGACGCTGCGCAGAAAATTTCGGCAGCAGATCGGCGGCCAAATGCCACCGGGTAAAGATCATGGGAGGGCGCAGAAAATCGTTCAGAGTATCCTGCTCCACCAGTTTACCCTGTTTGACAAGATTTATCGCCGACTATGCTCTGAGCGCATTCGATTGGCTACGGTTGCCACTCCCAGACGTTCCACCAGATGCCCGGGCTCAGCGATGAAAGCGAGACTTTAGATACCTGGTCTTGGTCGAAGGCTGCGGTCGCAGGATGTTGAAATAGCGGCACTCCGTAGCGGCTTTTCCAGAGTTCCGCATCCGCTTCTGCCAGCAAATCGGCTTGGGCCTCAGCATCGACAGCGAGTGAACCGGCATCGCTGAGGAGGGAGTCGACTGTGGAGTCTGAGAAGTAGTTGAGATTTGCGAAACCGTCGGTGCCGAACACCGCGGGAGCAACTCCGACTCCTGGTCGCGTCGCCTGCCAACTGAATAGTGCTGCGTCGTAGGCGCCCGGCGTGCCGAGTGTCGCACGCCAATCCTCTGTAGAGCAGTCACTCACAACGAAGCCAGCGGATGCCGCAGATTCTTCGATCAGTTCGAATTCAGTGACGCGCATGGGGTCGTCAGCCGCGTAGAGCACGCAGACAGCTGGCTTCTTCACGCCGACTTCGACCAAGAGTTCCTTGGCTCTGGCGATGTTCACCTCGGCGAACTGGCTTGAGCCATTGCCTGAGCGCACGCTGCGGTAGTCGGGGTCGTTAGGGGCGAAGAGAAAAGAATCACGATTCGTGGCGCGCGGCTGAATATCGGCGAGAGCGGCAGAGACCAACTCTCGGCGCGGCACCGTCAGGAGGAAAGCCTCCCGCACGAGAGGGTCGTCAAATGTACCGTTCTTTGATTCAGCGAATTGAAGGTCGAGGTGTTCGAAGCTGTCGGTCGTGCCATCAATTACGGTGGCATCCATGGTTTCGAGGGCATCCCGAACTTCGGTGTCCATCTCGGGGACTGCGATCTGCACGACACCGACGAGCAGCGCTTGGGCCTGCGCGAGCGGGTCGCTCATGAAGCGAACGGTGATCTCTTGAAAGGTGGGCTGGCGGTCTCCGCTGTAGTTCTCGTTGGCGCGCAGCGTCACATACTGGTTCGCCACAAAACCTGAGACGACGTAGGGCCCGTTCGAGACAACGAGGCTCGCGTTGGCGGGCATTCCTTGAAAGTTGAATACCGTGTTCCAGGTGCGCGCAATCGCGGCGAGATCGATTTCGTCACCGTTCGTGATGGCCGCGTACACCCGCTCTTTGGCCGTGAGCGCATCGTCGCTGGCAAAGGACATCATGCCGACGACGTGTGCAGGCTTCGCCGCAGAGTCGGCACCGAAGAACGCAGTCTCCCAATCAGCGAATTGCTCATCAAATACTAGGGTGAGCGACATGCGATCGTCGCTAATCTGCGGCAGCTCTGTGACGAGATCGATGCCGGTGTTGCCTGTCGCGCTTGCGTCAAACAAGATGCGTGCGTCGGCACGGTCAAGGGGTGCACCAGTCTCGGAGTCGACCGTGCTTGCGGGGTCGGCGTCAGGAGTGTTGAGTGCTCCGGATGTTGCGGCCCACTCCAAGAGGAGGTCGACGGCATCGACGGCGGTTCCGTCTGACCAACGCACACCGTCTGACACTGTGTAGGTCACTGCGAGGGGGTCATCCGACACCCTCTCGTAGCGCCCGAAGGACTCATCGCGCACCAGCTCGGAGTCGTCGTTGAAGTAGTTGAATCCCGTGCCGGTCGCATACGCGATATTCGCGTTGGTTTCGCTCACGCCGTAGGAGGTGACCGGATTGCCCGATGTGTAGGGCTGAGTGACCGCAACGGTCAGTTCTGAACCGTCAATCGTTGTGGATTGCTGGGGTATGCACCCGGTGAGCACTAGAGCTGCACTGGCGGCAACCGCAATGGTCGCCATGATTCGTGTGGCGCTCACTGAACCTCCTGCATACGATCACGCAATGCACGGTGGCACGCTTGTATCGATTCTAAGCGAGAAGGGCCGCCCCACGTGGAACGACCCTTCTCCCCTAATGAACTAGGCGCCCAGTTTAATGTTGGCGCCAGGAATCGCTTCGAGCAGCTCCTGCGTGTACGGGTTGCTCGAGTTCTCGAACACTTCGTCTGTCGTCGCCGCCTCAACAATGCGGCCACCCTGCATGACACACACGTTGTCTGCTACCAGTCGCACGACCGCGAGGTCATGAGTGATGAACAGGTACGTGAGGTCGAGCTCGGCCTGAAGCTCTGTGAGAAGGTTCAATACTTGACCCTGAACCAGCACATCGAGTGCTGACACCGCTTCGTCGAGCACGAGCACTTCTGGCTTCAGCGCGAGCGCACGAGCAATTGCCACACGCTGACGCTGGCCACCCGAAAGCTCACCGGGATAGCGGTCACGTGTTGCCTGCGGCAGTGACACCTGGTCGAGCAACTCGCTCACGCGATTGAAGCGCTCCTTCGGTGTGCCTACGCGATGAGCGAGCAGCGGCTCGGCGATCGTGTTGCCCACACTGTATTGCGGGTCGAGTGAGCCATACGGATCCTGGAACACTGGCTGAACTCGACGACGGAATCTCAGGAGCTCTTGTCCCTTGATTCCTGCGAGGTCAACTCCGTCGAACTCGATGCTTCCGCTCGTGAGCGATTCCAGTTGCAGAATCAGCTTGGCCACGGTCGACTTGCCCGAACCTGACTCACCAACGAGGGCAGTTGTGGTGCCCTTCTTGACGCCAAACGAGATGTCGTTGACCGCCAACAGCTTGTCTTTGCGGAACCCCTGCTTGCGGATCTCATAAACCTTAGTGATGTTGTTCACCTTGATGAGGTCAGTTGTCGCAGCAGCTTCGCGACTCGCAGCACGTGCAATGAGTGCGTCATCGAGCGAGCCCTGACCAAAGATGTGCAGGTCATCATCGGAGCTCTTGTGCGACTTGATCGACTGGATGCGACGCGAGGCAAGGCTCGGAGCCGCAGCAACCAGACGCTGCGTATACGGATGCTGTGGGTTTTCAAGGATTGTGCGGGACGGACCCGACTCAACAACCTTGCCCTTGTACATGACGACGAGCTGCTCGGCACGCTCAGCGGCAAGGCCGAGGTCGTGGGTGATGAACAGCACCGAGGTGCCGTAGTCACGCGTGAGGGTCTCTAGGTGATCCAGAATCTGACGCTGCACGGTGACGTCGAGCGCTGAGGTTGGCTCGTCGGCGATCAGTAGCTTCGGGCGAGCCGAGAGGCCAATACCGATGAGTACACGCTGACGCATTCCACCAGAGAACTGGTGCGGGAACTGCTTGAGTCGTTCGGCAGCATCACTGAGTCCGGCCTCTTTTAGCACCTCGATTGTGCGCTCACGTGCCGCTTTGCCCTGCGCAATGCCATTGGCTTTGATGGCCTCTTCAACCTGGAACCCGATGCTCCACACCGGGTTCAGGTTCGACATCGGGTCTTGGGGAACGTAACCGATTTGGCTTCCGCGAACCTCAGAGAACTGATCATCCGAGAACTTCGTTAGGTCGTTGCCTTCGAACTCGATTGAGCCGCCGAGCACCTTACCTGTGCCGGGAAGCAACCCGATCACTGCTTGCGCAGTGGTGGATTTACCCGAACCGGATTCGCCCACAATTGCCAGCGACTGGCCTTGGTACAGCGTGAGGTCGATACCGCGTACAGCTTGTACAACGCCGCGCTGAGTTTCGAAGCCAACTTCGAGGCCACGAATCTTGAGCAGCGGAGTCTCTTCGTTCGATGAGCCTGATGTCACGGGAGCTGTTTGTGGATTAGTCATCGGCGTGCTCTCGCTTCCGGGTCTAGGGCATCGCGAACTACGTCGCCGAACATCAAGAAGGCAAGCACCGTAACTGACAGTGCGGCCGAGGGAAGCAGCAGCGTTTGCGGGTGAGTACGAACCGTGACGCGTGCCTGGTTGATGTCGTTGCCCCAAGACATGACCGTTCCCGGGAGACCGATACCAAGGAACCCCAGAGTTGCCTCCGCCACGATGAAGATACCGAGCGACACCGTTGCGATAACGATGACCGGCGCGATGGCGTTGGGGATGACGTGACGCACGAGCGTCTTAAACCGTGAGACACCGAGTGCAGCCGAGGCTGTCACATAGTCGGAGTTTCGAGCCGAGAGCACCGAACCGCGCATGATTCTCGCGATCTGAGGCCAGGCGAAGAGCGCGAGAACAAAGGAAACGCTCATTGCATCCCGAACGGGAATGACCGAGATGACAACGATTGCACCGAGAACGGTAGGAATTGCGAAGAAGACGTCACCGATGCGCGAGACGAACGAGTCGAGAATCCCACCGTAGAAGCCGGCAAGGGCTCCGATTGTTCCGCCGAACAACGTCACCATGATTGTCGTGAGGAGACCGATCGTGACTGATGCCTGGGTTCCGAAGATGATCCGGGAATAGACGTCGCAACCCTGTCGCGTGAAGCCAAGTGGATGCCCGGCTTCCGGATTTCCGTTGCTGAACTTCAGGTAACACTCGGTCGGACTGTACGTCGCAAAGAGACCAGGGAACGCGGCGATTGCCACGATGATGAGGATGAGCACCGTGGAGATCCAGAACATTGGTCGACGGCGCATTGACTCCCACGCGTCTGTCCACGTGCTGCGCGCCTTACCGGTTTCATCAAGTTGATCGATCTCGGCGACCGGAGTCTCCGCGAGCGAGGCGATGAAGTGGTCTTGGCCGGGCCGCTGACGGCCAGTGTTGTTACTTGGCATAACGAATCCTTGGGTCGAGCGCGGCGTAAAGCAAGTCGACGAGCAGGTTGGCGAGCACGAAGATGATGACCATCACCGCGACGAACGAAACAACCGTTGGGCCTTCGCCCAACCTGATTGCTCGATAGACGGTTCCACCGACACCGTTGATGTTGAAGATTCCCTCTGTGACAATCGCGCCGACCATGAGCGAGCCGATGTCGACGCCCAGATAGGTAACAACCGGAACGAGGGAGTTGCGCAGCACGTGCACGGTGACCACTCGACGTCGAGATAGTCCCTTTGCGGTTGCGGTGCGAACAAAGTCAGCACCGAGGTTGTCTGCAACGCTCGCACGGGTAAGCCGCACGATGTAGGCGAAGGAAACAGAGGCAAGCACGATGGCAGGAAGAATCAGTTCGCCCCAGGGAGCGGCACCGCTCACCGTTGTTCTTGCCCAACCGAGTTGGATGCCGAAAATGAACTGTAATACGAAACCAACGACGAAGGTCGGCACCGAGATCAGTAGCAGGCTGATGACGAGGGCGGAGGCGTCAAACAGCTTTCCCTTGCGAAGTCCAGCAACGAGGCCGACGATGATGCCGAAAAAGGCTTCAATGGCGAGAGCAAGCATTGCGAGACGGGCTGTGATGGGGAAGGCCTGAACCATGACGTCGGTGACAGATCGGCCGGAGAACGTTGTTCCGAGGTCACCTTGGAACAGTCCGCCGATATAGAGGAGGTACTGAACGATGAATGGCTTGTCGAGGTTGTACTCAGCCCGAATGGCTTCAATAACGCCAGGAGCCGGTGGGTGGTCTCCGTAGAGTGCGGCGATGGGGTCACCGGGCACTGCGAAGACCATGAAGTAAATCAAGAAGGTCGCGCCGAAAAACACCGGGATCATCTGGAGGAAACGCTTGCCTGCGTACCACAGCATCAGATAGTTCCCTCGTTGGAACGAATAAGCATAGGAATCACAATCGCTGAATGACGGTACTCAGTGTAATGCCCGGGGCTTGATCAGCCCCGGGCATTACACCTTGAGAGTGGAAACTGGGTAACGCTAAGAGCGCATTAGCCCTTGGTTACCTCGTCGTACAGCGGGACAGAATCCCAACCGAATACAACATTGTCAACGCTGTCTGAGTAGACACCGGTGACGTTCGAGTACCACAGCGGGATCGAAGGCAGGTCGACCAGGAGGATTTCCTGAGCTTCCTGGTACTTCGCCGTTGCTTCCTCTACCGACGATGCGCTTGCGCCCTCTGCGAGGACCTTCTCAAACTCGGGGCTCGAGTAGCCTTCCTTGTTCGAGCCAGCGCCATCAACGTAGAGCGGGCCGAGGAAGTTGTACAGCGATGGGTAGTCAGCCTGCCATCCAGCACGCGTTGCACCGGTGAGCTTATTAGCGTCACGGTCGTTCAGCGCGTCCTTGAAGGTGGGGTATGCCTTACCAACAGCCTCGATACCGAGCGTATTGCTGATGCTGTTTGCAACAGCGTCAACCCATGCCTGGTGTCCACCATCGGCGTTGTACGCGAGGTCAAAGACGGTGTCTCCGTAGGGAGCGATAGCGTCAGCTTCGGCCCACAGCTTCTTGGCCTCATCCGGGTTGAAGTCAAGAACTTCAGCACCAGCAAGGTTGTCAGAGTGACCAGCGATTACTGGCGAGGTGAAGTCGGTCGCAGGAGTGCGGGTGCCTTGGAAGATGACATCCGTGATTTCCTGACGGTCGATCGACATCGAGATAGCTGCACGACGCAACTTGCCCTCGTCGCCCGACCAGTGCTCGAGGTAGTACGGCATGTTGAACGCCTGGAAGATCGCAGCAGGCTGGTTGACCGAACGACCAGGGAAGTCTGACTCGTAGGTGGCGAATGCGGAGTCTGGGACAGCATCGAGGATGTCAAGGTTGCCACCGAGAGCGTCAGCATAAGCAGCGTCCTGGCTCGTGTAGAAGATGAGCGAGATGCCACCGTTTACGGGCTTACGAACACCGTCGTAGTCAGGGTTCGTCACGAGGTCGATCTGAACGTCGTGCTGCCAGGCGCCTTCACCATCGAGCATGTACGGACCGTTGCCGACCGGGTTCTCACCGAAAGCGTCAAGGTCGTCCCATGCGGACTCTGGCAACGGCATGAATGCCGAGTAGCCGAGACGCAGCGGGAAGTCAGCCTCAGGGTTAATCAGGTTGACAGTGAACTCGGTGTCGCTAACGACCTCAAGTCCGGTCAGTTCGGAGTCTTCGTCGTAGCTGAAGCCCTCGATGTTGTCGAAGAAGTATGAAGAGCTCTGCGCGTTGCTGAGCAGGGCGCCGTACTGCCACGCCTTGATGAAGGAATCAGAGGTGACGGGCTCGTCGTTGGTGAATGTCCAACCATCGTTGAGCGTTACCGTCCACTTTTGTGCATCTTCGGACTCGATCGACTTGGCAACTTCGTTGACTACATCGCCGTCAGCGGTGTATGAAACGAGGCCAGCAAAGATCGAAGTGATGACCTTGCCGCCACCGGTTTCGGTGGTGTTGGTCGGAATGAGCGACTGCTGTGGCTCACTACCGTTGGTGGTGATGATCGCTGCGGTATCGCCTTCGGCAGGCTTATCGCCTGTCGAGCAGCCCGCAAGAACGAGTGCTGAGGCTGACAGCAGCGCGACCGCGCTGAAGCCTATGCGTGACCTTTTCAATGTTTCCTCCTGTGCAGAATTTTGCAAACGGTACAGAATTTTTGACGCCGCACCGCGCTTGATAGTTCACACCCTAAACGGGGGGATGCCCCTTTCAAAACTGTAGAGCCAAACGTTACACACCAGTAACGCTCGTGAAGATTATGTGCGGAGGTTGCAGCTTTATCGCGCAGAAAGCACGACTTTCACAGAAATACTGCACAATCTCACTGCAACAAGCGCACAGCATCGTGAGTTAACATCGATCCATGTCAGCCACAGGCTCTACACGTGACCCAGCAACTAGGGTGCTTATTTTCGATGGTGACTGCGCATTCTGTAGCCTCTGGGTAGAGCGGCTTCGCACCATGCTCCCCGAGTTCCCGGCCAGCACACCGTGGCAATGGATCAATCTCGACGACTACGCACTCACTCGCGACGATGTCGAAAAAGCAGCCTGGTTCCTGACTTCTACTCGACAATTTGCCGGTCACCGTGCACTTTCCGCAATCCTGCGAAGCCAACCAACCATCGGATGGCGCTTCCTGGGGCACCTCATCGCAACCGAGCCATTCAGTTCCATCAGCGCGCTCGCCTATCGGGTTATTGCGCGCTACCGCCACCGCCTCCCGGGTGGAACTCCCGCCTGTGCAGTGCGCGGCCCCGAGTGACCGCGTCACCCCCTCTGGCGCAGTCGCGGGGCAGACTGTGGGCAGAGATCTCGATTGTTCTTGCGTTGTCGCTGGGGGCATCCGCAATTTATTCAGTGGTATCGATCACGAATCGGCTGACCCGCGTTGAACCGCTGTCTCAGCAGACCGCGACGCTCAACTCCTCGTTGAGCTCCCGGCCCACCTTCGATCTGATCTACCAACTGCTGGGGATAACTTTCGACCTTGCGCCTGTGGCGCTTGTAGCGTTTCTGCTGTGGAGTACAACGACGCCCCGGCTCGCTCGCCTAGGCGTCGATTTCACGCGCCCTGTCCGCGACAGCCTGAGCGGTGTCGCGCTGACCCTAGCGATCGGCATCCCCGGCATCGCGGTGTACCTTGTCGGGCGCAGTCTGGGTGTCACCGTGAACGTGGTGCCCGCCGCGCTCGACCAATACTGGTGGACAGCTCCTGTGCTGCTGCTCTCCGCGCTTCGGGCCGGCATCACCGAAGAAGTGATCGTGATCGGCTACCTCTATGCGCGACTCGGCGATCTGGGATGGGGACGGTGGCAGATCATCATCTCCACGGCCCTGCTGCGGGGCACATACCACCTCTATCAAGGGATCGGAGCGTTCGTCGGCAACGTCGCAATGGGCCTGCTCTTTGGTTGGTTATACACGCGCTATCGCCGCGTACTCCCCCTCGTAATTGCGCACACGCTGATCAACGCGACAGTCTTTGTAGGGTACGGATGGGCGGCAGGAGCATTCCCCGATCTCTTCGGCCCCATCCGCGACCCAACCGCCAACGACTAGTGACGAATAGCCTGAGGCGCGCGCCCACTGGCACCCGGGATTATTCCCCGAGTACCAGTGCGCGCCAGACAGACTTAGTCGGCGAATGCCTCAATGGGAGGACATGAGCACACCAGATTGCGGTCGCCGAATGCGTTGTCGACGCGGCGAACCGGCGGCCAATACTTGCCCGAGACGAGCGAACGCAACGGGTACACGGCCTGCTCACGCGAGTAGGAGTGCTGCCAGTCACCCGAGATCACCGAATGCGCCGTGTGCGGGGCATTGATGAGTGGGTTGTCGTCGGCAGGCCACGTTCCGGCTGCTACGGCATCCGCTTCATCCTTGATAGCTATCATCGCGTCGATGAAGCGATCCAGTTCAGCGAGGTCTTCGCTCTCAGTGGGCTCCACCATGAGCGTGCCCGATACCGGGAATGACATCGTTGGTGCGTGGAAGCCGTAGTCGATGAGGCGCTTGGCGACATCGTTGTTGTCGATGCCGGTCGCCTCCTTGAGCGGACGCAGGTCGAGAATGCATTCGTGCGCGACCAGTCCGTTGTCTCCCGCGTAGAGCACCGGGAAGTGCTCGCGTAGACGTACTGCAATGTAATTTGCAGAGAGCACAGCGGCGCCGGTTGCAACCTTGAGGCCGACCGATCCCATCATGCGCACATACGCCCACGTGATCGGCAGAATGCTGGGGCTGCCATACGGCGCGGCACTGATCGCTCCCCCGGCGTGAACATACGGTCCGGCCTCACCGGTCTGCATGTCGAATGCCGGATGCTGCGTGCTCTGCGCCATCGGGTGACCGGGCAAGAACTCTGCCAGGTGTGCTTTCGCAACGACTGGCCCGACTCCGGGCCCGCCACCACCGTGAGGGATGCAGAAGGTCTTGTGCAGGTTGAGGTGGCTAACGTCGCCGCCGAAGTCACCAAAGCGCGCGTAGCCGAGCAGGGCGTTGAGGTTGGCGCCGTCAACGTAAACCTGTCCGCCAGCATCGTGCACCGCCTGCGTGATTTCACGCACTTCGTGCTCGTACACACCGTGGGTAGAGGGGTAGGTGATCATGAGGGCCGCGATTTCACTCGCGTGCTCGGCGATCTTTGCGCGCAAGTCACCGAGATCCACATTGCCGAGGTCATCACAGGCGACGACGACGACGCGCATGCCGGCGAGCACTGCACTGGCGGCGTTCGTGCCGTGTGCGCTCGACGGGATGAGGCAGATCGTGCGCTCCTTGTCGCCGTTCGCGCGGTGGTAACCGCGAATGGCCAGCAGACCCGCAAGTTCACCCTGGCTGCCGGCATTCGGTTGCAGCGACGCTGTGTCGTAACCGGTGACTTCTGACAGCCATGACTCAAGGTGCGAAATCATGACCAGGTAGCCAGAAACGTCCTCTGCCGGAGCGAACGGGTGGATGCCCGCAAACTCCGGCCAGCTCACCGCTTCCATCTCGGTCGCAGCATTCAACTTCATCGTGCACGAACCCAGCGGGATCATGCCGCGGTCGAGCGCGTAATCCTTGTCGGCGAGGTACTTGAGGTACCGCATCATGCTCGTTTCCGAGCGGTGCGTGTTGAACACCGGGTGCGCGAGGTACTCGCTCGTGCGGTTGAGAACCTCGGGAATGCTGGCATCTTCCGGGGTATGAGCGAAGCCGGCATCCAGCCCGAAGGCCTTCGCGAGGTCGTTCTTCTGCGACGCGAAGATACCTTCGTAGGGCTGGGTCGACACTTCGTCGAAGCTCAAACGCACGGTGTCGGCATCCACCACATAGAGCAGGATGTCGCTCTCGAGCGCCTTGGCAGCGATCGCGTGAGCCTGGCCAGGCTTCGTCACCGACAGGGTGTCGAAGAAGGTGTCGTTTTCGATCGTGTAGCCAGCGGCGCGCAAGCGGGCCGCGAACTCGGCGGTGTCGTGGTGGATGCGCTGAGCGATCCGCTTGAGACCCTGGGGTCCGTGATAGACGGCATACATGGATGCCATAACCGCCAGCAGCACCTGTGCGGTACAGATGTTGGAGGTCGCTTTCTCGCGGCGAATGTGCTGTTCGCGAGCTTGCAAGGAGAGACGGTAGGCGGGGTCGCCAGCGGCATCCTGAGACACACCGACGAGACGTCCAGGCAGCTGGCGTTCGAGACCCTTGCGCACTGACATGTAGCCGGCGTGCGGTCCACCGAAGCCCATCGGAACACCGAAGCGCTGCGTGGTTCCGACCGCAACGTCTGCGCCGAGTTCACCCGGTGACTTAAGGATCGTGAGAGCGAGCAGGTCGGCCGCGACAACCGCAAGCCCACCGTGAGCCTTGACCGCGGCGATGACTTCGCTGGAATCCCAGACGCGACCCGTGGCACCGGGGTACTGGATGAGCGCACCGAAGCACGCGGGCAGCTCGGGGTTCGCACCCAGCGTTGCGAGGTCCAGTTCAACAAGCTCAATCCCGACAGCCTCCGCGCGGTTCGCAAGCAGAGCCTTGGTTTGGGGAAGGGTGTCCGCGTCGACGATGAACACGTGTGACTCCACGCGGGCTGCGCGACGAGCCAACAGCATGCCCTCAACGGCAGAGGTGCCCTCGTCGAGCATCGATGCGTTTGTGGTGGTCATTCCGGCGAGGTCAGCAACCATCGTCTGGAAGTTGATGAGCGCCTCAAGGCGGCCCTGCGAAATTTCGGGCTGGTATGGCGTGTATGCCGTGTACCAGCTCGGGTTCTCAAACACGTTGCGCTTGATAACAGCAGGCGTGATGGTGTCGTAGTAGCCGAGACCGATCATGCTGCGGCGAACCTTGTTCGCGCCGGCGAGGGCACGCAGTTCGGCGAGCGCCTCCCGCTCCGAGGCGGGAGCCGGGATCGTGGAGTTCACGACGGGTGTCTGGTGAATTGCGGGCGGGACCGCGGCATCCACGAGCGCTTCGAGGCTGTCGTAGCCGACGGCGGCAAGCATGCTCGCCTGTGCTGCAGCATCCGTGCCGATGTGGCGGTCGGCGAACTTGCTGATGATGATGGGGTTGGACATTACTCGCCTGTCAGTGCGGTGTATTCGTCAAGGCTGAGCATCGACGGGAGTTCGGAAAATTCGATCCTCACAAGCCAGCCCTCGCCAAAGGGGTCGCTGTTGACGAGTTCGGGGCTGCCCGAGACTGCATCGTTGGCTTCAACGACGGTGCCTGCGACGGGTGCAAAGATTTCGCCGACAGACTTGGTCGACTCAATCTCTCCGACGATCTTGCCGAGAGCGACGGTGTCGCCCACCTTGGGCAGTTCGACGAACACGATGTCGCCCAGCTTGTCTGCCGCGTAGTCGGTAATGCCGACAGTCGCGACGTTTCCGTCAACAAGCACCCACTCGTGCTCGGCGGTGTACTGCAATTCGCTCTTCTCAGCCATGATCAGGCCTCTCTTTTGTAAAAAGGTAGGGAAACAACGGATGCAGCGATGCGACTGCCCCGCACATCAATGTGAAGCTCGGTGCCAACTTCGCTCACGTCGGGGTCGACGTATGCCATGGCGATGGGGTGCCCCAGGGTTGGCGACAGTGCGCCCGAGGTGATGACTCCTACCTCGGTGTCGCCGCTGTAGAGCGCGTAGTCGGCGCGACCGGCACGACGACCCTCAGCGGCGAGACCCACGAGAACTCGGGCACCGGCATCCGGTCCGGCTTCGATCGCGGAACGACCCACGAAGTCGCCTTCCTTGCTGAGGGCAACCACTCGACCGAGACCGGCCTGCACGGGGAAAGTGTTGAGGTTCAGTTCGTGACCGTAGAGCGGCATTCCTGCTTCAAGGCGCAAGGTGTCGCGGCAGGCGAGACCGGCGGGTACGAGACCGAGTGGTTCGCCGGCAACCGTGAGTGCTGCCCACAGGTCAGCCGCGGCATCCACGTGAATGTACAGTTCGAAACCGTCTTCACCGGTGTAGCCGGTGCGGCCGATGATGAGGTCGTGACCGTTAAAAATGGCGGCGGTTTCACGGTAGTACTTGAGCTCATCGAGCGGGGTGGCAAAGTCGGTGAGGCCTGCGGTTGCTTCGAGGATGGCCCGCGATACCGGCCCCTGCACGGCGATCAGTGCATAGTCATCGCTCTCGTCGGTGACAGCGACATCGAACCCTGCAGCGCGTTCGGCGAGCGCCGTTGCTGCAGCGAAACGGTTGCCCGCGTTCGCCACCACCAAGAAGTGCTCATCGGCCAGGCGATAGGTGACGAGGTCGTCAATGATTCCGCCGGCATCGTTGAGCAGCAGGCTGTACTTGGCCTGCGCGAGTGCAATGCCCGAAAGCTTGCCCACGAGCGCGTAGTCGAGGAAGGCGCCAGCATCGGTTCCCCGCACGTGAATCTCAGCCATGTGCGAGATGTCGAAAATACCAGCAGCAGTGCGCACAGCATGGTGCTCGGCGAGGTCAGAGCTATACCGCACCGGCATCATCCAGCCAGCGAAGTCAGTGAACGCAGCGCCCAGCTGTTCGTGGATGCTGTGCAGCGGTGAATACCTCACCGCAGCAGGTGACGATTCAGCGGGTGAAGCTGCAGACGAAGATTCATCGGTCACGGAGTTCTCCTGGCGCGTGGCTAGTGGATAGAACTCCCCCTCTGTGATGAGCCTGAGAGCTTCACGCACCTTCAAGCTAGTGCGCTTTCACCGTCGGCGGAACCTCTTGGTTATGCGAGGTTCTCTTTCCAGAGTGGCCAGTGCGATGCGGTACATGAACCTGAGAGATTGGCGGGGAGGCTTGCTCCTTCGGTGCCGTGCGGACGTTTGGTCAACGAGTGTTGATAAACGCCGTATGCCCGGCTCTCCCGCATCGTGTTGCGGCCCGATGTTCAGTTGTTAGCTCAGCATAGCAATGCTGGGCGGATGCTCGTGCCTGTGCCAACGCAGAAAAGGCCCTGTGCCAGCGCAGAAAGGCTTAGAGCAGCGCCGAACTGAGCAGCAGACTCGTCTCACTGTTAACAACGCCCTCGACATTGCGCATGCGGGCCAGCACTCGGTCAAAGTTACTGAGACTGTCGGTGCGGATGTCGGCCACGAGATCCCACGCACCGTTGGTGGTGTGGAGTTCGTGGATCTCGGGCAGTCCGCGCAACTTGGCGATGACAGCATCCGTTGACCGCCCTTCTACCTCGATGAAAGAGATCGCCCGAATGAAGGATGGGTCGCGATCTTCGCGAATACGCACTGAGAAACCGAGCACGGTTCCGTCGCTGACAAGCCGGTCGATGCGGCTGTTTACGGTCGCGCGTGTGACGTCGAGTCTGCGGGCGAGACTCGCGATTGACTCGCGCCCGTCGGCCCGGAGGGCTGCGAGGAGGCGGCGGTCGAGATCATCCAGTTGAGGCATGCACAAAGTGTATAGCCACGCTCTCGATTATGCTTATTCACTGGCACATAATCGCGTCTAATGGGTGTTGTGGATGCATAGTGCACATTCGTAACGTGGGGACTATCCATACTGCAACGAAGGGAGTGACCGTGGTCAACTACGTAGACGTCAACAACATGGGGCGCTGGATCGCCGACACCGGAATCGAGCCCATCATCATGGGCATCGTGAGCTACCTTGAGCAGGATTACGCCAAGTGGCCACAGTTCGACAAGTCCGCTCGCGTTGCGGCACATTCCGCCGAGGGCGTTATCGAGCTCATGCCGACGAGCGATGGCGAAACGTATGCCTTTAAGTACGTGAACGGCCACCCCTCGAACCCCGCCAACGGCTTTCAGACGGTCACCGCTCTCGGCATGCTCGCGCGCGTCGATAACGGCTACCCCACCTTCTTCTCTGAGATGACGCTGCTCACCGCGCTGCGCACCGCTGCAACATCGGTGCTCGCTGCTCGCGCTCTCGCCCGCCCCGATTCACAGGTGCTCGCCTTGATCGGCACCGGTACCCAGTCAGAGTTCCAAGCTCTCGGATTCCGTGCAGCCTTTGGCATCACTCAGCTGCGCGTATGGGACACCGACCCTGCAGCGCTCGACAAGTTCATCCGCAACGTCGAACCGCTCGGCTTCGAGGTCGTTCGCGCTAGCTCAGCTGCGGAAGCTGCTGCCGGCGCCGATATCGTGACTACCTGCACCGCAGACAAGGCGAACGCAACAATCCTCACCGCCGACATGATCGAGCCCGGTATGCACCTCAACGCGATCGGTGGCGACTGCCCAGGCAAGACCGAGCTCGCCGCCGACATCGTGCGCGACGCGACAGTGTTTGTTGAGTTCCCCGAGCAGACTCGCATCGAGGGTGAGATTCAGCAGCTTGGCGCTGACTCCCCCATCACCGAGCTGTGGGAAGTGCTCGCTGGACGCGCCGCCGGTCGCACTTCAGAAACCGAAGTGACGCTGTTTGACTCGGTCGGTTTCGCGATCGAAGACTTCTCGGCACTGCGCTACGTCTTCGATGCGGTTCGCGGCACCGACTACACAACAGACCTTGACCTCATTGCTAGCCCGGCCGACCCCAAGGACCTGTTCTCGCTCGTTTCGCGCGCGCCCGCGCTCACCGCGTAGGTCATCAGTGAGCGTTCAGGCCCCCTCGGCCGCAATACTCATTCGCCCGCACCTGTTCACTCCAAACAGTCAGACCGCCAGCGATAACGCATTCCAGTCGACCGATCCCACCCGCACTCCGGATGAGATTGCTCGCGCTGCGTATGCAGAGGCGACGCAGGTGGCCGAAACGTTGCGCGACGCAGGCGTCAACATCCACATGTTTGAGGACACTGAGAGCACGCGCCCAGACAGCGTGTTCCCGAACAATTGGTTCTCGACTCACAGTGGCGGACGCGTTGCCGTGTACCCGATGTACGCACCGAATCGTCGCAGTGAGCGTCGCACCGATGTGATCGAGATGCTCAAGCAAGACTTTCGCGTGCAAGACGTCGTTGACTATTCGGGGCTTGAGCACGACGGTATCTACCTTGAGGGCACCGGCGCGATGGTCATTGACCACACCAACCGGGTCGCGTACGCGGCAGAGTCACATCGGGCGAACCCGCTTGCCTTGGAACGATTCTGTGCCTCGTTTGGCTATGAGCCAATGATGTTTGAGGCCCGGGACAGCCATGGTGTTCCGATCTATCACACCAACGTCATGATGTGCATTGCTACGGATTTTGCGATGATCGGGCTTGACCTGATTGCGTCTGGCGATCGCCGCATGGAAATTGCGGAGCGACTAACTGCGCCTGGTCGCACACTGATCGATCTGACTGCAGATCAGATCGCCAACTTTGCAGGCAATGCTTTGGAACTGCGGGGATCGCAAGGGCGGGTGCTGGCCCTGTCGAGTCGCGCGCTGAAGAGTCTTACGGCCGCTCAGCGTTCCGTGATGGAGGCAAGCTGCCAGATTGTGCCGTTGGATATTCCTACAATCGAACTGGCTGGCGGATCAGTGCGCTGCATGGTTGCGGCCATCCACCTTGATCGTCGTTCACGTATGGCTGCGGATGTTGCTGCCGGCGTTCCCGCCGCCGGTTCTGCCGAAGCAGCCCCGACGGCTGGCACCTAGCGCTGTGACAACGCCTCGAACATCGGGTTGCTGAGCTCGGTGGGCCTCAGGAAACGGCTTGCGTAAAGCCGAGCGTTGCATCCGCAAGAGGCCGAAGATGCTCCGGGATGTCGCGCCCCTTAGCCTGCATCGACTGCGCCCACAGTCGCCCTGCGCGGTAGGAGGAACGAACGAGCGGACCGGCTAGCACACCGAGGAATCCGATCTCCTCCGCCTCCGCTTTGATATCGATGAACTCTTCAGGGCGCACCCATCGGTCAACGGGCAGGTGGCGGGGAGTCGGCCGCAAATACTGATTGACGGTCATGATGTCGGTGCCGGCGTCATGCAGGTCTTGCAGCGTCTGACTGATCTCGGCTCGATCCTCTCCCATGCCCAGAATCAGGTTTGACTTGGTGATCATTCCGGCGTTGCGCGCCTGGGTCAGAACATCAAGCGACCGCTCATAGCGAAAGGCTGGACGGATGCGCTTGAAGATCCGCGGCACGGTCTCCACATTGTGGGCGAACACCTCCGGACGCGCCGAAAATACCTCATTGAGCAAATCCGGGTTGCCGGAGAAGTCGGTAGCGAGAATCTCCACGCCGGTGCCAGGAGCTTGGGCATGGATCTGGCGGACGGTCTCGGCGTGCAGCCAAGCGCCTTCATCAGGCAGGTCATCGCGGGCAACACCGGTGACCGTTGCGTAGCGGAGGTTCATTGCGACCACGGATTCGGCTACGCGGCGCGGTTCATCGGTGTCGTAGGCCGCCGGTTTGCCAGTGTCAATCTGGCAGAAGTCGCAGCGTCGGGTGCACTGCGCACCGCCAATCAGGAAGGTCGCCTCCCGATCTTCCCAGCACTCGAAGATGTTCGGGCACCCGGCTTCCTGGCAGACCGTGTGCAGGTTCTCGCTCTTCACTAGCTCCTGAAGCTGCCGGTATTCCGGCCCCATTCTGGCCGTGGTCTTGATCCATTCCGGCTTACGCCCGATTGGAGTCTCGGCGTTGCGGATCTCCAAGCGCAGCATCTTGCGGCCCTGCGGTTCAGCGCTCATGCCTGCACCGACTCCCACATGTCGGCGAACCTCGCTTGGACCAACGGAACGACATCTTCCGGCCGTATCGTGCGGCCAAGCACCTTACTGATCGAAGTGACGCCGGCATCGCGGATGCCGCAGGCGACGATGTGCTCATAGGCGTCGAACGTGTTGGAACAGTTCAGGGCAAAGCCGTGCATGGTCACTCCATCTGCTACGCGGATTCCGATGGCAGCAATCTTTTCGTCGCGCCCGGCGGTGGCCACCCAGACACCGGAGCGGTGCTC
Source organism: Rhodoglobus galactosidasius (assembly GCF_054957775.1). Taxonomy (NCBI): domain Bacteria; kingdom Bacillati; phylum Actinomycetota; class Actinomycetes; order Micrococcales; family Microbacteriaceae; genus Rhodoglobus; species Rhodoglobus galactosidasius. The sequence goes on along the minus strand of NZ_JBQIAV010000007.1, from coordinate 134,633 downwards.
TACCCGATGCCCGGACACACCGAGTTCGGCGAGCACGTCAATCAGGAACCCTTCGAGCCGTCGCACGTAGGCGACCACGTCGATCGGGTCGGGCAGTCGCAAGATCGGGTAGCCGACCAACTGCCCCGGACCGTGCCAGGTGATCTTTCCGCCGCGGTCGGTGTCAATCACGGGAGTACCGTCGTCCGGGCGTTCACCCGGCTCAGTACGTCTGCCGGCCGTATACACGGACGGATGCTCGAGCAGCATTACGGTATCGGTGCGCTGGCCCGAGACTACGGCGGCGTGCAAGGCACGCTGCTGGTCTAGGGCCGTCAAATACGGCACGGAGTTGGCGCTTAGCCCCGCGACGACAAAGTCGACCACCCCAGAAGTCTATGTCTTCCGGTGTGGGATGCGAATCCACAACGTTTGCGCCGCACCCATCACCCTGTGCGAGACGCTCGTCGAGGAGTACTGTGGCGCCATGGATGTCCTGACTTGGCTCGTAGACTCCGACCCTGCTATCCGCTGGCAAACATTGCAAGATCTTGCTGACGCCCCTCCCGAAGCTGTGTCCGTCGAGCGTGCACGTGTGGCAACCAGCGGGTGGGGTGCGCAGATGCTCGATCTGCAGGGCGCCGACGGCCAGTGGGAGGGTGGCTCCTATTTTCCTGAGCACGATGATCAGCCTGGCCAGCCTTGGACCGCGACCGCATTCAGCTTGCAGTTCTTACGAGAACTGGGCGTTGATCCAGCGAACTCCAACGTGCGCGGTGCCGTGGAACGTGCGCGCGACAACAGCCGATGGGACTACGACGGCTCGCGCTTCTTTGACGGCGAAGTTGAGCCGTGCATCAACGGTATGACCGTTGGTATTGGCGCTTATTTTGGTGAACGGATTGACGGTGTTGTCGAGCGGCTGCTACACGAGCAGCTCGACGACGGAGGCTGGAACTGTGAAGCGGAGAACGGCTCTGTGCGCAGTTCATTTCACACCACGCTCGCGGTGCTCGACGGCCTTCGCGAATACGAAAAATCCGTTGACGGCAATGACGCGGTGGCTGTGGCCCGCAGACGCGGGCACGAATACCTCCTCAACCGACACCTCATGCGTCGGCTCAGCACCGGCGAGATTATCGATGCAGAGTGGTTGCAATTCTCGTTTCCGCCACGCTGGCACTACAACGTGCTCCGGGCGCTCGACTACTTTCGAGCATCCGGAACCCACTACGACACCCGAATGGATGAGGCACTGACGTTGGTCGAAAGCAAACGTGGCGCTGATGGACGATGGTTGCTCGAAAATACCCATCCCGGCAGTGTGCACTTCGAGATGGAGGACGGCGACGGCAAGCCCAGCCGGTGGAATACGTTGCGAGCATTGAGGGTGCTGCGGTGGTTTGGGCGGGGTTGAGCTAGCCCGCTCTCTGGCTCTGACCAAAATAACTTTAGGGTGCCTAAAGTTATTTTGCCCCTCGCCAGCTAAACCTTCTTGACAACGCTCGACTTCAGTTGCATCTGCCCGAATCCGTCAACCTTGCAGTCGATGTCATGGTCACCAACACCATCAACGAGACGGATGTTGCGCACCTTCGTGCCGACCTTGATCGACGTGGGGCTGCCCTTGACCTTGAGATCTTTGATGATGCTCACCGTGTCGCCATCGGCGAGTGGCGCGCCAAACGCATCCTTGATGGCCGCAGCACCCTGCTCAGCTTCGGCAGCGGCATCCGCTTCACTCGGCGACCACTCGTGTGCACACATCGGGCACACGAGAAGCGCGCCCATCTCGTAGGCGAGGTCGCTTGAGCAGTTCGGGCAGAGCGGCAGAGTGTCAGACATGGGGAACTTTCGGCTGAGTGTCAATCGGGCTGGCACAGCGCTGAACTAGTCGCTGATCGTCAATTTTACCTGACTGCTCGTGCGCTAATTCGTTCGCCGATTTGGAATAGGCATCACGCCGTCCGCGTTGCACCCACCGACACCGCAGACTCGCTCTGCTCAGGATTCGAAAGGCCCTCTTCATGACCGTGCTTCACGACCGCCTCGCCGCAACCGACTCCCCCATCCTTGATGTGCTTGCCGAGCGGTGGAGCCCCCGCCACTTCGACGCCACCGCACCTCTTGACGAGGCGGCGCTGCAGAACGCTCTCGAAGCTGCTCGCTGGGCACCCTCGGCCTACAACAGCCAGCCGTGGCGAGTCGTTATCGCGCGTCGTGGCACCGCGCAGCACGATGCAATCGTCGCAACCCTCAGCGGCTTCAACCAGACGTGGGCTCCCTCGGCATCCGCGCTGATCGTGTTCGTGGCCGAGCACCACAATGCAGAGGGCCGGGCGCAGGCCATGGCTTCGTACGACCTCGGCCAGGCAGTTGCCTACTTCACGATCCAGACTCAGAGCCACGGCCTTTTCAGCCACCAGATGTCAGGATTCGACCCGGATGCTGCGGCCGCAGCCCTCGAGATCGACGACCGCTTCACCCCCAACACCGTCATGGCTGTGGGCACACTGGGCGACCCTGCCGAGATGACCGACGTCATCCGCGAGCGCGAAACCGCGCCCCGCGCACGTCGTGCAGCCGCCGAATCGGTGCTCGTTAACGCGTAATACTTGATGGTTTGATGCGGCCGGGAGCGCGGCGGCGGCGCGTTATTCGCGGCCGTCTTCGAGTGGGATGAGCATCGTGCGGAACTCGCCTTCTGCGGCGTGGATGTCCCAGATGCGTGACGCAACGTCGTCGATACCGTTGGGCAGTTGAAGCTTGGGGATGCCGCCCGGGATGACGAGCTGACGAACACGAATCCCCTCCGCTTCGAGCGCCTCGTGCAGCATCTCGCCGTAAGCACTTTCGGCGGGGAAGGCGAGCGACGTTCCCGCGAACCCAGCACGCGACTTCACTGAGGTTCCGCCGTTGATCAGGATGATGCTGCCCTGACCTGCCTCACGCATCGCGGGCAGCACAGCGCGCACGGTGTGAATGAGCCCGAGAGCAGAGAACTGAAGCGCTTCGAGCGCCAGCTCGGGAGTGAGATCGAGTACAGGCTTCAAGTAGTCGCGCGACGGGAGCGGGCTGTATTGCACGGTCGTGATCGGCCCGAGCACGGCAGCGGCGCGAGCGAGCGCGTCCTCGAGCTGCGCAGGCACGCGCACATCCGCAGCAAAACCGCGGGCGGTCACGCCATCCGTTTCGAGCTCAACGGCGAGAGCGTCGAGCTTCGACTGATCCCGAGAAATTAGGGCTACAGCGAAGCCTTCGCGTCCGAACCGGCGAGCGACTGCTGCGCCCAGTCCTGGGCCTGCTCCGATGATGGCGATGACGGGCATGAGATTCCTTCGATCGAAGTGTTCGGCGGGCCGTACTGCTCGAAAGCCTAGCGGCGTTACCGCTCGGTTTGCCACAACGGCACCGGAGATCAGTGGCCGCGACGAGTCCACCGTCAGCGTGACTATAAGTGCCGAGTCAGATCCATCCGCTGGTGAAGGATTCGGATCACGTCCACGCTGTCGGATCCTTGGGTATAGAAGATCAGATGACTGCCGATGCTGTAACGACGGTAGCCCTCACGAACGTCGTCGCAAGTACGTCCGCGCTGAGGGTCAGCAGCGATCCGTTCGATCGCTGCCCGCATCTCGGAAATATAAATCTCCGCCTGAGTCGCATCCCAGCGCTCCTGCGTGTAGTCCCAGATCGCTGAGAGGTCTCGCTGTGCGGCCGGGGTGAGGCGATAGTTCGTCACTGCTTCTTCGACGCGACGAAGGCGTCGAAGTCGAATTCTTGCGGCGCGCCACTGTCTTCACCCGCAATGAGTGCGGACCTCAACGCCGCCATCTGGGTCTCTTGATCTTCCAGCAACCGGAGCGCAGCACGAACTACTTCGCTAGCGGAGCGGTACCGTCCGGTCTCGACCTCGCGGGAAAGGAATTCCGCGAAGTGGTCATCCAGACTGATCGAAGTGTTTTGAGCCATGCGCCCAGAGTACCAAGGACTGGTATTCCTGCGCGCTGCGACGCTAGATGCGCCCGACGTTAGTTGTTGAAACGGATCTCCACGACATCGTGGTTAGTTAGCGTCTCGCGTGACCCTCTAGGCGCTCCAGGCGCATGCATCTGTCCCCGCGTGCCGCAAGTCACGCCCCAATGGCCTTGGCCAGATCTTCCTCCGACCATCCACCGTGTGGGCTCGGCACGTGCCAGAACGGATCGGATTTGAAGGACTTCCCATTCGTCAGCTCGACCCTGCCGCGAAACATGTAACCGTTGACAGGCGCGTAGTTATATGGCGGCACGTCCAGTGAAATCGTCCACCTTTGGCCGGCTCCGGAGGTCAGGTTGACTGGGTCTCCAAAGCCGGTCGGCGGGAACCCTGACGTAGACGACGCGATCGAGCTGTCCACCGAGCCCATGACAGGACCCTGCGACGGATCAGGAGCCTCGCCGACGATCTCAAAACGGATCGCGTTGATCGCAACCGGGCGCCCCTCAGTCGTGACGGTGACCGCCACGTAGGACTGGTTGGACGTTCTTTCCCCATCCTCTTCGGGAACTGCAACAGTCATCGATCGACACGCGACGTACACCCGATGCCGGGCGTTCCACCACTCAGAAATTCTCAGCAGCGCAAGCCCGGTCGATACAACAAGGGCGACTAACGCGAGCCAGTTTGAAACGAGCCAGTCAATCATTGCCACACTGCACCTTTATCAACACCTCAAGTTCTGACTGCTACAGATCGGCAAGACGCTAGTTATTGAAGCGGAACTCCACCACGTCGCCATCGTTCATGACATAGTCCTTGCCCTCAACACGGGCCTTGCCCTTGGCGCGAGCCTCAGCGATGGAGCCAGTCTCGACGAGGTCGTCGAAGCCTATGACCTCAGCCTTAATGAAGCCCTTTTCGAAGTCGGTGTGAATGACGCCGGCAGCCTGAGGTGCCTTGGCACCCTTCGGGATCGTCCACGCGCGCGACTCTTTCGGACCCGCCGTGAGATACGTCTGCAGGCCGAGAGTGTCGAAGCCGATGCGGGCGAGCTGGTCGAGACCACTCTCTTCCTGGCCGGTGCTCGCAAGAAGTTCTGCGGCATCCTCCTCATCGAGGTCGATGAGTTCGGCCTCCAACTTGGCGTCGAGGAAGATCGCCTTCGCGGGGGCAACCAAGGCTGCCAATTCCGCGAGCTTTGCGGTGCTGCCGAGCACGTCTTCATCCACATTGAACACGTAAATGAACGGCTTGGAAGTGAGCAGACCCAGTTCGCGAATCGGCTCAAAGTCAAGCTTGGTCGCGGACGACAACGGCTTGCCCTCGTTCAGCACGGCCTGAGCAGCGAGCGCAGTCTCAAGCACTACAGGCTCAATGCGCTTAGTCTTGAGCTCCTTCTCATAGCGAGCAATAGCCTTCTCGAGAGTTTGAAGGTCAGCCAGAATCAACTCGGTGTTGATGGTTTCCATGTCAGAGGCGGCATCCACCTTGCCGTCGACGTGAATAACGTCGGGGTCACTGAAGCCGCGCACAACCTGCGCAATAGCGTCAGCTTCGCGAATGTTAGCCAAGAACTTGTTGCCCAGGCCTTCGCCCTCGCTGGCGCCCTGCACAATGCCGGCGATGTCAACGAAGGAGACAGGAGCAGGCAGAATGCGCTCGCTTTTGAAAATTTCGGCCAACACCTTCAGGCGCGGATCGGGCAGGTTGACGATGCCCACGTTCGGTTCGATAGTCGCGAACGGGTAGTTCGCGGCAAGCACCGAATTCTTGGTCAGAGCGTTAAAGAGGGTGGACTTGCCGACATTCGGGAGTCCAACGATTGCAATAGTGAGAGCCACAGAAGTCAATCCTACCGGCGATAGCGGCCCCACGAAACGGGACCGCTATCGCCGAGCAGAAGCTAGCCGTTGTTTTGCGGGAAGCCCAAGTTGATTCCACCGTGGCTGGGGTCGAGCCAGCGACTCGTTACAGCCTTCTGGCGGGTGAAGAAACGGATCGCGTCGGGCCCATACGCCTTAGCGTCGCCGAACATCGAGTCCTTCCAACCGCCGAAGGAGAAGTACGCAACAGGAACAGGAATCGGCACGTTGATACCGACCATGCCGACCTGCACTTCGCGCTGGAAACGGCGAGCCGCTCCCCCATCGCTCGTGAAGATCGCGGTGCCGTTTCCGTACTGCGACGCGTTGATAAGTGCGAGACCCTCGTCGTAGCTCGCTACGCGAATCACGCCAAGAACCGGTCCGAAGATCTCGTGCTTGTAGACATCAGAATCGGTCGAGACGTTATCAATGAGCGTCGGGCCGAGCCAGAAGCCGTTCGCATCACCATCGACCTCGATGCCGCGTCCATCAACGACAACAGTTGCGCCGTCCGTCTCTGCCAGCTTGATGTAGCTTGCAACCTTGTCGCGGTGCTGCTGCGTGATGAGCGGGCCCATGTCGCAGGAGCGGGTTCCATCGCCGACCGTGAGGCCCGACATCCGCTCGCTGACCTTGGCGATGAGTTCATCAGCAACCGGCTCGACAGCAACGATGACCGAGATGGCCATGCAGCGCTCGCCAGCAGAACCGAAACCAGCGTTGACGGCGGAGTCAGCGACCAAGTCGAGGTCGGCATCCGGAAGCACAAGCATGTGGTTCTTGGCGCCACCGAGAGCCTGAACGCGCTTGCCGTGGTGAGCGGCGGTTTCGTAGATGTACTTAGCAATGGGAGTGGAGCCAACAAACGAAACGCTGGCAACATCAGGGTGCTCAAGCAGAGTGTCAACGGCGACCTTGTCACCGTGCACGACGTTGAAGACGCCATCGGGCAGTCCAGCTTCAGTGAAGAGTTCGGCCATCCACACTGCAGACGACGGGTCTTTCTCACTGGGCTTCAACACAACCGTGTTACCGGCCGCGATTGCCATCGGGAAGAACCAGAGCGGCACCATGGCCGGAAAGTTGAACGGGCTAATGATTGCGCTCACACCGAGCGGCTGCTGCAACGAATACACGTCAACACCCGTCGACACGTTCTCGCTGTATTCACCCTTGCTGAGGGTGGAGATCCCACACGCATACTCAATAACCTCAAGGCCGCGGGCAATCTCGCCGGCGGCATCAGAGAGAACCTTGCCGTGCTCAGCCGTGATGATCGCAGCGAGCTCATCCTTACGAGCATTGAAGAGCTCACGGAACGCGAACATCACGCTCGTGCGCTTCGAGAGTGACGTCGTGCTCCAGCCAGTGAAAGCAGCCTTCGCTGCGGCGACACCGGTGTTGACGTCGTCAGCGGATGCCAGAGGAACGGTGCGAGCAACGGCGCCAGTGGCGGGGTTGAAGACGTCGCCACGGTTGGGCGAATCGCCCTCGGTAGCTGAGCCATTGATCCAGTGCGGAATCGTGGAGTACATGAGCCTACTTTCGATCGGAGGTAGGCCCAGTCTGCAACCACGGTGATCTGCAATCAAGACCTATTCACGCACGCGCAATCTGCGAAAATGCACATGCTGCTTGATGGGCACACCACCTCTGCATGCTTCGCTCCAGTGCGCGCTGGGCGCTGCGTTTTTCGCTAGCGCTCAGGCAGCAGCTCTGAGCCGCGACGCGCAACCTCACGATGCAGCGCCGCACGAACCAACTGCACGGCCTCAACATCCGCTGCTTCCTTGCGCACAGACAACGCAAACTCCAGCCGGAAGCTCACCTCGTCGGGAAGCACAGCAACCAGATCCTCATCGTGCTCGGCCATAAACGCGTGCAGCAGCCCAACCCCAGCTCCCCGACGCGTGGCCTCCAGTTGCGCAAACACACTCGTGGATCCAAACCCCACCCGCATACCGCCGAGCACCGGGGCTAGATCGAGCTCGCGAACCATGAGCAGGGCATCCACATAGAAAACGAGCGGGTGAATGTCGAGGTCAGTAACAGAACGGATTGGCGTATGCGTGGCCACATAGTCGGGCGAGGCGTAGAGCCTGAGCGCGTAGGCGGCGAGAGGTTCGGAGGCGAGACGTGACGTTGCGGCCGAGCCGATCGTGATCGCGAGATCGAAGCCGGCGCCACGAAGGCTGAGGGGGCGTGTTGAGGTGACTAGTTCGACGGTGATGGCTGGATGCTCCGCCTGCACCGCCGCGAGCGCTGCAGTAACAAAGGTGGCCCCGAATCCATCGGGCGCAACAATTCGCACCGTGCCGCGAACCTCGTCGGCTCCCCCGCTGGTTGCCCCAACGACGTTTTCGACAATGTTCTCGAGTCCGGCGGCACGGGTGGCGACTTCACGGCCAACGGCGGTGAGTTCCCAACCGTCAGCACCTCGATCGAGCAAGCGCACGCCGAGCGCGGCTTCGAGCCGGTCAATGCGGCGGCGAACCGTGGTGTGGTCAACGCCGAGCAGGGTTGCTGCCGACACCATCCGGCCAGCCCGCGCGACAGCGATCAGGTACCTCAGATCGTCGGTGCTCACATCGAGCGGATGCACGGAATCGCTGGCCATTCCCCCAGCCTAGAGCGGTGACGCGGTCGCCCTCCCGCATTGCTCCCCGAAATGTCCGCGCAGGCTGGCACACTTGCCGAATGGATCCCATCCTCGCACTCATCATCGGCCTTCTTGTCGGCACCATTCTCGGCGTCGTTATTGGTTTGCTCGTCGCACGCGTGCGGGCCGCAGCGCCCAGCGATCGTGTTGACCCGGAGGTGCTTGAGGCCCGCCACCAGGCCGCAATCGCTCAAGTGACAGCGCAGGAGCGTGAGCAGCAAGCGCGGCTCTCGGCCGAACTGGCGTCGATCACGGCGCGTGCCGGGGCAATGGGCGAACAGGTTGCGTCACTGCAGCAGCAATACACGGAGACCATCGACCGTCAGCGGGATGAGGCTCAGGCTTTGGCCGAGCGCGAGCGTCGCGAGTCAAAGGTGTTGCAGGCTCTCACCCCCGTGCAAGAGACACTGCGCACCATGCAAAACAAGGTTACTGAGTTGGAGTCACAGCGCAGTCTGCAGCACGGCGAGCTGAGCCAACAATTGAAGTCGGCCACCGAATCCGAAGAGCGTCTTCGCAGCACCGCCGAGTCGTTGGCATCTGCCCTGCGCAACAACTCGACTCGTGGAGTGTGGGGAGAAACCCAGCTGCGCAACGTTGTGCAGGCTGCTGGCCTCATCGAACGCGTGGACTTCGACGTGCAATCGAGCGTCACGTCGGATGCCGGTGCCGGCCGCCCCGACATGGTCGTGCACCTCCCCGGTGGCAAGAACATCGCGGTCGACGCCAAGGTGCCATTCAGCGCATTCTTGGAGGCAAGCCAAATCTCGGTCACAGCCACCGGCGAAGAAGGTGCTCGCCGTGAAGCGCTCATCAAGCAGCACGTCAAGGTGATGCGCGGCCACATCGACACCCTCGCGAGCAAGGCCTATTGGGCCGGCCTCGATGCTTCCCCCGAACTCGTGATCGCCTTCATCCCGAGCGAGTCGCTCGTATCGTCGGCGATGGAAGCTGACCCGTCGATCATGGATTACGCCTTCGGCAAGCGCGTAGCACTCGCCTCGCCTGTAACGCTGTGGTCAGTGCTGAAGACCGTCGCGTTCTCGTGGCAGCAAGATGTGCTCACCGACCAAGCCAAAACCCTGTTTGACCTCAGCAAAGAGCTCTACCAACGTCTGGCAACTCTCGCCGAGCACGCCGACAAGTTGCGTCGCTCCATCGATACCACGGTGAACAGTTACAACCAGTTCGCAAACTCCCTAGAGACCCGAGTGCTCGTTACCGCTCGCAAGCTCAACGCCCTCGACGAATCGAAAGTCATCGGCGCCACCAACACTGTTGAAGGCACGCCAAAGCACATCACGGCAGCCGAAATGGACCTCGAACTTCCCGACGAAGACGCCTAAAGGCTTAGTGGTCGAGCCACTTCTCCGCGAGGTGATCGGCCGAAATGCGGCGGATCGTTCCCGAGTGTGACCGCAACACAATCGACTCCGTGCGAATGATCGGGCCGTAACGACGCACACCCTTCACGAGTCCGCCGTCAGTTACGCCGGTCGCCACAAAGAAGGTGTTGTCGCTGGAGACCATCTCGTTGGCCGTATAGACGTGATCAAACTTGAGACCGGCATCCAAACCTCGTTGACGCTCGTCGTCAGTTTGCGGGTACAGGATCGTCTGAATCTCGCCGCCAAGCGCCTTGATGGCACACGCCGTCGCAACGCCCTCAGGGCTGCCACCGATACCGACACACATGTCGATGCGGGTGCCATAGAGCGCGGCGTTGATTCCACCGGCAACATCACCATCGAGCATGAGGCGCGTTCCCGCACCCGCAGCACGGATGTCTTCAATAAGCTGCGCGTGACGCGGACGGTCAAGCACCGCAACCACGATGTCTTCGGGGAGCTTGCCCTTGGCCTTAGCCAACGCACGAATGTTGTCGCCAATGGGCTTGTGGATGTCGACAACACCAACGCCTTCAGCGCCGGTAACGATCTTGTCCATGTAGAAAACACTGGATGCGTCAAGCATCGTGCCACGGTCAGAAACAGCAATCATCGAGATCGCGTTCTGGCGCCCCGCAGCAGTTAGCGAGGTGCCGTCGATCGGGTCAACCGCGATATCGCAGGCGGGCCCACGACCGGTGCCAACCCGCTCGCCGTTGAAGAGCATGGGGGCGTGGTCTTTTTCGCCCTCACCAATGACGACAAGGCCATCGAAGTCGACGGTGCCCAAGAACTTGCGCATTGCATCGACGGCGGCACCGTCAGCACCGAGCTTGTCGCCCTTACCGATGAAGGGAACGGCGCGAATAGCTGCCGCTTCGGTGGCCCGCACAAGCTCAAGAGCGAGGTTGCGATCGGGGTGGAGGAATAACGTGCCGGTTTCTGAACTCACCTTGAGGCATCCTTCGTAGATAGTGGTCGACTGGGGACGCGCCGGTGGTGGTCAGCGCGGCCCCAGTCTATCGGAATCGCGATTCACCCTCGCCGCTCACAAGGCCCCTCCGTCGCACTTGCAACAGTTCGCGCCCGCACAGAGGTGGTGGATAGAATCGACGCGAGCCGTACCAGAGCGGTAATCGGTACCGTACGAGGAGAGACAACAATGCCCGTCGCAACCCCAGACCAGTACGCAGAAATGCTCGACAAAGCGAAGAAGAACTCTTTCGCCTACCCCGCCATCAACGTCTCGTCGTCATCGACGATCAACGGCGTGCTGCAAGGACTCAGCGATGCCGGCTCTGACGGCATCATCCAGGTCACCACCGGTGGTGCAGACTACTTTGCCGGCCAGTCGGTCAAGGCACGCGCATCCGGAGCACTCGCATTCGCCGCATTTGTCACCGAGGTCGCCAAGAACTACCCGGTCACCGTTGCTCTGCACACCGACCACTGCCCCAAGAACGCCCTCGATGACTTCGTATACCCACTGATTGCGGCATCCGAAGCTGAAGTGAAGGCCGGCCGCAACCCGATCTTCCAGTCGCACATGTGGGACGGTTCCGCTGTTCCTCTCGACGAGAACCTTGACATTGCGCGCGAAATCTTGCCACGCATGAAGGCAATCAACTCGATTCTCGAAGTAGAAATCGGAGTTGTTGGTGGAGAAGAAGACGGCGTAAGTCACGACATCAATGACAGCCTCTACACAACGCTGGATGACGTAATCGCGACCGTAGAAGCGCTCGGTCTTGGTGACCAGGGCCGCTACATCGCCGCTCTCACCTTTGGCAACGTGCACGGCGTGTACAAGCCAGGAAACGTGAAGCTGCGCCCCGAACTGCTCGGCGAAATCCAGGCTGGTATCGCTGCGAAGTACGGCACCGACGCCAACCCGCTCGACCTCGTCTTCCATGGTGGATCAGGTTCGACGGATGCCGAAATTGCGACCGCTGTTGCCAACGGTGTCATCAAGATGAACATCGACACCGACACCCAGTACGCCTACAGCCGCTCAATCGCGGACAGCGTTATGACCAACTACGCCGGCTTCCTGAAGGTCGATGGTGAGGTCGGAAACAAGAAGATTTACGACCCCCGCGCCTGGGGCAAAACTGCAGAGTCCGCTCTCGCACTGCGTGTTGTTGAAGCGACCAAGCAGCTCGGTTCGGCTGGATTCTCCAGCAAGTAACCATTTAGGCAGAACGGGGTTAGCCTTCGGGTTGGCCCCGTTTAGCGTTTAACGCGTTGTTGTTGAGTTGGGTATGCAACTACTGCCTGAGTATGCAACTACTGCTGTTGCTGGATGCCCTCTACGTACGCGATAAATCCGGGGTCATTCATTACAGCAATGACGACCGCGACAGTAAGGACGATTCCGGCGATCGCAGCCCCGACAACGGGAATCCAAAAGGCGATCCGCTTGCGCTGAATCTGGATGAGGGCGAACACAATCGTGAGCACCAGCACCACTACGCGCACAATGTTGGCGGCACCTCCGGCTTCGGCCGCAACCGCATCTGAAGTAAACGACGCGCCCTGAGGCTCGAGCGCCTCCCGCAGAAATGGCCCCATAGCGGCCAACACAGGGATCGTTCCCACGACATCCAAGACACCCAGAAGCAGTAGCGCTGACGTGAGCAGAACATCCCACATGCGACGTTTGCGCTCGGGGGCGACAGCGTCACTCGCGGTGTTGGCGAAAACGGGCTGGGCTACCCCCGGCTGCTGGGTCGCTGAGGACGGATCGCTGGAGAGCGGCGTCGTGGAAGGGGCTGGGTACTGCGGCGCTACGGGAGCACCCGAACCTTGCGAATCGTCAACAGCATCGGCGACGTGCTCGGGGGCAGCAGGAGGAAGCGGTGCGTACTCGCCGTACTTCGGCCGGGGGCGCGGGTCAGTCATGGTCTATTGCCAATCAAGTTTGCGATTGCGCCCGCCTAGGCCGCGCTCGTCGGGGTTGCCTGCGGCATCAGTGCGCAGTTCTTTGGGTAGCGAGAACATGAGATCTTCCTCAGCGGTCACCACACTGGAGACATCGCCGTAGCCTGCGTCTGCAAGGTCAGCGAGAACTTCTTGAACAAGAACTTCAGGAACGGATGCCCCGCTCGTGACACCGACGTTCGAGATTCCGTCAAGCCACTCCTGCTTGATTTCACTCGCATAGTCGACGCGGTAGGCGGCCCTAGCGCCGTACTCAAGGGCGACATCCACCAGTCGCACAGTGTTTGAGCTGTTTGCGCTGCCCACAACAATCACGAGTTCTGCCTCTTCGGCTACCTTCTTGATTGCGACCTGACGGTTCTGGGTTGCATAGCAAATGTCGTCACTCGGCGGATCTTGCAGCGTAGGAAAACGCTCGCGCAGCAGGCGAACCGTCTCCATGGTTTCGTCAACGCTCAACGTGGTCTGCGAAAGCCAGACGAGGTTGTCGGTGTTGTCGACCACGATATTGGGCACATCGGCCGGGCTGTTGACGAGGATGGTGCGCTCGGGCGCATGGCCCATAGTGCCTTCGACCTCTTCGTGGCCGTGGTGGCCGATGAGCAAGATTTGGTAGTTGTCGCGAGCGAAGCGGGTTGCCTCACGGTGCACTTTAGTGACAAGCGGGCAGGTGGCATCAATCGCGTGCAGCTCACGGTCGGCAGCACCCTTAACGACGGCGGGCGAGACGCCGTGGGCAGAAAACACCACGGTAGACCCTGGAGGAACTTCGTCAACTTCATCCACAAAAATGGCGCCCTGAGCTTCGAGCGTCGTCACGACGTGGATGTTGTGCACAATCTGCTTGCGGACATACACGGGAGCACCGTAGTTTGCGAGCGCTTTCTCGACGGCGATTACGGCCCGATCTACTCCTGCACAGTAGCCGCGAGGCGCAGCCAACAGCACACGTTTGCCACCCGCAACCGGCAGATCTTTCAACTGTTCGCGGCGTGCGGGCATCGCAGGCATCGCTAGCGCTTGGGCGCTTCCGTTAGAAATGGTGCTCACAGAAAAGATTCTACCGAACAGTGCTGCACGAACGCCGAGCGCACTGCGGTATCAGCGGCATCATCTACCCTGTAATTACGAGCTTGAGGAGGCTAGGTGACGATCACAGAAGGCCCACCGACCGTTGATACTCCGTGGCCGGTATCAGTTTTGTCGCAAAAGATTCGCGGCTGGATTGAACGACTCGGCACCGCCTGGGTCGAAGGCGAAATCACTCAGTGGGGTGGTTCAGGCGGCAACATCTACGGCAAGCTCAAAGACCTTGAAGTGGATGCCACCATTTCGTTCACCGTGTGGTCGTCAGTTCGTGCCAAGCTTCCTAACGATCTGAAGCAGGGCGACCGCGTTGTCGCCCTCGTTAAACCGAACTACTGGGTCAAGGGCGGAACGCTCACGATGCAGGTGCTCGAGATGCGCCACGTCGGGCTTGGCGATCTGCTCGAACGCCTCGAGTTGCTGCGCCAGAAGCTGCGCGCCGAGGGCCTCTTCGAACGCAAGCAGTCGCTGCCCTTCTTGCCGAATTGCATTGGCCTAGTGACTGGCAAAGACAGCGACGCCGAGAAAGACGTGCTTCGCAATGCGCAATTACGGTGGCCCGCTGTGAAGTTCCGCACCGTGCACGCCGCGGTGCAGGGCGAGCGCGCCATCAGCGAGGTTTCGAAAGCGATCACACAGCTGGATGCCGACCCCGAGGTCGATGTCATCATCGTCGCCCGCGGCGGTGGAGACTTTCAGAACCTGCTCGTGTTCAGCGATGAATCGCTCGTGCGCACGGCTGCGGCTTGCCAGACTCCTCTGGTTTCCGCGATTGGGCACGAGAACGATCGGCCGCTGCTCGACGAGGTTGCTGACCTGCGGGCATCCACCCCCACGGATGCCGCCAAACGGGTCGTTCCCGATGTCGCCGAAGAGTTGAGCCGTGTGCAGCAGGCGCGCGCGGGAATGCGATTGCGCATCACTCAACGTTTGGCGCACGAGGGTGACCGCTTGGAGTCGCTGCGCACCAGACCGGTGTTGGCGAATCCGGTGTCGCTCGTTGACGCGCATGCCGATGAGCTTTCACGTTACGTTTCCCGCAGCAACGAGTTGGTTGAGCGGGCGATCGAGAAAGCCCATGCTGGAATGACCGAGCTCACTGGTCAGTTGCGTGCTCTGTCGCCGAAGCGCACGCTGCAGCGTGGCTATGCGATTGCTCAGCTTTCCGATGGCACGGCCGTGCGTTCCACAGCCGATGCCCCCAGCGGCACCGAACTCCTGCTCACGGTTGCGGATGGCAAGATTTCCACCGCTGTCACCGGCCAGTCGGCAGATACCTAGAGAGCAGTAGAATTACATCGTGGCTACCCCCAATGAGACCCCCGTCAGTGACCTCAGCTATGAACAGGCTCGGGATGAGCTCATCGCCGTTGTCAACGAGCTAGAGCAGGGTTCAGCGACTCTCGAGCAGTCACTTGCCCTGTGGGAGCGTGGCGAAGCGCTAGCTCAGCGGTGCGAAGAGTGGCTCATCGGAGCGCGTGCTCGCCTCGACGCTGCCAGAAGTGTTGCGCCGACAGATGCTGGCACCGCGGGTGACGCGGGCGCTGACCAGTAATGGCCAAGAACACCGAACCGCGCATCGTTGCCGAGCTGGGTCGCCCAGAAACGCCAGAAGAGACCTTCGCACGCAAGGCCGAAAACTCGCGCAAGCACCGCGCGAACCAAACGCTGTTCAATTTGGTGATCGCCACGGTCGCTTCTCTTGGCATCGTCTTGCTTCTTGTCTTGGTCGTCGTTCGCCCCACCGATGACAGACCAGTAACTGCCGACTACCAAACCATTGCTGCTGATGCGCAGACGGATGCTAGCGAACCTCTCCTTGCTCCGACACTCCCCCCTGAGTGGTACGCGAATTCAGCGCGGCTCAGCACCACGTCGTCGGTTCAGACTTGGTATGTCGGTTTTGTGACACCACCATTGACGTCTCCACAATTTGTTGCTCTTGAGCAGGGAATTGAAGCGAACGAAACCTGGCTGTCGATCGTTACCGACGGCGCTCCAGCCACCGATACAACCACGGTCGATGGAATCGACTGGATAATCTATGACCGCCGGTCTTCCGCAGATGCCGGAAACTACGCATACTCAATGTCGGCACAGATTGCGGGCAGCACGGTTGTGCTGCACGGAACAGCCACAGATGACGAGTTCGAACTACTGGCAGCATCAATCGCTGCCGAGGCGGAGGTGCAATGACGAATCCCACCAGAACACCGGCACAGGTCTGGAATGAGATGGCACGCGGCAACGAACGATTCGTTGCTGGCGAGCCGAATCATCCGCGCCAAGACGTTGAGCGACGCACCGAACTCGCTATGGCTCAAGCGCCTCACGCCGCCCTGTTCGGCTGCAGCGATTCACGCCTAGCTGCAGAGATCATTTTCGATAAAGGGCTTGGCGATCTGTTTGTTGTGCGCAACGCCGGCCAGATCATTTCCGACTCCGTCATCGGATCGCTTGAATACGCCGTCGGCGTGCTCAACGTGCCGCTCATCCTGGTACTCGGCCACGACGAGTGCGGCGCTGTGGCCGCTGCCATCGAGTCACAGGCGGCCGACGCCCCAACCCTCCCCCCACACATCCAGTCACTCATCTCAAAGATCGTGCCCGCCGTGCGCCGCGTCGCCGGCAACGAGACTGGCTCAATCGACATCCAGAGCATCAGTTCCACGGATGTCGGCCGCGAGCACTTGCGCGAAACAATCGCCGAACTGGTGAGCTCCTCTGAGCTCATTAGCGACGCAATCGCCGCAGGTACGCTTGCTGTAGTTGGCGCGAACTACCGCTTGCTTGAAGGTAGAGCTGTGCCCGACGTCGTCGTCGGCACGGTCTAGCGCCCTCCACCACGTTCTCACCCCAGTTCGCTCGCAAACAAAGGATTACAACGCTGTGACGAGTTCCACCGAATACCGCATCGAACACGACACCATGGGCGAGGTACGCGTGCCCAAGGATGCCCTCTACGGCGCTCAGACCCAGCGTGCCGTCGAGAACTTTCCCATCTCTGGCACTGGCCTAGAGCCAGCCCAGATCGTCGCTCTAGCCCGCGTCAAGCGCGCAGCAGCGATGGCCAATGCTGAACTTGGCAAGCTTGATTCGCCCATTGCCGATGCCATTATTGGCGCTGCAGACCAGATCATCGATGGTCAGCACCACAACCAATTCCCTGTCGACACGTACCAGACCGGCAGCGGCACCTCCTCAAACATGAACATGAACGAGGTGCTTGCTCGACTTGCGAGCGACTCGCTTGGCAGTGCCGTTCACCCCAACGACCATGTGAACGCTTCGCAGTCATCGAACGACGTGTTCCCCACCTCGGTGCACCTTGCCGTGACCGGTGCGCTTCTCGGCGATCTGATTCCCGCGCTCCAGCACCTTGCCGCAGCGCTCGAAGTGAAAGCAGAGCTGTGGAAGGGTGCCGTCAAGGCTGGCCGCACTCACCTCATGGATGCCACGCCCGTCACCCTCGGTCAAGAGTTCGCCGGCTACGCCCGCCAGATCCGTCTCGGCGTTGCCCGCGTGCAGTCGAGCATCCCGCGCGTTGCTGAGGTACCGCTCGGCGGCACCGCAGTCGGCACCGGCATCAACACCCCGCTGGGCTTTCCCCAGCGCGTGATTGCGATTCTCGCCGAGAACTCAGGCCTGCCGATCACCGAAGCCGAAGACCACTTCGAAGCTCAGGGCGCGCGAGACGCACTCGTTGAAGCCTCCGGTGCCCTGCGTGTGATTGCGGTTTCCGTCACCAAGATTTGCAACGACCTTCGGTGGATGGGTTCTGGCCCCAACACTGGGCTCGGTGAGCTGCGCATCCCCGACCTGCAGCCCGGTTCCTCGATCATGCCTGGCAAGGTCAACCCCGTCATCCCCGAAGCTGTGCTCATGGTGTGCGCACGCGTGATCGGCAACGACGCGACGATCGCGTGGGGTGGAGCATCCGGAGCATTCGAGCTGAACGTCGCGATCCCTGTGATGGGAACCTCGCTGCTTGAATCAAGCCGACTGCTCTCCAATTCGCTGCGTGCACTCGCCGACAAGACCGTTGACGGCCTCGAAGCAAACCTTCCGCGTGCACTCGCTCTCGCCGAATCATCGCCGTCGATCGTGACACCGCTCAACAAGATCATCGGCTACGAGGCTGCAGCCAAGATCGCCAAACACTCCGTTGCACAGTCAATGACCGTGCGCGAAGCAGTAATCGACCTTGGCTTCGTCGAACGCGGCGAAGTCACCATCGACCAGTTGGATGCTGCACTCGACGTTCTGTCAATGACCACACCTGGTTAGTCGATGACCAGACTTGGCTAGTCGCCAAGACCCACCATCGTGAGGGGCGCACCGTCGAGAGTTTCGACGGTGCGTTCTCCTATGGGATCACTCAACGTGATCGGGATCAGCACCGAACCAGTGAGATCCTCACCCAACAGGCAGCCCTCAGCATTATCGGGTTGCGAGCCATCGCTTGGGGTCGGCAGCCCATATAGCACCGCAAGTTGAACCCGCTCAGGCGTCTCAATTGCAACAACGCGACGTGGGATGCACAGCAGCGGTCCGCGCACCTTCACCACCACATCCGCTCGACTGATTATGGAATCAGTCTCACTGGGGATGGTGCCGATATAGCCGGGGATGTTGGTAGTGCCGAGTCGAGAGAACGGTTCAAGCTCGAGCAAATACAGTGGCGCTCGCTCTTCGTCATTTACCGGCAGGTAGCTCTCGATGGGCACGTCAACGAGAGCCTCGTCTGTCGAGCGACTCGTCTGAAATGTGCGGTACACCAGCAGCGGCTCGGGTGTTCCCCACGTCTGTTCGATGTCATTGACGCGCGGTGGCTCGACAGGTTCCCGCGCGGCAGTGGAAATGACGGAGAGCACGATCGTCAGTAGCGCGATGCTCAGGGCTACGGCCGCACTGAGCTGACGGTAGGCGAATGCGGCACCGCCCGGTTCTGACGTGTGCGCGTTGGCGACCGACCACGAGAACAGGCTGCGCCACTGATTTCGGGGAGCAAAAAGCGCCCACACAGCGACTACCCCTAAGGGGACCGCAAGAAACCACCAGACCCAGCCCACGAGAAAAGCTTACGTTGTCTGAGCGCGCCCCGCGAACACTCGCACGGCGCACTCAGACTTCGAGAGGTAATTGTTAAGCGAGCTCGTTGCCCTCCAACAGCTCGGTGACGAGGGCTGCAATTGCTGACCGTTCAGAACGAGTCAGGGTGATGTGTCCAAACAGTGAATGGCCTTTCAGCGTTTCAATTACCGAGGCAACACCGTCGTGACGTCCAACACGGAGGTTGTCACGCTGTGCCACATCGTGAGTGAGCACGACACGAGAGTTCTGACCGATGCGGCTAAGCACTGTCAACAGAACGTTGCGTTCAAGCGACTGCGCCTCATCCACGATCACGAAGGCATCGTGCAGTGAACGACCGCGGATGTGCGTCAGTGGCAGAACTTCGAGCAGACCACGATCAAGCACCTCCTCGAGCACATTCTCAGAGACAACAGACCCCAGGGTGTCGAACACTGCCTGCGCCCACGGATTCATCTTCTCGGAAGCGTCACCGGGCAAGTAACCCAGTTCCTGGCCACCCACCGCGTAGAGCGGACGGAAGACCATGATCTTGCGGTGCTGCTGCTTCTCAAGCACCGCTTCGAGGCCGGCACAGAGAGCTAGAGCAGACTTGCCCGTTCCGGCGCGGCCACCGAGCGAGACGATCCCCAGTTCCGGGTCAAGCAGCATCTCGATCGCCAGCCGCTGTTCTGCGCTGCGACCGTGGAGGCCGAAGATGTCGCGATCGCCACGCACGAGCGACATCGTGCCGCGCGCCGTCACCCGCGCGAGGGCCGAGCCCCGTTCGGAGTGCACGATGAGCCCGGTGTTGATCGGCAAATCACCAACGGTGCGGGAGTGAAGTTCTTCTTTGTCGTAAAGTTCGGCGACCTGATCTCCGCTGAGCTCAATCTCGGCTTGCCCTGTCCAGCCCGAGTCGACCGCAAGCTCTGCGCGGTACTCTTCGGCCGCGAGACCGATGGATGCCGCCTTCACCCGCAGGGGAAGATCTTTCGACACAACCGTGACATCCAGCCCCTCGTTTGAGAGGTTCAGCGCAACAGCAAGAATCCGGGAATCGTTATCGCCGAGCTGCAGGCCGGAGGGAAGTACCGACATGTTGGAGTGGTTGAGCTCAACTCTCAGCGTGCCACCATCATCGCCGACCGAGATCGGAAAATCGAGTCGCTCATGCTTGACCCGCATCTCGTCGAGATTGCGCAACGCTTGCCGAGCGAAATACCCAATCTCGGGATCGTTTCGTTTGGCTTCGAGTTCGGTGATCACCACAACGGGCAGAACAACATTGTGTTCGGCGAACCGTTTGATCGAACTCGGATCGGAGAGCAAAACGGAAGTGTCGAGCACGTAGGTGCGCTCGGCTTGTCGTTGGGCCCGCCCTCCCGCCTTCGACGTGGTGTTCGTGGTCTTGGGGGTAGCTAGGTCGGCCAACGTGCACTCCATCCCCGAGTGCCCGAGCACTCGGATCCAGTCTGCGAAGACGGCCAGTACTTTACGAAAACGAACTTACGTGGCCGTCTCGATCAGGCGCCATACCTGATATTTGAACGCTAATCCTGTCGCGCAGTCTGTGGGCAACGACACGCCACGAGACACCATTGCGCCACAAACTGGGGGCAACGTTAACCTTCGCCCCCGTGGGCGACAAAAGCGCCGGCTACAGCTACAGCTACAGCTAGGCGCCGTAACGGCGATGGCGGCGCGCAAAGTCGCGCAGCGCACGCAAGAAGTCGACCTCACGGAGGTCAGGGCCGAGCGCCTCGACAAAGTACAACTCGCTGTGCGCGGTCTGCCACAGCATGAAGTCACTAATGCGTTGTTCACCCGAGGTGCGGATGACCAGGTCAGGGTCTGGCTGGCCCTTGGTGTACAGGTGCTCGCCGATGAGTTCGGGAGTCAACAACTCCGCCAACGCCTCAAGGCTGTGCCCCTCATCGCTGTGGTTGCGCACGATGTTGCGCATCGCTTCTGCAATCTCATGGCGTCCGCCATAACCGATGGCAAGATTCACGTGAAGCCCAGTGTTCGAGGCGGTGCGATCGCGGGCCGCAGTGAGCTGAGCTTTGAGCTGATCGGGGAGTCCGGCATCCGACCCGACATGTTGCACACGCCAGTCGCGGAAGTGCGAAAGGTCCTCGGCAAGATCACCAATGATCGTGAAAAGTTCGCCAAGCTCTTCGGGTGAACGCCCCGTGAGGTTGTCTGTCGACAGCAGGTAGAGGGTGGCAACCGAGATGTCGAGGTCGTCGCACCAGACCAGAAACTCTCGATACTTGGCGGCGCCAGCACGATGGCCGTGCGCTACAGTCTCGAGGTCTTTCAACTTTGCCCAGCGCCTGTTGCCATCAATGATCATGGCTACGTGGCGCGGCAATTCCTGGCCCTCTAGTTGGCGCCGCAGTTTCTTCTGGTAAAGACCGTAGAGAAAACCGCGACCGAGTGGAAACTGTCGCTGACTCACGGGACTACGTTAGACCACTGCGGCGCACAGCACGTGAATCTGCGCCGGGCGTAAACTGTGCGCATGAACCAAGACGCCTCAGAATCTGCCGCTCTCGAGGCCGTAGATAATGAAGATGCTGCGGGCCTGCCCCAGCTCCCCCTTGTCGAAGACGCGATCGAATTTGATGCGGTTGAGAAGAAGCCGACGTGGCGCGGCTGGATTCATGCCGGTACGTTCCCTGTGGCAATTGTGCTCGGCGTGATTCTGCTGGTGATGGCCGATGGTGTAGCTGCCAAGGTGAGTTCGGCGGTCTTCGTTGCCTCGTCGCTCATGCTGTTCGGCATCTCAGCGCTGTATCACCGCTTCAACTGGAGCGACAAGACGCGGATGCTGCTCAAACGTTTCGACCACTCCAACATCTTTTTGCTGATCGCAGGCTCCTATACGCCCATCACGGTTCTCGCCTTGCCATCCGAGAAGGCAACCCTGCTTCTCTGGATCGTCTGGACCGGAGCAGCTCTCGGAATTGGCTTCCGCATTTTCTGGGTTAGCGCCCCGCGCTGGCTCTACGTCCCCCTCTACGTGCTGCTCGGATGGGGCGCGATGATGTTCATCGTCGACTTCTTCCAAGCCAACTGGATCATGATGACCCTCATCCTGGTCGGTGGACTCTTCTACACCGTTGGCGCGGTCATTTACGGGCTCAAGCGCCCCAATCCGATCCCCGGAGTTTTTGGCTTCCACGAGATCTTTCACACGCTGACGCTATTGGCGTTCCTGTGTCACTGGGTCGGAATCTTCCTCGTAGCGACTAATCCGCCCGTTGTGTAGGCGGAACGTCGTCGTCGGATTCGGTGCTCGTCGCTGCACCGGAGGTGCCGTCTGTGACGGAGTCACGGTCAGAGTCGGCGCCAGTGCCTTCAGCCTCAGCGTCAGCAAGCGCCTGCTCGTTGCGGATCGTTTCTTGAGCGAGCTCGCGGTAGCGTACCCGTCGAACGCGGCGGTTCATGTCAGCAACGATGAGCAAAGTCGCAACCGCGATAAAGAGCGTCGCGGCAAACCCGATAACGCCAGGCGTGACCAGATTGACGTCACCCTCGAACTCCGGGTACACGCTCGGTTCGGGGCTCGGAGTCGCGGTCCAGAGAATCGCGCTGTAGGCGAGCGAAGTGAAAGAAATCAACTGTTGTCCTCTGGAGTATGCACCCGATGATTCCATCATCCGAGTTTGCGAATAGCCTTGTAGTAACCAGAATACCGTCGCCACAAGGAGCCACGCGTGCCCGAAGCATCAAGTAGCAATTTTAGCAACGCTGACACCTCGGCCGTTGCGGGCACCACGAGCTCCTCGAGCGCCGATCTCGACGCACGTTATGGGCGCAGTCCGAAGGCCAAGCGCAACAACCGCTTCATGATCGTGACCGTGGCGATCGGATTCGTCGCGGTGTTTACCGCCTGGCTTGTGTGGGGTGGCCTGCTCGAAGCACCCGCCCAATTCGAAGCCAAAGACACCGGATTTGAGCTAATTGACGAATCCACTGTCACTGTTCGCTGGCAATTCAACGTGCCTGAGAACACGGATGCTCGCTGCGCTGTTCAAGCACTCAACTCAACTTTCGCGATCGTGGGCTGGAAAGTTGTTGACGTTCCTGCCAGCGATCAACGCAACCGCGCCCTCAGCGAAACAATTCGCACCACAGAACAAGCAGTGTCTGGCTTGATCTACCGGTGTTGGCTCACCTAGGCTGTAGCAAATCATCTCGAAACCGGCCAACAGCGGCCGGTTTCTCTTTTGTATAGGGAGAAGCACAGTGGCTGCACAAGATAACGTCACGTGGTTGACCCAGGAGGCGTTCGATCGTCGCACCGCCGAACTGGAACAGCTGACGGGTGAAGCACGGTACGACATTGCCAAAAAGATTGAGGCCGCCCGCGAAGAGGGCGATCTCAAAGAGAATGGTGGCTATCACGCTGCCAAGGAAGAGCAGGGCAAGATTGAGGCCCGCATCCGCGTTCTCACCGAACTTTTGCGTCACGCTGTTGTTGGCGATGTTCAAGACGCTGACGGCCTCGTTGAGCCCGGCATCCTTGTAACGGCTAACATCATGGGCGAAGAAAGCGTGTTCCTGCTCGGTAGCCGCGAAATCGTCGCCGACGGCAGTGACCTCGATGTCTACAGCGAGAAGAGTCCGCTCGGTCTTGCGATCAACGGCCTCAAGGTGGGCGAATCAACCACCTACACCGCGCCCAATGGCAACGAGATCAAGGTTGATATCCTGAAGGTTGCAACCTACTCAGGCTAGAAACGATTTTTGCGGGAAGCGATTCCGGCTAGAAGTCGACCTGAGGGTCAAAGCCTTCGTCCCTGAGCCGCGCGAGCACTGCTTCCGCGTGCTCAGGGCCACGGGTTTCAATGTGCAATTCGAGCTGAACCTGGCTGAACTGCACTTTGTTGTTGTGCCTGCTGTGCAGCACCTCAACCACGTTTGCGCTCGCCTCGGCAACGATGCCCGAGATGCGCGCGAGCTGGCCAGGTCGGTCAGGTAGCGGGATACGCAAACGCAAGTACCGTTCGGACGCCGATAGCCCGTGACTGATGATGCGTTCCATCATCATGGGGTCGATGTTGCCACCGCTCAGCAGCACCACAGTGTTACCGCTCGGCGCAATCTTGCCCGCGAGGATAGCCGCGACGCCCACAGCACCAGCGGGCTCGACTACGAGCTTGGCGCGCTCGAGAAGAACGAGTAGCGCGTAGGCGGTCTGATCGTCACTGACGGTGATGACCTCATCCACTAGGTCACGCACCATCGGGAAGTTGATTTCGCCGGGCTTGCTGACCGCAATACCGTCGGCGATGGTGGGCGTGGTCTTGATCTCAACGATCTCGCCCTTCTCGAGCGAGGGCGGGTATGCGGCTGCATTTGCTGCTTGCACGCCGATCACACGGACGTTTCGACCATCTTCACTAGCGCGCTGCTTGATTGCTCCTGCAACGCCCGAGATCAGCCCGCCTCCGCCGATGGACACGATCACGGTGTCGACCTGAGGAACCTGGTCGAAGACTTCCAACGCCAAGGTGCCCTGACCGGCGACGACATCAAAGTGATCGAAGGGGTGGATGAGCACGGCACCCGTGTCTTCAGCGAACCGTGCGGCTGCGCGCAGTGGCTCGTCAACCGTGTGACCGCGCAAGATGACTTCGGCGCCGTAGTGGCGGGTGGCCTGCAGCTTGGGCAGTGGCACGCCTACTGGCATGAAAATGGTGGACTTGATGCCCAGCTCACGAGCAGCGAATGCGACGCCCTGGGCGTGGTTACCTGCCGAAGCAGCGACCACTCCCCGAGCTTTCTCTTCATCGGTAAGACCGGCAAGACGGTTATAGGCACCACGAATCTTGAACGAGCCGGTGCGCTGAAGGTTCTCGCACTTCAAGAAAACAGGTGAGCCCAGAATTTCTGCAAGGAACCGCGAGGTTTGCATGGGCGTGATGTCAGCAACTTCCGCGACCCGTTCACGTGCTTTCTGATAGTCAGCAAGTGTGGGGCCGGGCATCCGGTTATTTTCCATCACCGAGAACATCGATCAGTGTTGGGTGCGGGTTAGTGCGCCACTCGCCCGCGGCGATGTACTTGGTCATCACATTCACTACGGCTACGAGTGGAACGGCAAACAGTGCGCCGGGGATACCTGCAATAAACGAGCCAGCTGCCACAGCGAAGACGACTGCGAGCGGGTGAATTTTCACTGCGGTTCCCATGATGAGCGGTTGAAGAATGTGGCCCTCGAGCTGCTGCACCAGCAACACGATTCCGAGCATGATTACTGCCGGGATCGGGCCCAAGAAGACGAGAGCGATGAAGATCGCGAGCACACCAGTGATAAGCGCACCAACAACGGGGATGAATGAACCTAAGAAGACGGCAACGGCGATGGGAATGACGAGTGGGAAGCCGCCGTAGAACAAACCAAGGATCCACGCGCCGGCACCGATGCCTACGGCGTCCACCGCTGCGACAAAGATCTGTACCTTGACGAAAGTAGTGAGCGTGAGCCAGCCGGCCTTACCCGAACCGTCAACCGCTGGGCGAGCCCGACGCGGGAAGAGGCTCACAGTCCAGGCCCAAATCCGTTTGCCATCGATAAGAACAAAGATCGTGGCGAAGACGCTGAGTAGGGCGCCTGTCAATACATGACCTGCGGTTGAACCAACAGAGAGAATGCCCGAGACGAGTACCTCACTGTCACGCTGAATCACATCACCGATTTGCGACAGGTACCCGTCGATGTCGCCCTCGCTGAGCTGCAGAGGCGATTCGCTCAAAAAGTTGCGGAAGCTTTCGAATGCCGCAACTGACTGCTGCTGCAACGAAGGTAGCCCCAAACGCACTTGGCTGACGACGACCACAACGAGCCCAGATACCACCGCAAAAAACCCGATCAGAGCCACGGAGACGGCGAGCCATTTTGGCCAGCTGTGTCGCTCAAGAGAAGCAACCAGAGGCACGAGAAGTGCACCGATGAGAATCGCAATGAGGAAGGGGATCACGATGTATTTGAGCGTGATGATCAAATAAATGAGAACCGCGATCAGGCCCAAAACAACGAGCAGGCGCCACGAGAACGCGGCAGCAATCGAAAGCCCCTCGGGCACGGCTGTCGGCTCCGCAGCGCTAGCGCGTGACTGTACCCGACTGGTTGGTTTTGTACGTCGTCCGAATAGCACGTGCCCATCCTAGTTGTGCTTGAGTGTGCTCCTGCTTCGCTTCGAGCTCGCGCGCGCAGCTACTTCTTCTGCTTCGGCGGCAATGCGCTCACCGGCGCACCCTTCAATCGCACCGAAACTGTTTCACCGGGCAGCGGATGCCGTTCCACTTCATGTTGGACCGCCACAACAGTGCCGTCGAACAGTCGCACGCGCGTGCGTCGCAGGGAGCCGAGGAAGCTGGAGGAAACGACGGTGCCGGAGATACCGTCCGTTGCGAGAACCATATCCTCCGGTCGAACCAGTGCCAACACAGGGCCATCGGGCATCGGGTCGCCCAGGAGGTTGAGGCTGCAGCCGTGGAGAGTGACTGCTCCGTCGATGAGGTCTGCGGGCATCCGGTTGCTGAGACCAACGAAGTCGGCAACGAACGCATTCGCCGGAGTTGCGTAGAGCTCTTCTGGCGTACCGATCTGCTCGATGCGGCCATCACGCATGACGGCGACGCGGTCGGCAACCGCGAGCGCCTCCTCTTGGTCGTGGGTCACAAACACGGTGGTGATTCCGAGCTCGGTCTGGATGCGGCGGATCTCTTCGCGAAGCTGCACCCGAACCTTGGCGTCGAGTGCGCTGAGCGGTTCATCGAGCAACAGCACGCGGGGCCGGGTGACGAGCGCGCGGGCAAGCGCTACGCGCTGCTGCTGGCCACCCGAAAGCTGGTGGGCGAATCGGTCACGATGCTTGGTGAGGCCGACCATGTCGAGGGATTCGAGAGCGCGTTCGCGACGCCGGGTCGAGGCGACCTTGCGCATCTTGAGTCCGAACTCCACGTTCTCGAGCACCGTCATGTGCGGGAACAGCGAGTAAGCCTGAAACACCATTCCGATGTCGCGCTTGTTCGTGGGCGTCTCCGCGACATCCTCGCCGTCAATCAGGATGCGCCCACTGTCGATGCTTTCGAGTCCCGAAATGCTGCGCAGTGCTGTGGTCTTGCCGCAGCCGGATGGCCCGAGCAGCGCAACGAGTTCGCCGGGAGCAACCTCCAGATCGATGCTGTTGAGCGCGGTATGACCCGCGAAGGCCTTGACGACGGCGCTGAGTTGGACTGTTGCCCCGGTTGTGGGCGTGGTCGTCGTGCGGCTCTCGGTGAGCGCTGCGGTCATGATTTTCTCCTAGAAGGCGTCGCTGATCCGAGTCGACCGATGATCAGTAGCAAAACAAAAGCAAGGGCAAGCGCAAAGAGCGCAAAGATCACCGCGACCCAGGGGTCAGACTGCGAAACCTGAAGCAGCGCGGTCTGCAGGTTGCGACGATTGAGCAGGCTGGCGATCGTGAACTCGCCGAGCACCACTGCGATGGAGATGAAGGATGCCGCAAGCACTCCCCGGCGCAGGTTCGGTAGCAAGATCATCCACAGTACGGTCATCCAGCCGGCACCGAGAGTACTGGCCGCTTCGCTGAGGGTCTTTACCGGGATCGCATCAAGGTTCGACTGGATAGCGCGGTAGGCGTAGGGCAGCACGGTGATGCCGTAGGCGAAGGCGAGAGTCCAGGTGGATCCGCCCAGAACCTGCACGATTACCGAGTAGACCGGGGCAAGTCCGACGACGAGCACGATGGCGGGCACCGTAATGGGAATGATGCAGATGAACTCGAGCGTGCGCTTGAGCCGCGGAAACTGCATGTGCACGAGCACCATTGTTGGGAGTAGCAGCACGAGAACGATTCCGACGGTGACTGCCGCGAGCACGAGCGAGTTGCCGATCGCTTGGTAGAGGCCGCGGTAGGTGCGAGCGCTATCTTCGCTGAATAGTCCCGTCCAATGACTGACCGTGTAGTCACCGGCGAGCCCGTTGCGGAACGTGAACTCGATCATCGCGATCACGGGGATCAGGAAGATCGCACCAATGATGCCGAGGATGAGACGACGCGTGAGAGCGCTTGGCTCGGCGCCGATGCGCACGGCCTGGTTCGCAGGCTTGGCTCGCTTGCTCACCGTCTCGACAGGCTGCACGGGTGCTGAGACGTTCGCGCTCATCGTTGCCACCTCGAGGTGCGCGACTGCAGCACCGAGTAGGCCCACATGACGACGACCATGACCACGATCATCCCGAGCGCGAGTGCGCCCGCCATGTTTTCGCGACCCAGCACGGTCTCGCTCACGAGTGCCGCCCGGATCTGCAGTGGGACGATCTGCGAGCCTTGGCTGATGAGCGCGGCCGCCGTAGCGAACGACGAAAACGCGTTGGCGAAGAGCAGCAGCAGCGAGCCGAGGAACGCGGGCGCGAGCACGGGGGCTGCGATGTGACGCCAGTAAGCGAAGCGTGTGCCTCCGAGAGTTGCGCTGGCTTCAGCCCACTGCGGGCGAAGGGCGGTGAGCGCGGGCAGGAAGGTGATCACCATGAGGGGAACCTGAAAGTAGACGTAGGGCAGGATGAGGCCCGGCACTTGATAGAGCCACACGCCATCCGCAAAAATGTCGACGCCGAAGCTGTCGCGCAGGATGACCGTGACGAGTCCCTGCACGCCGATCGTCGCGATAAACGCGAACGCGAGCATCACACCACCGAACTGGGCGAGCACGCTCGCGGCCGACTCGATGATCGTGCGCAGCACTCCGCCCACGCGGGTGCCGAGCATCGCGTAACAAATGAGGGCACCGACAACAGCACCGATGACAGCGCTGACGCCTGACAGCCAGAACGAGCTACCGAAGGTGGCAAGGATGGTCGGGGTGAACAACCCCGTCACGTTGTCGAACGTGAGCGAGCCATCATCGGAGAAGAAGCCCGTGACCACGGCAAGGATCGTGGGGAGGGCGAGAAAGATGAGAACGTAAGCCGCGAATGGCGTCAGCCCCGCATAAGCGAGGCGACGACGCCGATTCGACGGCTTTGCCAGGACCACCCGAGGATGGTGCCGAGCGGAGTGCTCGACACCATCATGTTCGGGCGCTGGCTCAGTTGCTAGCGACACGATGTATTCAATCGGATGAATCTTAGTGGCATGAGCATCAGCGGAATGGGCATTAGCCGATTGCCGCAGCCCACTTCTCGGCCAAGATGGTCGCGTTCTTTTCGGCCTGCTCGGGGGTCGGCGTGACGAGTTCGCCCTCCAGCGCACCGAGTGCGTCGAGTGCATCGGTATCTACAGTTCCGGCATCCTGCAGAGCCTGGATCGTTACGGGGTAGGCGCCACCGACGATGAACAGATTCTGTGCTTCGGGGCTGTAGAGGAATTCTTGCCAGAGGCGAGCAGCGGCAGGGTGGGGGGCATCTTTGCTGATGGCCTGGTTGTAGAAGCTCGTGTAGACAGTGCCAGGAAGAGTCGTGACCTTCCAGCCATCAACCGTTGCTGCAGCAGCAAGGTTGTTGTAGCTCCAGTCGAAGGCAACCTTGGTCTCACCGGCAGCAATAGTTGCGCCTGTGACGTTGACCGGGATGAAGTTGCCTGCGTCGTTGAGCTCGCTGAAGAACTCGATGCCGGGGGTGAAGTCATCAAGCGTGCCACCGCTGTGAACCGTGGCGAGTCCGAGAGCAGCAAACGCGGCTCCCGCCTGCGTTGGGTCGCCGTTGAGCGCTACAGCGCCGCGGTACTCAGGCTTGAGCAGATCGTCGAGGCTCGTGGGCTCGGGAACCGAGTTGGAGTCATAACCGATCGACATGCTGCCGGTGTAGTCGTTGACCCAGAGACCGGTTGCTTCTTTGTTGCCCTCGGGGATCTCATCCCAGTTGGCAACCATGTAGGGGGCGAAGTAGTCGAGGCTGTCGAGAGTTACCGCGGTACCGAGGTCGAAGACGTCAGGTGCAGTGTCTTGACCTTTGAGATTGTCAGCTGCGGCGATCTCTTCGGCGCTAGAAACGTCGGGGTCGGCCGAGTTGACGATGATGTCGTACTTCTCTTCAAAGAGAGCCTTGATCTCGCCGTAGTTTGCCCAGTTGTCGGGAAGGGCGATGACGTTGAGCTCTCCTTCAGCCTGCGCGGCTGCGATGAGAGCATCCATGCCGCCAAAGTCGTCGACGGTGGTGGCGGTCGATGCATCTACATCGCCAGCCACTGGCTCAGGCGTGCTGCAGGCACTGAGAGTGATCGCCGATGCTGCAACGAGTGCGACAGCGGCGAGGGTGCGCTTAGTGAACAAGAGTTCCTCCAACGATTGTGACGACCGCCCGCGTTGTCAACGAGCAGAGGAGCCGAAACGATCTGGAGCTTACCGTAATCAGTGGCAAAGCTCGATACCTTGCGCGCTGGTGAACGATCGATGAACGACACAAACACACTCTCCCCTGGGCTTCTCCGACGCTGGATGTCTCCGCATCTAGGTAGAGTCGATTCCGTGGTCGATTCCCTTTCTGCAGCCCAAGCGCGCCGCGTGCTGCTGGCAGCTCAGGGCTTCGGGCGGCCCACCGCGACGGCAGCTAAGCCCGCTGGTACGCGACAACTCAATCTGCTGTTCGACCGCATCCGCCTGCTTCAGCTCGACTCCGTCAATGTGTTTGAGCGCAGCCACTACCAGCCGGCATTTGCCCGCCTCGGTCACTATGACAAAACGGCTCTCGATGCCCTCACTTTCCGCACGCCAACAGCGCGCACGCCCAGCCGCTACGTCGAATACTGGGCACACGAGGCCGCACTAATTCCGCTCGAGTCATGGCCACTCTGGCAATGGAAAATGGATGCCCTCAGCCGACGCGACCCCGAACGCTACGAATGGGCGCGCAACAACCAAGCCATGCTGCAGTGGTTGCGCGATGAGCTCGCCAGCACCGGGCCTATCTCGGCTCGCGAGATTGAGCATGACGCCAATCGCCGCGCTGGACCATGGTGGGGCTGGTCAGACGTCAAACAGGGCTTAGAGATGTTGTTCCGCTGGGGCGAGGTCGTGAGTGCTGGCCGCACCCGATTCGAACGCCGGTATGCGCTCACCGAACACGTTATTCCCGCCGAGTTGCGGGAGCGTGAGGTAAGCCGCACCGACGCGCATCGAACCTTGGTCGCACAGGCCGCACGCGCGCTGGGAGTTGCTACAGCATCCGATTTGGCTGACTATTTTCGGCTCAAGAATGTCGATGTTCGTGCGGCTATTGCCGAGCTGGCCGACAGCGGCGAGTTCGTGCCCGTCACTGTGCAGGGCTGGAGGCAACCTGCCTGGCTGCACCGGGATGCTCGCCTGCCGCGACGCCTTCAGCATGTTGCACTGCTCTCCCCCTTCGACCCCGTGGTCTGGGATCGCCCGCGTGCCGAACGCATGTTTGGGTTCCGCTACCGCATCGAAATTTACACGCCAGAGCCCCAGCGCCAGTTCGGCTACTACTCGCTGCCTGTGCTGGTGGATGATGCCCTCGTCGGACGCATTGACCTCAAGACCGATAGGCAGGCACGTGTGCTGCGCGTGCAATCCGCCTGGCACGAACACGGGCTTGAAGCACGCGCGGGCGGTCTCGGCTCTCTTGCGGAACGCATCGTCCCGACCCTGCGCGAGATCGCACACTGGCAGGGCATGGAGTCGATCAGTGTGACCGGTCGCGGCACGCTCTCGCCGACTATCGAGACCGAACTGCAGCGTTAAAAGGTGTGCCCGATCTCGCCGAGGCGTTTAACGCGGTCAGCGAGCGGCGGGTGGGTGCTGAACAGGCGATCCATGAGGCCCGGCTTGGTGGGATCAGAGATCCACATGTGCGCCATGGTGGAGTTCTGCTTCACCATGGGGCGGCCGTAGTCGCCGAGTTTCTGCAGGGCACTGGCCAGAGCATCCGGATGACGCGTGGTGAGCGCTCCCGTGGCGTCGGCGAGGTATTCGCGCTGGCGTGACACTGCCGCTTGCACGACTGCGGCGACGAGTGGCGCAATGATGAATGCGGCCAGTCCGAGCACGAGCATGATCGGGTTGCCACCACTGTTGCCGCGGCCGCGGCCCCCGAAGAAGGCTAGGCGCAACAGCATGTCAGCGATGAACCCGACCGCAACAACCAGCCCAAACACGATCATTGAAACGCGGATGTCGTAGTTGCGAACGTGCCCCAACTCGTGCGCCATTACGCCCTCAAGTTCGGAGTCGGTCATGAGGTCAAGCAACCCGGTCGTGGCGGCCACAATCGCGTGTTCCGGGTCGCGACCGGTGGCAAACGCATTGGGTGCCGGGTCGTTGACGATGTAGACCTTCGGCATCGGTGTTCCCGTCGTGATCGACAGGTTTTCGACAATGCGGTACAGCCGCGGGTTGTCGGCTTTCTGAATCTGACGAGCGCCACTCATGGCCACAGCCTGTTTGCCTGCAGCAAAGTACTGAAACAGGGCATATGCGGTCGCAATCACGAGCGTCAAGATGACAATCGAGATGTCGTTATAGATAGCAGACGCTAGATAGCCGAGCCCACCAATAATCACCAAAAACAACAACACGATGAAGACTGTGTTGCGTTTGTTTTTGGCTATCGCGCTATACATGTGAACCGTTCTCGAAAGTGGGGTCGTCGGGGTAGGGGTAGTTGCCTGCCGGAACGGGAGGTGCCGAGAACGGCACCATCACGCTCACTGGCAAAGCGACAGCCGTGGGAGGCGCTGGTTAGAACTGAACGCGGGGAGGCTCGGCGATGGATGCGGCATCCGCAACCTCGAAGAAATCGCGCTCGGTGAAGCCAAGGTTGCGCACGTACAGGGTATTCGGGAAGACCTTGATCTTGGTGTTGAGCTCGCGCACACCACCGTTGTAGAAGCGACGGCTGGCCTGAATCTTGTCTTCAGTATCGACCAGCTCGCCCTGAAGCTGAAGGAAGTTTTGGCTAGCCTGCAGCTGCGGGTACGCCTCGGCGACCGCAAAGATACTCTTGAGCGCAGACTGCATGTGGTTCTCAGCGGCAGCAGCATCTACAGGGCCCTGCGCGTTGAGAGTTTCAGCACGAGCTTTGGTGACCGACTCGAAGACGCCCTTTTCGTGAGCGGCATAGCCCTTGACCGCCTCGATGAGGTTCGGCAGCAGGTCGGCACGCCGCTTGAGCTGCACCGTGATGTCGCTCCACGCCTCGTTACAGCGAACATTGAGAGTCACCAGCGAGTTATAAGTCGACCACAGGTAGATGCCGATGATGACGACGAGCAAAACAATGACGCCAAGTACGATCAGGAATTCCATGCCTCAACTATAGAACGCCCCGCTGTGCCTCCACCGAGAAATGGGGCGCGCGATGACCCCCAATCACGGGCGGAATGGCTATTTGCTCGGCTTGGTGCCCGTGATCGCCGACGTGACGAACTTGCCGAAAAACGGCGAGCGCAACAGCGCGAGGGAAGTGCGGCGCACCCAGAGCTGAAATGCTGTGTGCGGAAGAAAGCCGTCGGCGGCACGACGCCCGGCCGCCTGCTTCTCGGCGACCACCGGCATCCATTCCTCTTCGTATTCGGCGAAGGCTGCGCTGAGCTCGCTGTCGCTTACCAGTTTCTCGGCAAGCAACACTCCGCCAGCAATTGCCAGCGAGGCACCCTGCCCCGCGAGCAGCGATACAGCTTGGGCCGCGTCGCCGACGAATACGACTCGTCCGCGACTCCACACGGGCAGCTCAATCTGGGCGACCTGATCGTAATAAAGGTGCTGGGGGTCTGGGCACTTCTCCAGCGCCTCGTCGATGTCGTCGCCCAGCCCTGCATATGCCTCACGAAGAGCCTCACGCGGGTCAGCGGGAAGAGCCGGATCATCGACTCGGTGCGCGGCAAACAGGGCCACGCTGCCATCGCGCAAACCATAGAGGCCAACCATACGATCCCGAACGTCAGTGGAGACGAGCGCATCGCCGAGCTTGTCGTGGAGTCGAGGAGAGTCGAAGGTATATGCGCACGTGTGCATACCAAGCTGTCGATCGAAAGACTGTGAGTGGCCAAACACCGTTCGTCGCACTGCGGAATGGATGCCATCAGCCCCCACCATAATGTCACCAGAGATGCGCGAACCATCCGCAAGCACCGCAGTGACGTAGTCGGTGCGGTCCTCTAGATCGATGACGGGGCTCGAAAAGCGCACATCAACACTGTCGGGCAGGATCTCGAACAACGCCAATTCAAGATCTTGACGCATGAGGCTCAGGAGCTTGCCGCCCTCATTTGCCGCAACGACGCCATAGTCGACCGACTGGCTGCGACCATTGGGTCGCACGAAACGCGCCTCGCTAATCGGGTAGTGCAATTCGCGCAGCCGATCGAGGATGCCAATCTTTTCGGCAGCGTCATAGCCAGGGCCAAAGAAATCGATCATATAGCCCTGCATGCGACGTTCAGGCGCAGCCTCTAGGAGGGTCACCTTCCAGCCTTTGCTCGCCAACTGACCGGCGACCGTAAGCCCCGCAATTCCTGCTCCACACACAATGGCTTTAATAACCGCGCCCTTTCATTACTGCAAGAACTCATTGAAACCCGGATACCTGCCGGAGAGGGACTCGGCATGCCGGTTGTGCAGTTTTCCCCAGTGAGGGCGAGGCCACAACGCCTTCGTCGGCGCACTTGACGGCTCGAACGCGCTGCTCTTGAGTGGAGTCATGACATTCGCAAACGTAGGCACCCTCGGTGTTAAGTCCGGCCATCGCGACGATGTAGTCGCGATCCTCACGCGTCGCAGCACTGAGCTCGATGGGGCCGGATGCCTCAGCTATGAGGTTGGCGTCAGCGACGAGCATCCCAACACTGTGTTCGTTTCTGAGCTGTGGGTTTCGGCCGAAGCCCACCAGGCTTCGCTGCAACTCGCGAGCGTTCAGGCAGCCATCAAGGAGGCCATGCCGCTACTCAGCGTAGAGATAGGCGGCCACCGCTTTGAGGTAGTGGGGTCACCGCTGCGCGACTAACTGCGCGCGATTAGGCATGCGCGGCTAGCTCATCTCGACTAGCTCGAACTCGCCTCGGGCTAGTGTTTTCGGTGAGTGGCGCGGGTGAAGCCCGGGAGGCCGCTGTTTTTGCGCATCATGCGCCAAATAACCCACGCGAGTAGCCCAAAACCGGGGAACAGGATGAGAGCCGCAACCCACAGCGCTGTCATCAGCGGCAGAACGGTGCTGTCACGAACGGTGACGACAATTGCCAAAATCGTAACAACGTAGAAGGCGATCACGCCCACCAAAATAATGACGTTTAGACCTGTGAATTCGACGATGTTGTTTCCTCCTTGGCAAATCCCTGCACTGGCTTTTCCCTGAGAGTACTCCCGCTGCGTCGACTATGCGATGCGACGCTCGGGGAATAGCCACCGCACGAGCGCGAACCCGATTGCCGCTCCAATGAGTTGCGCCGCGATGAATCCGGGAGCCGAGGTGGGCGCGATTCCCGCGAAGGTTTCGCTGAACATCCGGCCAATGGTGATGGCGGGGTTCGCGAAACTTGTGGAGCTCGTGAAGAAGTAGGCGCCGCCGATGTACACGCCGACGGCGATGGGCGCGAGGTTTGCGCGGCCAGTGCGCACGAGGGCGAAGATCACGACGATGAGTCCGGCGGTGGCGACGACCTCGCTGAGAAAGTGGCCCGGTGTGAGGCGCACCGTGGTGCTGAAGGTGACGGCGGGCTGCGCAAACATGAGGTTCGCGAGGATGGCACCGACGATGCATCCGATGATCTGGGTAGGGATGTAGAAGGCGGTGTCACGCCATGACCGCAGGCCGCTGAGCGAATCGACGATCGAGACGACCGGATTAAAGTGTGCGCCGCTGACGGTCATGAAGACGAGGATGAGCACGCCAAGGCCGAACGCGGTCGCGAGCGCGTTCTCGAGCAACTGCAGGCCGATGTCGCCGGGCGAGAGCTGTTGGGCGGCGATGCCGGAACCAATCACGACGGCAGCAAGGCCGGCGCTGCCAACAAATTCTGCGGTCAAACGACGTGCAAGGGCAAGGTGGCGGGGCGCGGTCATTGGGCGATCATACCGAAACATTGATAACTGTCTATGAATCAGTGTCAGGCACTTAGACTGATTGCTATGTCAGCGACTGCGCACCGAGCACCCGCCAGCACACAGACTGCCGCCGATTCTCCCGAGAGTAACAGCAACGACGTAGAGGCCCGCGCCTCCGAACGCGCCGTCGCCGAGCGCATCGCCCAGAGCATGAGAGCGATCGCCGACCCGACCAGGGTACAGATTCTGCGACTACTCATGGATGCCCCGGATGGCCGCCGCGGAGTCACCGATCTCGCCACCCGCCTCGGCCTCACCCAACCCACCGTGAGCCATCACGTGCGCATTATGGCCAACGACGGCATCCTGCAGAGCTCGCAAGAGGGCCGCCAGGTTTGGTATTCGCTCGTGCAGTCGCGACTGGCTGACGTGTTCGACTTTGTGCAGCGCTCCCCCGCTGATTCGAGTCCCGCGGCCGTCGATCCGACCGTGCTCGGGCGCATCACCGACGACCTCGCTCTGCGCTTCGCCGGAGTCTTCTCTCGCGAAACTGTCGCCGAGTACGTCGCGAGCAGCTACGAGCTACTGCGCCAGGGCGCTCCGCGCGATCGCCACTTGTCGTCGCACACGTCGCGATTTGCCGCCGATCGGTTGGGGTCTCTTGCCGAAGCGGATGCCCCGGCCTCCGCTTCCGTCACCGACGTGTTGTTCGTGTGTGTGCAGAATGCGGGTCGCTCGCAGCTGGCATCCGCGATTCTGCGCTCTCTTGCCGGAGACCGGGTGCGGGTGTTGACGGCCGGTTCGCAGCCGACCGAGTCCATCAACCCAAAGATTGTGGCGGCGCTCGATGAGGTCGGCGTTTCCGTCGATGGCGAGTACCCGAAGCCGCTCACCGATGAGGTCGTGCGGGGTGCGGATGTGGTGATCACGATGGGCTGCGGCGATGCCTGCCCCATCTACCCGGGCCGTCGCTACCTCGATTGGGAACTTCCCGACCCGGCAGAGATGTCGATGGATGGCGTGCGTGCCGTGCGCGATGACATCGATCGTCGAGTGCGCGAATTGTTGCAGTCGCTGCCGTCGATGAACGCTGAGTGAACTAACCTCGGCCGGCGTCATCGCCCCTCGCGCAACACATAGACATTCATCTATGCTTTAGTCATGACCACCGAAACTGTCACACCCCAGAAGCCTGTTGTTCTTTTCGTCTGCATCCACAACGCTGGCCGTTCGCAAATGGCGGCCGGCTACATGACCGCCCTCTCGAATGGCGCGGTCGAGGTGCGTTCGGGCGGCTCAGAGCCCGGCAACGAGATTAACCCGATCGCAATTCTGGCCATGGCCGAAGAGGGCATCAACATCTCGCAGGCAGTCCCCCAGCTCATGACCACCGACCAAGTGCAAGCCTCGGATGTTGTCATCACGATGGGTTGCGGCGACGTCTGCCCCATCTTCCCCGGCAAGCGCTATGAGGACTGGGAGCTCGTTGACCCCAAGGGCAAGGGCCTCGACGAGGTGCGCCCCATCCGCGATGACATCAAGGCACGCATCCAGAAACTGCTGGCGGAGATTCTGCCCGCCTAAGCAAGCAACGGATGCAGGCTTGAGCGTTTAGCGCCCCCTTGCTCGCTTCTTTGCGCGCGCGAGAGCCTGAGTCGCCATAATGAGATAGTCGTCGCGGCTCTCGGTGAGCACGACTGAGTCTTCACCGTAGGCGTCGAACGCAATATCCACGAGCGTCAGCAAAGGTCACCATCACACCGTTCGCCGAGCGGCTAGTCGTTGAGTCATCCCTCGGCGGAATGAATCCCCTACCGTTCGCATTGAGCCACGATGGCGACAGCCCCAACTCGAGCGACATCTCCTTCACCACACGAGAAACCTCAGCACTCGGCTCGATCGAGGCATCTATATCGCGAGTCATTCGCGTGTCAGCGTCATCAGGGAACAACAACGCCATGGCCGAACCACCAATGACATGGATGCGTGCCTCGACTCCGGCAGCCTCCAGCCGCCTCGCCAGTTCATCAAGGAGCCAACGTACTTCACTCGGATCCATCTCAAGGTCGCTCGACAATTCAGACCCTCGTCAGACTTCGCTCATCAATAAAAATATTGAGTTCACGAAGATAGTCGGGAGTCGTCGTCTTGGCACGCTCACGCAGCAGCGGGAACTCAGACAGAAACCACGGCTCTGAGAGCTTGGAAGTGTGCGTCCAGGCAGGGCGTTCCATCTCGGGAATCGCCTGCGCGTAGGCCGCACGCATGAGAGTGTCCCACCGCTTGTCTGGCAGCGGAGTAGGAGCAAGCTCCACTTCAGCCCGGTCGAATTCAGCAGAATTATTGGCCAGTTCCTTTACTGCGTGAGTCAACAACCGAAGCGGAAACGTCGGATCGCTGTCCCGCAAAAGCGAATCGGCAAGAGAATCAGCAACCCGATAGGGTGCGTAGCGCGACATCGGGCCAGCTCTACCAGCAGTGATCCGGAGGCTGGCACCCATTGCTTCAAGTGCCTCGCGTAGGGAGTTCAGCTTGATCGTGCCCTCAGCCTCTGAGCGTTCCAATTGCGACACAGCGCTCGGACTCACTTCAAGGAGCGCCGCGAGCTCTTTGACAGTTATTCCTGCCGCTCGCCGCGTGGATTTGATCGTCGATGCCACCGTGCGCCTCCTGATAAAATGTAGCCATAGCTTCATTTTGTCATACGGGATGTCGGCTGGCTAGCGTCACCTGCAAAAAACAGTGCCCCGACAGGGACTCGAACCCTGACTGTGATGATTTTAAGTCATCTGCCTCTGCCAATTGGGCTACCGGGGCACGCCCCACGCAGTGCGTGGGGCACAGCATCACACTACTTGGGGCGTGATGCGAACTCTTCGAACGCGACGCGTGGTTCTACGCGTGCCTCGATCGAGATAGTGTCGCGACCCCAGAAGAAGTTGATGATCCAGTTGCCGAAGACGCGAGCTTTGCGCTCGAACATCGGCATTGCCATGCCGTGGTAGCCGCGGTGCATAATCCAAGCAGGGAAACCCTTGATGGCGACCTTTCCGGCCTGGAAGACACCGTGGTACAGGCCGAGACCGGCAACCGCACCCAGGTTCTTGTGGAAGTAATCCTTGGTACCTTCGCCACGAAGCGAGGCAACAATGTTCTTGGCCATGAGCTTGCCCTGGCGAACAGCGTGCTGTGCGTTCGGAACGCAGAAGCCACCAACACCACCACCGGTGAGGTCAGGAACAGCAGTCGCGTCGCCAGCACCCCAGGCACCTTCGACAACACCGTCATCACTGATGACACGGAGGTCAGCCTGCATGCGCAGACGGCCACGCTCGTCGATGGGAAGGTCAGTGCCACGCAGAACCGGATTGGCCATAACGCCAGCGGTCCACACGATGGTGTCTGACTGGAAGGTTTCGCCAGTCGACAACTCAACCATGCCATCCACAGCCGACTTCAGCTGCGTGTCGAGGTGAATCTGTGCGCCACGGTCGGCGAGGTTCTTGATGACCCACTTGCTGGTCTCCAACGAAACCTCGGGCATAATGCGTCCCATTGCCTCGATGAGGTGGAAGTGGGTGTCTTCGAACGCGAGGTTCGGGTAGAGCGGCAGCAGTGACGAAGCAAGGCTGCGCATTTCGCCGAAGGCCTCAATACCGGCAAAGCCACCACCGACAACGACGAACGTCAACAGACGGTCACGCTCGGGGCCAGCAGGCAGGTTGGATGCCTTGTCGAAGTTGGTGAGGATGCGGTCACGCACCTCAACAGCCTCTTCGATTGTTTTCATGCCGATTGCTTCGTCAGCGACGCCCGGAATCGGGAACGTGCGCGAGACGGCACCGGCAGTGACAACGACGAGGTCGTAGTCGATCTGCCACGAGTCACCCACGTCAGGCGTGATGGTCGCCGTTTTCGTCGCGTGGTCGATTCCGGTGACCTTCGCCGTGATGACCTTGGTGGTCTTCAGGTGGCGACGGTGTGGGACAACTGCGTGACGAGGCTCGATTGAGCCTGCAGCAACCTCAGGCAAGAAGGGCTGGTACGTCATGTAGGGAAGAGGGTCAACCATCGTGACCTCTGCTTCGCCGCGACGTAGCAAGTTTTCTAGCTTACGAGCAGTGTAAAAACCGGCGTAGCCGCCGCCGACAATCAAGATTTTTGGCACGAGTTAGAGTCTCCTAAAGGGGCAAGTTCGCCACCAAACCTACTCTGTCTCGCGCGTAGTCCTAAACCGACGCCAGACCGCAAGGCCCCAGACAGCGAAAATAGTGAGAAAAATGCCATAAACAGCAAGTGGTACACCCACATTGCGAAGCATGCTCACTGTGGGGAGCAGCGTTCCGAGCGGACTGACCGGGCCCGCAGCATCCGGAACACCATCGACAACTGGCGCCGGGGTGGGCGTAGAGCTAGAGCTCGGAAGTGGCGCAGGGGTCGACACGGCCCGACGGTAGATCGTGATCCACTCGGCGAGACTGCCCATCGGGTTTTCCTCCACCAGCGGCACGTAGGCGTTCACGGCATCCTCGGCATCCACAAGCCCGAAACCGTAAATCGCATCAGTGCCCGGAGCACCAGTGTCGTGTGCGGTCGAAACTATACGGTTAATTACGTTGGCCGCATCGAGCTCCGGATGCGCGGCACGCACCAGCGCAACAATGCCCGCCACAATCGGGGTTGCCCCACTTGTTCCGTTCCAGAGCACGTGCGAACCGCCAGGAGCAACGCCTACAAGGTCTTCACTCGGCGCCGAAACACCGATCGTGATGCCCTGAGTGGATGCGTTAAAACTCGCCACCCCGTTCACGTCAACACCGGCAACAGTCAGAACACCGGGCATAGTCGCAGGCGCACCCACTGAAGTCGTTCCGCTACCACGGTTGCCCGCAGCCGCCACAACAACGACATCGTTGTCCATGGCGTAGAGGAACGCGCTATCCCAACTGAGCGGCCAATCCAAGGTTTCGCGAGTGAGCGACAGGTTGATGACATCCGCACCCTGATCAACGGCGTACCGCACCGCCTGCGCAATCTGGTCATCAGAACTAATCAGGCCACCGGTGAAACCGATCGAGATCGCCAAAATATTGGCCTCGGGTGCAGCACCAAGAACGCCTGCATCTGTGCCCGTGCCGCGACCCGCAGCCAGCGAGGCAACAAGCGTGCCGTGTGCGGGATTCTCATCACCGACCGGGGTCTGTCCATCAGGAGACCCCTTGCCCGAGAAATCTGTGCCGCCCGTCACTGCACCGACAAGCTCTTTTACGCTGCCATCAACACCAGTGTCAATCACCGCAATCGTGACGCCGGCACCCTTCGTAGTCTTCCAAGCGGCCTCAATGCCATATTCTTGGAGCCAATACTGCTGATCGCGAACCGCATCCGCCTGAGCAGGCGTCGCCACCAACAGCGAGGCCAAGCTCGCCATCAGTACAGCGGCAGCCGCCCAACGCTTCACTTGCCGGTCCCCCCTGCCGCATTCGCAGACGCCGCGTTCGCCGCAGCTTTGGGCACAGAAACTTCATCAGCAGCAGCAGCATCCGAGTAGTCGGGGCACTGGCACACCGTGGGGTTCCACGAGGCGCGTTCAAGCGCAATATCACCAATGGGATTCACTCCGGGGCCAGCAGCGAGCGTGTGGCCCACGAGCGCGTGCAAGCACTTGACACGAGTGGGCATGCCGCCAGCAGAAACTCCAGCAAGCTCAAGAACAACCTCTATGCCCTCCCTATCAGCAATGTAGGCGTCGTGCGCAGCCTGATACTGCTCGGCGATTTCGCCCTCGAGCATTGCTGCCAGCTCAGGCATGTGACCTTCGGCCTCAAGCGTCGACACGGATGCCGTAGCAGCCGGGTGGCAGAGGTAATAGATGGTGGGAAACGGCGTTCCGTCACTCAACCGCGGTTTGGTCGAGACGACGGTCGGCGCACCACAAACGCAGCGTGCCGCGATGCCGATTACGTCGCGAGCGGGTCGACCAAGTTGAAGCGACACAATGCGCACATCTTCATCGCTGACAGTGTCAAACGGTGGGGTGGTCATTGCGTCGGTCCTTCAATCACGGGGGCGATCAGCTTGTCGGGCGCGTCTTCAGTGAGACCAGCAGTGTAGATCGACGACACCAAGGTTTGCACCCAATCGATCTTGGTGGTCTGGATGCTCGTGCTCACTGGCACCCCATCGTTGTTGGTCACATCGGCAGCTTCACCGGTCACCAGGTAGCTCACTTCGCCCGGATACACGTAGTACAGTCTGTCGCGCGCTTGCGACTCAATGTAGGCGCGGTCGTTCCAGCGGGCGGCGTTCTCTTTGAGATCATCAACAGACTCTTGAGCCTCATCCACTTCTGTCTGCAACTGGGCAATGGTCTGCTGTTGCTCGATCAGAATGCGCAGATTGGGGGCAAGAACGATGACCGCGAGTATGAGCAAACCAAGCATGAGCACGGTGAAGCCTGAGAAGCGGATCGTGCGCAACCAGTGTTCGGGCGCGCTCTCCTCCGGCAGCGATACCGCTACCTTTTTTGCTCGCACTCGCCTAGCCATGCGTTCGATGCTAGACGACGCTGATGGGCGCTAGCCGACGAACCGCGGGAACGCGGAACGGCCGGCGTAAACTGCGGCATCGCCGAGCTCTTCTTCGATGCGCAGCAGCTGGTTGTACTTAGCTACGCGCTCTGAACGAGCCGGTGCGCCGGTCTTGATCTGGCCGGTGTTGAGCGCG
This sequence comes from Rhodoglobus galactosidasius, assembly GCF_054957775.1. Taxonomy (NCBI): domain Bacteria; kingdom Bacillati; phylum Actinomycetota; class Actinomycetes; order Micrococcales; family Microbacteriaceae; genus Rhodoglobus; species Rhodoglobus galactosidasius. Next base: position 91,920 of record NZ_JBQIAV010000007.1, on the reverse strand, counting down.
ACTGCGAGGTCAGCGATCGTGGTGTCTTCTGTCTCACCTGAACGGTGCGACATGACTGCCGTGTAACCGCTGCGGTGAGCGAGAGCAACAGCGTCGAGGGTCTCGGTGAGCGAACCGATCTGGTTCACCTTGACGAGGATCGAGTTTGCCGTGCCCTTGGTGATTCCTTCAGCGAGACGTTTCGGGTTGGTGACGAAGAGGTCGTCTCCCACGATCTGAGTCTTGGAACCGATCTCGGTGGTGAGCTGAGCCCAACCCTCCCAGTCGTTCTCGTCGAGAGGGTCTTCGATCGACACGAGCGGGTAGGCCGAAACGAGCTCGGAATAGTACGCGCTCATGTCGCCGGCCGACTTCGAGGTGCCCTCGAAGGTGTACGAACCATCCTTGTAGAACTCGGTTGCCGCAACGTCGAGCCCCAGAGCGATGTCCTTGCCCGGCGTGAAGCCGGCCTTTTCGATTGCTTCCATGAGCAAGTCGAGCGCTGCCCGGTTGCTGGAGAGGTCGGGGGCAAAGCCACCCTCGTCGCCGAGGCCGGTGCTGAGGCCCTTGCTCTTCAAGAGGTCCTTGAGCACGTGGTACGTCTCAACGCCCCAACGGAGGCCTTCGCTGAAGGTATCTGCACCGTGCGGGAGGATCATGAACTCTTGGATGTCGACATTGCTGTCAGCGTGCGAGCCACCGTTAATGACGTTCATCATCGGTACGGGCAGCACGTGAGCGTTCGGACCACCGAGGTAGCGGAAGAGGGGAAGGTCTGCGGAATCCGCAGCGGCCTTCGCAACAGCAAGTGAAACACCGAGAATCGCGTTCGCGCCCAAGTTCTTCTTGTTTTCAGTGCCGTCGACCGCGAGAAGCTCGGCGTCGACGAGGCGCTGGTCTGAAGCATCCAGACCTTCGATTGCTGGGCCGAGGTCGTCGATTACTGCGTCGACAGCCTTCTGCACGCCCTTGCCGAGGTAACGGTTTTTGTCACCATCGCGAAGCTCGTAAGCCTCAAACGCACCGGTGGATGCTCCCGAAGGAACTGCGGCGCGCGAAACCACACCGTCGTCGAGCAAAACCTCAACCTCAACGGTCGGGTTTCCCCGGGAGTCAAGAATTTCGCGGGCGCCAACTGCTTCGATCAAAGCCACAGGGGATCTCCTTCAAGAAAGATTGTTTGGACTATTAGTGGTGGATGTCCGGGTGAAAGCCTACTCCGAGCCAGCGAGCGATGCCGACTCGGCAGGCAACTCGGAGTCTCGCGGCACTGGGACGCGAAACTGACCGGTTACCAACAAAACAATGACGAGCACAAGAGGAACCAGCCACCCCGTCCAGCCAAGAATGGTCGCTTCGAGTGGACTAAATGTTTCGCCAGCCATAACAAAGACGAGCGAGAACCCCGCTGCAGCATTGAATGCACCGTGCGCAAGAGCTGCCGGCCACACTGACTCCGAGCGGATGCGCAGCCACGAAAACACCGCACCAATCACGATCGTCATGCCCACCATCGCGCTCAGCGCGAGCCAACCTGGCGCGTCTCCGTAGTTGTAGCCGAGCAGGATGAGGGGTGCGTGCCAGAGCCCCCAGATCACCCCCGAGATCAGAATTGCAGGGACGATACCCAGCGGCAGAAGTTGGGGTAACAGCCAGCCACGCCATCCCAGTTCTTCGCCGAGTGCCGGAATGGTATTGATGATCGAACCGATCGACACATTCACGAACTGGGCTACAACGAGAAGCACGATCGGCACGGGAAGAGGTGCTTGCCCTAGAGCCTCGAGCTGGGCATCCACCATCTCCTGAAAGCCAGAGAAGTTAACGAAGTCAGCCGGGTAGACGCCGAAGGCCACACCGACGAGCAGCGCGGCAAGAATAAGCGCTGGCGGCACGACGAGAGCAAGCGCTAAATACCGCAAGAACCGCCCGACAGGTCGGACCGACCCCAATCCGAGCGCGCGGCGACGCGATCGGCCATCGGGGTGTTTCTCGATGAAAAACACCACAACGAGAGCGGCGATTGCCGGAGTGAACATCATCGCCAGGGCGAAAACAAGAAAAATTGGGCTAGCGGGGCCGCCGCCGACTAGCTACTGCCCGCCGAGCGGCTTGAATTCGAGACTAGCAACGCTGTCGGAATCCGCACGGACGTTAACGAAACTGGTGAAACCAGCATCCCTCAACTGATCGAGTAACTGCGGCAGCTTGCGTGGGCGCGCCTCAAGTCGCACCCGCTTTCCCTCACGAATGAGTTCGGCCTGTAGGCGCACGAGGGTCGCCGGGTCAGCGTCGGTGTCATAGACGAGAGCAACCTGATCGTCGCTGGCTGCGTCATCCAACTCAACAAGGTCAACGAGTCGTTCGAAGCCGAGCGAGAACCCAACGGCCGGAACATCGCTGCCCAAGAAGCGACCGATCATTCCGTCGTAGCGACCACCACCGCCAAGCGAATAGCCGAGCGAGGGGTGAGCGACCTCAAAGATTGCTCCCGTGTAGTAGCCCATGCCGCGCACCAACCACGGGTCGAATTCGATGAGTGCGCCGGAGGTGCCACGACCGACCTCAACCGCGTGACCGATGGTCGCGAGGTCAGCAATTACTGCCTCGTTGACGCCGGCGGGCAGGGCGGCTCGGATCGCATCCGCTGTGAACTCTGGCTTGATTTCAGACTTGGGGCGCCGCAGGAACTCGGCGAGCGCTGCGACTGGGGCATCAGGAAACGCACGCTCGCGCAGCTCTGCAACCACACCTTCCGCTCCGAGTTTGTCGAGCTTGTCGACGGTGATGAGCACAGCTTCGTGCTCCTTAGCGGGGAACCCGAGCACGGTGAGCGCGCTCGTAAGAAGGCGACGGTCATTGACGCGGATGGTGCACCCCTCAATACCGAGAGCGTCGAGCGTTGCGGCAGTTGCGCTGATCAGTTCGATCTCCGCGCTCACGCCAGACTCGCCCATGATGTCGATGTCGCACTGCACAAACTGGCGGTAGCGGCCCTTCTGCGGCCGCTCTGCTCGCCACACTGGTGCAATCTGAATCGCACGAAAGACCTTGGGCAGTTCAGCGCGGTGAGTGGCATAAAAACGTGCGAGCGGCACCGTGAGATCGAAGCGCAACCCCAGATCAGCAAGATCGAGAGCTTCGGATGCTGCCTGCAGCTTGTCAGCGGTGAGCCCACGTTTCATCACAGCAAAGGCGAGCTTCTCGTTGTCGCCGCCCAAACCTGCATAAAGTCGCGAGCTGTCTTCCATCACCGGGGTTTCGATTTCATCGAAACCGTGTGCGCGATAGCTGCCCCGAATCACACCAAGAACCCGCTCGCGGCGGGCCTTGTCTGCGGGGAGGAAGTCGCGCATGCCGCGAGGAGGATTAACAGTTGACGCCATGATTCCTATTCTCTCCCACGCAGCAGAATCTCTCGTGCGCAGCAGTGCGTCGCGGCTAGTTGGTGGCTTCGCCTAGTTGGTGGCTTCGCCTAGTAGAGCCTCGACACGAATGCGGTGATGCTTCACCGCATTCTCGAACACCGCAGTGAATGTTTCGAGATCCTGATTCAGTACAAGGTCGAATTGCACGCCGCGGAACGTATTGACGAGCAGTCTCGACTCGACTTCGGCTTGCTTCGACTCAACACCGAGCGAAATGAGCGCTGCCGCCCCCAACTCAACCCATTGGTGGAAATAGTTTCGAGTGATGGTGAACTCGTCGCGCGACACCGCTTCAAGCAATCCCGCTTCGAATTCGAGTCGCTGGCGGTGCAAATTTTCCGGCAATTGCGTCCATTGCCAAGAAAGATACAGGCTCGAAAAGTACTCTTCTAGTGTGCCAGCGGGCAGCGCCGAGGCCTCTTCGGGGCTCACGCCGCGCGCGTTGGCTTGAATGATCTCGCGGATGAGTTCAGCACGGGTACCGAAATGGTAAACGAGCGTGAAAGTGCTCACGTCGAGAGCTTTTGCCAGCGAACGGACGGTGAGACTTGACAGCGGCTTATCAACAAGAAATTCGAGGGCTTGCTGAATCAGTGCTGGCTTGCGGGTCGGGTCGGGTTTGCGAGCCATAGTGGTTAACATAACGGTTGTTTGCTTATCAAGTCTGCAACCGTTATGATTTGTCCTTGTGTCACAACCCTGTTGACGGCACCACTTCTACTTGAATGCCCCCTCACTAGGGGCTTCTCCAACGCTGGATCGGTAGGCCGGGTAATCCCACCGATCCTCTAGCGCGCGATGCCTTTTATTAGATGATCGACGTGCGATCACATGTCTCATCTATTGGCGTCGCGCCGGTGCCCTCTCTATTCGGGTTAGGGAGGGCACCACCATTCAACTCGCTGCTGATTCAGTCTCGTGCGCCTGAATCTCCTCGCTCAAGCCACGCACCGCCGTGCGCAGGGCCCGCTCCGAATCAAGGCCGTTAGCTTTCGCGGATGCCACAATCGCTAGCAATAGCGGGCCAAGTTCGTCTTCTTCCGTGACATTGATCGCACCCGGCGCTGTGGTATCCAAGAGTCCCACCTTGTGGGCACGCCCTAGCAGCTTGTCGGCGAGCGCGAGTGCTGGCATCCCCTGCGGAACGCCGTCTATGACGCTGGTGCGATGCGGTTTCTCTGTCTTTTTGAGGTCATCCCATACCGCCATGACATCGTCGGCAGTTTCTGCGGTGGTGTCGCCAAAGACGTGGGGATGACGACCAACCATTTTCGCGGTCATGTTGGCTGCAACATCTTCGAGCGTGAAACGCCCCGCTTCAGCAGCGATGTCGGAGTGAAAGAGCACCTGGTAGAGCACATCGCCGAGCTCTTCGACCATGTCTTTCGGCTCGCCAGCCTCAATCGCCTCGACAAGTTCGTAGGTTTCCTCAACGAGATACTGCACGAGCGACTCGTGGGTCTGTTCGCGATCCCAGGCACAACCACCAGGCGCACGCAGTCGCTCTAAGGTGCCGATCAGTTTTTCGAGTTCGGGATGGGATGCTGCTGGCTCGGTCATGGCACCATCCTCCCACCATCGAAGATAAGCGAAGATCACGAACGGGATTGGGTATGTCGCACCCGATATCACGAGCGGGATCAGACACGATGTGCCTGTGGTCGCGACAAATAAACAGCCTTTTGCCGCCGCGCGCGAAGTTCCCTCTCGAAAGTCGGGAAGTCGAATTGCTGGCATTCTCGTTCGTCTAGTTCGACCACTGCTCAAAGTGAACCTATTGGGCTATCGCGCCGAAATGGCCAACGCTCTTTTTCCCGACGGACCAGCTGCGGGTGAGGTTCCCGGAACCAACCCCATAAGAATGCTTTTCATCGGGGATTGCGCAGCATCCGGGTATGGCGTGCTCAACCACGGCCTCGCAGTCGTGTCGAAGACCGCGCGCTATGTGGCGAGCGACCACAACAGAGGATGCTCGTGGTCGACGATCACCGATCCAGAACTCACCGCCATTCGCAGCGCGACGGCACTCTCCACGGCCACAATGAATGTCAAGTTCGATGTCGTTGTCGTACTCCTCGGGCCCCCCGATGTGCTCGTGGGAACAGCGGCGACCGAATGGGCGGCCAGTCTGAGCCGTGTAGTCGAGCTAGTTCGCAAAAACCCCGACGCCAATTGCCCCGTTGTGCTCGCCGCGATTCCGCCGATGTACCGCTTTCGCCCCATGCCAGACTCTGTTCGACGCATCCTCATGCTTCAAACCCACCACCTTAACCGCGCCTCTCGCTCGGTCGCAGACGCGCTCCCGCGGGTCACCTATTCCCACTTTCCCCCGATCGGCGCTGACGGGACTTACATCATGGAGCTGTTGAATTGGCGCACAATTCACTCACTGTGGGGCAAGCATCTAGGGAAAGATGTTTCGCTAGCAGTAGGTTTGGACGCTCAGAAACGCTAGCCCCCCTTGCCGTTGAAGCCCACTAGCCTGTGTGCCGCAGATCTGGCCGACGGTGAGGGTGTTAGCCGGTGGCAGACCACGCCTGCACCCGCCTTCCCGCCCTAAAAAATAAGGGAACATCAGGTACCGAGTTTGGGTATGTCCTGCCGACGGTAGCGCTCGACCTCGACCACTATGTGTCGTGTGGACCCGAAGAACACATCCTCATCCCATGCGCCCGGTGCAGCCCCACCCGGCGCTGTCCACCGTCGGGTGACGGGCGGAATCGTTCGCCTATTTCGCCCGCTGCTCAAAGTGAATTTGCTGGCGTATCGCGTAGATACGGCCAACGCGCTCTTTCCCTCTGGCCCCGCCGAAGGCGAAGTCATCGCCCCCGACCCTGCCCGCATGCTCTTCATCGGAAACGCTGCGGCATCCGGATATGGCGTTCTCAATCACGGCCTCGCCGTCGTCTCGCAAACTGCCCGCTACGTGGCACGAGAGCGCAACACAGGATGCTCATGGACGGTAGTTACTGACCCCGAACTGACAATGTCGCGGGCAGTCGCCGAACTGACAAGCGCGGCAACCGATGTGGATGTTGCCGTCATCATCTTGGGGCCGCCCGACGTGCTTCTCGGCACGACCGCTACCGAATGGTCGACGCAACTGCGCCAACTGGTTGCCACTGTGCGGCAGGGGCCGAACCCTCAATGCCCTGTCGTTGTGGCAGCGATCCCACCTATGTCCCGCTTTAGAGCCATGCCACGATTTGTGCAGCATATTCTCGCCTTGCAAATTCACCGCCTCAATAGAGGTTCTATTGAGGTCGCGGAGTCGGTGAGAGGCGTGAGCTATTCGCCCTTCCCGCACCTCGACACTTACGGAAATTTTGTGCAGGACATCTTCAGCTGGCGCAGCCTTCATGCGCTGTGGGGAAGGCAGCTCGGCGAAACTACCGTGACCGCTCTCGGCTCGAGCAGTTCTGCTCGCTGACAGCACGCTACTGGCGCTGCCTGTTAGACCACGGTGACCCTGGCTCCGCCTGCGGAGAGATTGCGGCCCTGCCTCATGCGAGAATCATCGGGTGGTAGACCAGCGCAAACGCCCCCGCATTTTTGGCACCGCTATCGGTGTTGCGCTCGTCGGAGCGATCGCTATCGCCGTCTACTCCGGAGCGCCACTGCCCGGCTTCGGCCCGGCCGACAGCGGATCTCCAAGCTCACTAGAGACATCCGCTGGCTCGAATTCCGGCGACCCGAATGGGGCCGACGACTCGACGGGTGGCAGCGCGAAATCGGGCATCCCCTCTGGCGCTTTCGCGGCGACCGTCAATTATGTGCACGATGGTGACACCCTGTACCTCGACAACGGGAGCACCGAACTGAAGGTACGACTGATCGGAATCGACACCCCCGAACTCAACAACCAGCAGAACCCTGACGCTGGTGAATGCTACGGCGAAGACGCACGAGAACTCCTCCGAGACTTTCTCCCCGAGGGCACCCAGGTATGGGCTCTCGAAGATCGTGAACCCGAAGATCGCTATGGGCGCTCACTGCTCTACGTGTATCTCGACGATGGAACCTTCGTGAACCTCGCCATGATCGAACTGGGCGCAGCCGAGTCGCTCAAGGTTGGCCTCAACGACCGCTACTGGCCTGAACTGCGCGATGCCGAAGACGACGCCTACGCAGCAGGGCTCGGCATGTGGGGTCGCTGCTAGCCAGCATCCCCACAAACGCATGACACCATTGGTGGATGCTCGACCCCACCAATCCCGTCATGCTCGCGCTCCTGTGGCTCACCCTCGTCGGGGTGCTGACAGCACTTGCCCTGCGCACTTTTCGCCGGGATCAGCGCGAGTATCGCCGGTTCAAAAGGTTTCGCACCACTAAGCGCCGCCAGCTCATGCTGCGCCGATGGCTGATCGTCTCACTCTCACTGTTCGGCGGGATGACCGTCGTCACCCTGCTGGCCAGTGGCCGCTTCGCTACTCCCCTGTTGGCCGAGGTGCAGGAGTGGCTCTGGGTTTCGTGGCTTCTCTCCGTGCTCGCTGCCAGGCCTTCGGTGACGGCGGGCGTGGTCGTCGGCATGATCATCGGCGTCGTTGTGCTCACGGTCATCGGCGTCGTTGCCGTACGCAAAGAGGGCGACGAGATCATCAGTGTTGGCGACATTCAGTCGATTCTGCCGCGCAACCGCCAAGAGCTCGTGCTGGGCGGGTTGCTGTCGATCAACGCCGGAGTCGTTGAAGAGCTGCTCTTCAGGCTGGCGCTGCCCGCGCTGCTATTCGCGACGACGGGCAATGCCATCGTCGCGATCGCCGGCAGCTTGCTGCTATTCGGCGTCATGCACTCCTATCAGGGTGTTGCCGGCATCGTCATAACCACGGTGATCGGTGCGCTCTTCATGGCGCTCTACGTGCTGAGCGGCAGCATCCTCGTTGCGATCATCGCCCACGCCGTGCTCGATCTGCGATCGCTTGTCTTGATCCCCATGGCGGTCGGTCGCGTGCACCTCATTAACGGACGTCTCAACCCGCTCGCATTCACACCGAAACGGGTGCCTGCTGTGTCGGACGCCACCGGCGACGCGGCCGCCGCTGTTGCAGTGCCGGATATTGCCGCAACCGATGCTGTGGCTCCCGCCGACAGCGAAGCGTCAGCGGCCACTCCAACTGAGAGCTAAGACTTCTCGGCGCCGTTAGCGTTTGCTGCGGCTGCCTTCGCTGCGGCCGCCTCAATAATTGCCGCTTCTTCTGCGGCCACTTTCTCGGCGGCAGCAACCTCAGCAAATTCGGCCGCGGTATCGCGCGCACCAAAGATCGACATCAGCAGGTCTTTGGTCCACTCGATGAGCTGGCCATCGCTCGCGCCCGTCGGTAGCGGGATGATCGCGGCTGACGCTGCAGAGTGATACTTCGCCCCCGGATACATGCGCTGCAGTCGCACCTGAATCGAATCGAGCAGGTTGGCCGGTGCAACACGAAGCTTGTCGCCCATCACTACCACTTCGCTGAGGCTTGCCTTTTGCGCCATGCGACGCAAACGGGATACCGCGATGAGGTGCTGCACCTGCTCTGGCGGTTCACCGTAGCGGTCGCTCAGTTCTTCAAGCACACGATCAATGCTGTCTGCGGATGCCGCAGGCGCGCTGGCCGTCGAAAGCTTCTGGTACGCCTCGAGTCGCAGTCGCTCGCTTTCCACATAGTCTTCGGGAATGTTGGCGTCTACCGGCAGCTCAAGACGCAACTCAGTTTGGCCTTCGGCGACATCGCCTCGGAAGGTCGAGACGGCTTCGCCGATCATCCGCAAATAGAGGTCGAAGCCGACACCAGCGATGTGACCGGATTGCTCGCCTCCGAGTAGGTTTCCCGCCCCTCGAATTTCGAGGTCCTTGAGCGCAATCTGCATTCCGGCCCCGAGCTCGTTGTTGGCTGCAATGGTGTCGAGGCGTTCGTGAGCGGTTTCGCTCAACGGCTTTTCTTCGTCGTAGAGGAAGTAGGCGTAGGCACGCTCGCGGCCACGACCGACACGTCCCCGCAACTGGTGAAGCTGGCTGAGCCCGTACTTGTCGGCGCGGTCGATGATCAGGGTGTTGGCGTTAGCGATGTCGAGCCCGGTTTCGATGATGGTGGTCGACACGAGCACATCAAATTTGCGCTCCCAGAAGTCGACCATCACTTGCTCGAGCACTGCCTCAGGCAGCTGCCCGTGCGCAACAGCGATGCGAGCATCCGGAACCAACTCGGCAAGCTTTGCTGCAACCCGGTTGATGGAACTCACCCGGTTGTGCACATAGAAGATCTGGCCTTCACGCAGCAGTTCACGACGAATCGCCGCAGAAATCTGACGCTCCGAGTATGGCCCAACGAAGCTCAGGATGGGGTGCCGGTCTTCTGGCGGTGTTGCCAGGGTCGACATTTCGCGGATGCCCGTGACCGCCATCTCGAGGGTTCGAGGAATTGGGGTCGCCGTCATCGCCAAAATGTCGACGTTGGTCTTGAGCTTCTTGAGCGCGTCTTTGTGCTCGACTCCGAAGCGCTGCTCTTCATCGATGATGACGAGCCCGAGATCTTTGAAGGCGATGTTTTTCGACAGCAGGCGGTGGGTGCCGATCACGACATCCACGGTTCCGTCGGTGAGGCCGGCGAGAGTCTCACGGGATTCTTTGTCGCTTTGGAAGCGGCTCAGCGCCCGCAAATGCACGGGGAATCCTGCGAAACGGTCGGCAAAAGTTTCCATGTGTTGACGAACGAGCAGCGTAGTCGGCACAATCATCGCCACCTGCTTGCCATCCTGAACAGCCTTGAACGCGGCGCGCACAGCGACCTCAGTTTTGCCGTAGCCCACGTCACCGCTCAGCAGTCGGTCCATCGGAACCGGGCTCTGCATATCGGCCTTGACCTCATCGATCGTGGTCAGCTGGTCAGGGGTTTCGGCAAAGGCAAACGCTTCTTCGAGCTCACGCTGCCAGGGCGTATCTGCCCCGAAGGCGAAACCCTTGCTAGCCATGCGCGCGCTATAGAGCTTCACCAGTTCGACGGCGATGTCGCGAACAGCCTTGCGCGCCTTAGTCTTGGCCGCTGACCAATCGCTGCCGCCCATCTTGTTGAGCGTGGGTGCTTCGCCACCGACGTAACGCGAGAGCAGGTCGAGCTGATCGGTCGGTACATACAGTTTGTCGCCGGGGTAGCCGCGCTTGTTTGGCGCATACTCGAGCACCAAGAACTCCCGCTGAGTCTTGACCGCATTGCGCCCGCCGGTGCTCACCTCACGCGTCACCAGCTCAAGGAACTTGCCGATGCCGTGGGTGTGGTGCACCACAAAGTCGCCGCTCTTGAGCTGAATCGGATCGACAACGTTCTTGCGTCGCGTCGCCAACTTGCGCGTCGGGCGAGAGGCATAGCCGACGGAGCGACCAAAGAACTCGCCCTCGCTGAGAACCGCAAGCTTGATGCCGTCAACGGCAAAACCATGATCGACGGATGCCCGCAGTAGGTAGGCAACGCCCGGCTCAGCCTCGGCCGGAAACGAGTCGACGGCACGCCCTGACAGTTCTCGCTCAGCCAGCAGGTCGGCGGTGCGCTCAACGAGCCCACTGCCCTCAGCGATGATTCCCACGGTCCAGCCGTCAGCGAGCAACTGGGCAACGTGATCGAGAGCGCCATCGACTGTTCCTGCGAATGAGGGCATTGCGGCGGCATCGATACGCACATATTCGGACACTTCTTCTGCAGAATCGAGCAGGCTGGCGGCATCTGCCTCCCCTGAATCGAAAGTGCTGAGAGTCCACCACGGGCGCGAGCCAGCCGACTCACGAAGCGAGTTGAGCGTGACGAAGTCTCCGGCATCCAAGTCAATGGGTGCTTCGGCCCCGGCGGTTGCGGCATTCCAGGCCGCGCTGAGGAACTCGCGGTTCGTTTCGGCTAGATTCACCGCACGCGAGGAGACCTTCTCGGGCGACAACACCGCGATTGCGGCATCTGCCGGGAGGTAGTGAGTGAGCGGCACAAGCTTGTCGACGAGGGCAGGTGCCAACGACTCCATACCGTCTACCGGGATTCCTTCGGCAATTTTCGCGAGCATTGTCGAAAGGCTGGGGAACTCATGCTGCATCTCGCGCGCACGCTGGCGCACCGACTCGTTCAGCAGCACTTCGCGGCTGGGAACAAGCTCGGCAGACACAATCTCGCCGTCAATAGAGCGCTGGTCGGCAACCGAGAACTCACGCAGTTGTTCAAGCTCGTCGCCAAAGAATTCCAGTCGCAGTGGATGTTCGTGGTTGGGCGCAAACACGTCAAGGATTCCGCCGCGCACAGCGAACTCTCCGCGCCGGGTAACCATGTCGACGCGGGAATATGCCAACGCGACTAGTCGCTCAGACAGCGCCGACAGGTCGTAGTTTCGGGCGCCGGCGGTCAGCGCGATTGGCTCAATCGCGGTGAGGTTGTCGGCGATGGGCTGGAGTGCGGCCCGAACGGAGGCGACCAGAACAAACTGGCCGACAGGGTTCTCTTGCCAGCGCGCAAGGTCGCGCAGGGCCTGCATCCGCTTTCCCACAGTTTCTGCGCTGGGGCTCAAGCGTTCGTGCGGGAGAGTCTCCCAGGCGGGAAACTCGACAATCAGGGCGTCGGGAAGGTAGCTGATGAGCGAGCGGCGCAGCGACTCGGATTCGCGACCAGTGGCCGTGATAGCGAGCAGTGACCGCGGTTCGTCAGACTTGGTGAGCAGCCCACCCAATAGCGGCGCACTTAAGCCTTCAACGAGGGAGAAGTCTGCGCTCTGTTGCGAAAAACGAAGTGCGTTCTCCACAGTTTTGGCGTGCGAAAGCGCTGAGATAAGTCCGTCGAGAGTCACCGGAGGAGTCTACTCGTGGCTACCGACAGCACGGTGCGAGTTCACCCACAGCGCAGCAAACTGCGAGTGCTATTTGCGCGGGCTGTGAAAGCGCAACTGGGCGGCTTCGAGGCCGTCGCTCGCAACGAGGGCAACGGCATCCGCTGCGTCGCCAAGAAGATTGGGCAGCACGCCACGTTCGTCACTCGAGAAGTCGCGCAAGACAAAGTCGGCGGCCGGTTGACGACCAGAAGGTCGGCCGATGCCCACCCGTACCCGCGTGAAGCCTGGCGAGCCAACAGCCGCAGCAATATCGCGGATGCCGTTGTGGCCACCGTGACCGCCACCGGTCTTGAGCTTCACGGTATCGAAATCGATGTCGAGCTCGTCGTGGACGACAATGAGCCGTTCAACGGGGATCTTGTAGAAGCGCATGAGCGCGCTCACAGGCCCGCCCGAAAGATTCATAAACGAATTGGGCTTAGCCAGAATGAGCTTGGGTCCATCACCAAAGCTGCGACCTTCAGCGACCGCAGCGTTGGCTTTGTGATTCTTAAATGTGGCAGAAAGTTCGTCTGCCAAGTGGGCCAACACCATGTGGCCCACATTGTGGCGATTACCGGCGTAGCCGGGCCCGGGGTTACCGAGCCCGACTACTAACCATTGGTCATCCACGATTTCTCGCTTACGAAAGAATCGGATTATTCGGACACCTCAGCAGCATCAGCAGCGTCTGCAGCAACAGCTGCGGCCTCTTCTTCAGCAGCTTCAGCCTCGACCGATGAACGCGGGGTGCTGAGGCCAACAACGAGAAGCTCGGGGTCGGAGAGAAGAACTGAACCGGTGATGAGGGTGACGTCCTTGGCGTAGATGTGCTCGCCCTCTTCGCGGCCTTCGATATCGACGGTGAAGTACTCAGGAATGTGAGTTGCTTCAGCCTCAACCGAGACGGTCGGTGCATCAAGGTTGGCGATGGTACCGGGAGCCGACTCACCGATGAGGTGGATTGGTACATCAACGATGACCTTCTCACCCTTGCTGATGACAACGAGGTCGATGTGTTCAATGATCTGGCGAACTGGGTCCTTCTGCACGTCCTTGACGAGAGCGAGCTGGCTCTTGCCATTGATGTCGAGGTCCAAGATCTGGTTCGACTTGCGCAGGATGAGCCCGATCTCGTGACCCGGAAGGGCAACGTGGATGGGGTCGGTGCCGTGACCGTAGATCACTGCGGGAATCTTGCCTGCAGCGCGAAGCTTGCGGGCAGCACCCTTACCGAAGGAATCACGGGAATCCGTGACGACGTGGTTGACGTCTTTAGCCATTGTTATCTCCTAAAGGACCGGTGGTCCGTGAATGGGCGCAGTGCCCAGATCGTTGTCTGTTGTTCAACTCGAACGCCGGCAGACTGTTCGTCTGCCACGTGAGGAAAAGCCCTGTGACTTGCCCGCCGCGTCGATAACGGAACTCGAAAGTTCCCTCGCCGAAGTTCAGTATTAGAGTCTAGCGCACTGAATGCGAACGCACTCGCCCTTGGCCGGACGACATCGTTTGGTGCTAGTACGTATTAGTGCGCCTCTTAGTGCGCCTCGTTAATACGAGCTACGGCATTAGCAACGACCTCGGCGACGGGTGGCGCGACGTCGACGACGATTCCCTGCTCGTCCGGCTGCAGCGGCTCCAGAGTGGCGAGCTGGGAGTCCAGCAGGCTCGCCGGCATGAAATGTCCGCTGCGGCCGGTCGTGCGCCGCGCGAGCACCTCGCGGTCGCCACTGAGGTGAACGAAGCGCAGTTCTGGAGCCTTCGCCCTGATCGCGTCCCGGTATGCCCGCGTGAGCGCCGAGCAGGCCATCACGAGGCCTGTTCCGGTGCGAGCTGCGCAGGCCAGTTCCTCTCCTACTAGTGCGAGCCACGGCCAACGATCCCCGTCGTCGAGGGGGGTTCCAGATGCCATCTTTGCCACATTGGCGGCAGGGTGAAGCGAGTCGGCGTCAGTGAACGGGACCCCCAGTTGATCGGCGATAAGCGCCCCGATCGTAGTTTTCCCGGAACCCGAGACGCCGAGAACCACGATCAGGGGCGGAACAGCCCGGGCGCGGTCGCTCACCAGTCGTGAACCGTACCGTCTGCGAGACGATTGTAAGGAAGGTAGGCCTGTTCGTAGGGATACTTGCCCGCCTCGTCGACGTTGAGTTCAACGCCGATGCCGGGCTGGTCACCAGGGTGCAGCAGCCCGTTTTTCCAGGTATACGACTGCTCGAAGACGGCGTTTGTCCTCTCACCGTGCTTCATGTACTCTTGGATTCCGAAGTTGTGGATTGCTAGGCCGAGGTGCATCGCGGCAGCCATACCGACTGGCGAGATATCTGTCGGGCCGTGCATGCCCGACTTGATCTGATATTGCGCAGCAAAATCGAGAATCTTCTTGAGGTGCGAGATTCCACCGGTGTGAGTGACAGCGCTGCGCACGTAGTCAATGAGCTGCTCCCGAATGATCTGCTGGTAGTCGTACACGGAGTTGAAGATCTCGCCGATTGCGAGTGGCGTCGTCGTGTGCTGCCGGACTAGTCGCAATGCCTCCTGATTCTCGGCGGGCGTGCAGTCCTCCAACCAGAACAAGTCATAGGGCTCCAACGATTTGCCGAGTCTCGCCGCCTGAATCGGTGTCATGCGGTGGTGACCGTCGTGCAGCAGCGGCACCTCGGGGCCGAACTCGTTTCGCACTGCCTCAAACACCGTGGGTACATGCCTTAGGTACGCGCGCGTGTCCCAGTCTTCTTCTGCAGGAAAGGCACCTCGCTGAGCCGGCTCATAGTCGTAACGCTTGCCCTCATTGCCGGGGAGCGGCTCGTTGCCGGCGATCCCGTAGATGGCGCGCAGTCCGGGAACACCCGTCTGGATGCGGATCGCTTGGTAACCCTGTTCTTGGTAGTCGCGCACGCTATCGAAGAGTTCGGACATTGACTTGCCCGACGCGTGGCCGTAGGCGAGCAGGCCGGTGCGAGAGGCACCCCCCAGCAGTTGATAGAGCGGCATGCCTGCCGCCTTTGCCTTGATGTCCCACAGCGCGACGTCGACGGCCGCGATCGCTGCCATAGTTACAGGTCCGCGTCGCCAGTAGGCGCTGCGGTATAGAAACTGCCACGTATCCTCGATGCGGTGTGCGTCGCGGCCGAGTAGAAGCGGCACGACGTGCTCGCTCAGGTAACTGACGACGGCCATTTCACGGCCGTTGAGAGTCGCATCGCCGAGCCCCGTCAGCCCAGAGTCGGTCGTCAGTTTGAGGGTGACGAAGTTGCGGTCGGGGCTAGTGACGATGACTTCAGCGCGTTCGATTAGCACGTGGCATCAGCCCTTCGTAGCTCCGGCAGTGAGGCCGGAGACGATGTACTTCTGAGTAAACAACGCGATGACCATGATCGGCACGGTCACTACGACCGCTGCGGCCATGAGTCCGCCCCAGTCGATACTCGCGTACGACACGAAGTTGAAGATTGCCACCGGGAGGGTTTTCGTGTTGGCGCCGGAGAGTACAAGCGCAAACATAAAGTTGTTCCACGAGAAGATGATCGAGAGGATTCCTGCGGTCGCGATCCCTGGCGTGGAGAGTGGCAGCGTGATCTTGAGGAAAGCGCCGATTGGCGTAAGGCCATCAACCTGCGCCGACTCCTCGAGATCTTCGGGCAGCGAATCGAAGAACGACATCATGATGTACACGATTAGCGGCAGCGCGACGAACATGTGCGACAGGATCAGCACGCTGTAGTCGCCGACCATGCGCAAGTTCGCGAAGATGAAATACCACGGCACAAGCAGGCTAACGCCAGGAATGATTCGGGCGAGCAGAACGATCCCGGCGGACCGTTGCATTCCGAAGCGACTCATCACGTAGGCGGCAGGAACACCCACGAGCAGCGATAGCGCGGTCGAGGCGAAGGCAATCCACGCACTGTTGAAGATGAACTCGAAATAGTTGTCACGCCCAAGCACGTTGTTGAAGTTCTCAAGAGTGGGAGTGAACAGGACCGACTTGCTGACGTCATAAATATCGACATTGGTCTTGAACGCGGAAAGTAGCATCCAGAACAGTGGCAGTACGAAAGCGAGCACGATGAGCACGAGTGCAATGGCACGGAACCAGATGTACGCGCGAGTGCCAAGCGGCTTACGCCGACGCGCCTTCGGTACCGAGGGAATGGTCGCTGCGGGAGTCAGTGTGGAAGTCATTTCGACACCTTCTCCTTTCTCTTGAATGTGATTAGCCACATGATCGCGATGATCAGCAGGAAGAAGATGATGAGCACTGCGGACGCGACACCGTAGTCGTTGTAGTCGAAGCTGAGGCCGTAGGCATAAACGTTGAGGGTTTCGACCTCGTTAAATGAACCGCCTCCCTTGCCTTTTGTTGCGTACAGGATGTCGAAGGTCTTGAGCGCGTCAATGCTGCGCAGCAAAATGGCAACGATGACGGTCGTTCGCATCAGCGGCAGCGTGACAAACCAAAAGCGTTGTGCCGCGCTGGCTCCGTCGATGCGGGCCGCCTCGTCGGGTTCCTCAGAGAGGGAGGTGAGCCCTGCGAGCAAGATGAGGACCACCATGGGGGTCCACTGCCAGATGTCGACGAACATCAGCGTCGGCAATGCCGTGAACTCACCAGAAAGCCATGGCTGTGGGGCGATGCCGAAGAATCCAAGAGCCTGGTTAGCGAAGCCAATATTGGGGTCGAAGATGAGTTTCCACATCATTCCGACGGCCACAGGTGTAGCTACCAGTGGTAACAGGATGGCAACTCGCACCCACCGTTCGCCACGGAACGGTCGACGAAGGAGCAGAGCAATGGCCATGCCGAGAACCAGCTCGACAATGAGCACACCGCCCGTGAATATGAATGTGCGCACGACTGCAGGCCAGAACCGGTCGAAGTCAGCGAAGACCTCCGCGTAGTTATCGAAACCGATGAACTGGTGGTCTGAGCGCACCGAGCCTTCGGAGTTTGTGAGGCTGAGGTAGATCGTCCAGACCAAGGGGATAGTGATGAGCAGGCCGACGAGGATTATTGCTGGTGAAGCGAACAGCCACTTGCGGTGACGATTAGCCCAGTCGGAGTAAGTCTTCCGGGGCGATGTGCGAACACCTGTAGTCGCGGCCATCGATACCTCCTTGTATGTACGTGTGTGTGAACGAGGGAGAGCGAAGCGGCGGCCGGAGCAAACCCTGAGGGCTCCGGCCGCCGCGAGCGTCTAATGCTGCCTATTTGTTTTCGTCGTCCAAGAGTTCTTGGAACGCCTTGTTGGCGGCGTCCGCCGCGGCATCCGAGTCTCCGCCAGTGATGGCGACAACGATCGGATCACCGACGATCTCCCGCGCCTCTGGAACCTTAATGACGAGTGGACGATCGTGGCCGATGCCGTTCTTCGTGGCGATCGCGATGGTCTCCGCAAGATCAGCCGGGTAGGTCGAGACTCCCGAAGGGTCCTCCCACACCGATTGGCGGGCACCGGGGACGCCTGCCTGCTGAATCTCAAGAGTCATTTCTTGGCTGGTAGCCCACTCGATGAACTTCCATGCGTTGTCCTGCTTGGCCGAGGCTTCGTTGACACCGAGTGCCCACGAGGGCACGTTGTATGCCTTGGAACCAGCGGGGCCGGCCGGGATGGGCGCGAAACCGACGGTGTCGGAGACCTTGGAGTTGGCGGGGTCGGTCGCATTCTTGTACAGGCTGTCCGCCTCCGTGTAGAACGCAGCGTTGCCCTGGGTAAAGATGGCCATAGCCTCGGGCCAGCTCATGTCAGTGCTGACATTTTCGGGACCGAAGTCGCGGATGAGCTTTCCGTAGGTGGCGAATGCAGCCTTCGCCTCAGGGGTATCGATCGAAGCATTGCCGTCCTCGTCGATGAAGTCGCCACCGTAGCTGTAAAGGAAGCTGGAGAACTGAGTCACCGCTGCCGACTTCGCAGTACGGGCAACGAACCCGGCTACTCCTGGATTTTCACTCTTGATCTGTTCAGCCGCCGCGAGGAGCTCGTCCATCGTCGTCGGCACTTCGAGACCTGCTGCCTTGAGGAGATCCTTGCGGTAGTACAGCACCTCTTGCTCGGTGATGATCGGAACACCCACTACCTGACCGTCGTAGCTTGTCGAGTCAACGGGGCCTTCTTGGTAGTCGGACCAATCCCAGTCGGTATTTTCTGTGACGCTATCGCTCAGATCGGCAAAGTAGCCGTTCTTGGCGAAGAGCTTGCCCTCTTGGAGAGGGCGATACATCATTACGTCGATCTCGTCGGTACCTGCATTGAGCTTGACGTTGTACTGGTCCGATAGCTGGTCTTCGCCGAATTGCGCGACCTCGACCTTGATTCCGGTTTCCTTCTCGAACTCCGGAATCTTGTCCTTGATAATGTCGGTCCATACGTGGTTCACGAGCGTGACGCGCAACGTTTCGGACTCTCCGCCTCCCCCCGCGCTGCAGGCTGCGAGCCCACTTCCTAGGAGCAGGGCTGCTGTCACAATCCCGGTGGTTCGAATTACAGATCGCTTCATTACGACTTCCTCTGTGTCTTGGTGATGGTGCGCTTCTCTGCACACCGAGCTAACGCAGTCAACGATGGCTACATCATCTCAATTACGGCAGCCTAGCAACTAAAGTCATACTTATTCAACTATTCCTTCAAACCGGTATGATCAACTCATGAGCAACGACGATATTGAGTCCTTTGTCGCAGACAACGACCCTTCGTCGCGCCTGTTGGGGCTTCATGCCCACGTGCTCGACCGACTCGGCCTCACTCTGTGCTCGGGGGGTATGCCCGCCGGGACGATCGTGCGCATCGATGAGCTCGAACAGCGCTATGACGTATCCCGCTCCGTCGTGCGAGAAGCCCTGAGAGTGCTCGCCTCGATGGGCATGATTTCCTCACGACGGCGCGTCGGAATCAAAGTGCTACCCCAGTCCGAATGGAACCTGTATGACCCGCAGCTGATCCGATGGCGGCTCGCCTCCCCCGGTCGCATCGCACAACTGCGCTCCCTTACAGAGCTGCGAACGGCCGTCGAGCCAGAAGCCGCCCGCCTTGCCGCCATCCGTGCGCCGCTCACCGGGGCGAGCGAACTAATGGGACTCGCCGGCAAACTGTGGGCGGCTGGACAGGAGGGCGACCACGAGCGCTTCCTCGAGCTAGACATCGAGTTTCATAGGCTCGTGCTCACTAACTCCGGCAACGAGATGTTCGGCAAGCTGCACACGCTCGTGAGCGAAGTGCTCGCTGGGCGTACTCACTACGGACTCATGCCGACGCATCCGCACGTTGATGCGCTGCAGTTTCATGTCGACGTCGCTAGCGCCATTCAACGAGGCAACCCCGAAGATGCGCAGTCCTCGATGTTGCGAATCATGCAGCGCACGTTCCAGGAGATGAGTTCCATTTGGGAAGGTGGAGACGGGGAGGCTGAATCAGAGCCACCTCCGATTATCGGCTAGAGGGCTGGCACAGAGTCCGGCACCGTGGGAGAATTGGGCCACGGAAGGTTGATCCCATGAGCGAGAATCTGAATGATCCAGTTGAAGAGCTAGAACAAGAGACCTGCTGGGAGCTACTGCGCACCGCCAGCTTTGGCCGGATAGCGGTCAGCTTTCAAGGTGAGCCGGAGATCTATCCTGTCAACTTCATTGCGGTCGACAAACGGCTCCTGCTGCGCACTGCGCAAGGCACCAAACTGTTGAAGCTCACTATCAACGACAAGGTTGCGTTGGAGACAGACTCCGTGGGCCCCCACTCTGCGTGGAGCGTGGTGGTCAAGGGAACAGCGCGCGCGATCGAGTCTCAGAATGAGATCGACGCAGCCAATGAGCTGCCGCTACATCCGCTGATCCCCACTCTCAAATACGTCTGGGTAGAAATAAACCCCACCGAGATAACCGGTCGACGATTCCGGCTGGAGACTGAACCCGAGCGGTACTGACCCGAGCGGCACTGACCGGGACATCTGCTCCGCACGCGACAGACACCGCCACGTGTGGCCGAACGCTGACGATGCTTAGAGCGCGCCTTGAGTAGGGGTTCCCATCGGAATCGCGGTCATGCGCGTCACGTCGACAGGATCCGTAAGGTGATCCCCGATCTCGGCGATGAGGGCTGCAACAGCGGGGCTCGAGCCGTGAGCATCGAGCAGCGCCGCCGACTCCCACTTCTCGATCATTACGAGCGAACCATCGGCAGCCTCGTGGATGGCGTAAAGCTAGCTGAATGGATGCCGCGAAGCGTTCCCGCGCGGTGCCCTAGGCTTGATGATTGGGCTACGACCCACCACTTTGTCCCAGAGTCAAGGAGTGAACGATATGACCGCTGCCGAGCAGGCAACCGCAAACATTGGCGTAGTAGGGCTCGCAGTTATGGGCTCCAATCTCGCCCGCAACCTCGCGAGCCGCGAAGGCAACACTGTTGCCATCTACAACCGCTCCTACTCGAAGACCGAGACTCTGCTCACCGAGCATCCCGAGGCTGGTTTCGTTCCGGCATCCACCTATGAAGAGTTCGCCGCATCGCTGTCGACGCCGCGCACCGCAATCATCATGGTGCAAGCCGGCACGGGAACGGATGCCGTAATCGACGCCCTCACCGAGGCCTTCGAACCCGGCGACATCATCGTCGACGGCGGCAACGCACTGTTCACCGACACCATCCGTCGCGAAAAGGCTGTGCGCGAAACCGGCATCAACTTCGTTGGCGCCGGCATCTCGGGCGGCGAAGAGGGTGCGCTTCTCGGCCCCTCGATCATGCCCGGCGGTTCTGCCGAAGCATGGGAAACCCTCGGCCCGATCCTCAAGTCGATCGCCGCGGTTGCCGAGGGCGAGCCCTGCGTCACCCACGTCGGCACCGACGGCGCAGGCCACTTCGTCAAAATGATCCATAACGGCATCGAATACGCCGACATGCAGCTCATCGCTGAGGCCTACGACCTCATCCGTCAGGGCACTGGCGCCACCCCCGCCGAAATCGCGGACATCTTCGCCGAATGGAACAAAGGCGAACTCGAGAGCTACCTCATCGAGATCACCGCCGAAGTTCTGCGTCAAGTCGACGCCAAGACCGACAAGCCGCTTGTGGATGTCATCCTTGACCAGGCCGGATCCAAGGGCACCGGCGTGTGGACCGTGCAAACCGCACTCAACCTTGGGGTTCCCGTTTCGGGAATTGCCGAAGCCGTATTCGCCCGCGCCGTCTCCTCAAAGCCTGCACAGCGTGCGGCATCCAGCGCACTACCCGGTCCGAGCTCAGCGCCAGAAGTCACCGACAAGGCTTCGTTCATCGAAGATGTTCGCCAGGCCCTCTACGCCTCGAAGATCATCGCCTACAGCCAGGGCTTCGACGCGATCGTCGCCGGCGCTGAAGAGTACAATTGGGACATCAAGAAGGGCGATATCGCCAAGATTTGGCGCGGTGGTTGCATCATCCGTGCACGCTTCCTGAACCGCATTACCGAGGCCTACGCCGAAAACCCAGGCCTCGTGGCACTCGTTGCAGCGCCGTACTTCACCGAGGCAATCGGTGGCACACAAGATTCTTGGCGACGTGTTGTTGCTGGAGCAGCAGCTGCCGGCATCCCGACCCCCGCGTTCTCGTCGTCACTGGCCTACTATGACAGCCTGCGCGCACCGCGCCTGCCCGCCGCACTGGTTCAGGGTCAGCGCGACTTCTTCGGCGCACACACCTACAAGCGAGTCGACATGGATGGCACTTTCCACACGCTGTGGTCGGGCGACCGTACCGAGATCGAAGTGACTGACTCGCACTAATTCTGCTGGCGGCGGGCCCCGTGCTCGCCGCCACACTTTTAGCCTGAGCAACCTCGCCGCCCCGCGGGCAGCACGCGCAACACAGTGTTCACCCCGCAGTGACAGAATGGGTGCACGATGAGTGAATACGAAGACAACCCGGAGCTGTCTGGCTATGAGCCGCACGGTGATCGTCCGCTGCGCTCACGCATCTACATGAACGTCATACGTGTCGTAGTAGTGCTCGGGCTGATCGGCCTTGTCGTTCCCGGAATCGTCTCTGCGGTGGGAACTGCCAACAACACCGCAACGCGAACCTGCGCCACCTATACCCAATATTTGGCGCCGCAAGCGGTGTCGTTCGACATCCGTTTCGACCTCTTTGGCGACGGTGAACCGGGCTGGAAGTGCTACTCCATTGCGTTCAACGGCTCCGAAACACTGCTGCGCTCGATGGGGCTCATTCCTGGCCCCGCAGTTATTCCGACAAGCCCGGCAGACAACACTTAGTCTGCCGCTGCACCGCCTAGCTGGCTTGCTCACGGGCATCCGTCTGTTAGACACGGAACCAGTAAGCGATGCAGCCGGTGCTCTACGTTGGCTCCCGGGTAGCGTCGAAAAGGCACAGGATGCGTTCGGCCCGACCTCGCATTGCGGCGTCAACCATCGCCCCCGAGCGCAGCGTCGTCACGCCCTCCACCGCGAGAGCCTCTACGACTTCATTCGCCCAAAACACGTCGGCGGTGTCCGGGAGGAAGGCCGATCGAATGAGCGAGAGCTGCGACGGATGGATGGCGACTCTGCCGACGAGCCCGAGCGCTGCAGCGCGGCGTGTGTCGCTGAGCAGCCCGGTATGATCTTTGATTCCCGGCCACGCCGAGACCATGGGTGCCGGCAGCGCGGCGGCACGCGCGGCCACAACCAAGCGGATGCGCGCGTAGTCGAGCACCTGCAATGACGCGGATCCCAGATCGCTCGCGAGATCGGAATCACCCAAGGCAAGCTCGGCGGTGACGGGGTGCTGTGCCAGGTCAAACGCTCGCTCTAGTCCCAGCGCGGTTTCGATCAGTGCCGTGACATGGGAGAACCTGGCGACGGCATTGAGCTGCGCAGTGCTTTCGGCTTTTGGCAGGCGCAGTGTAAAACGGTCGGCGAGCGGCTCGAGTGCGTCGAGGTCGTCGTCGCTGCCGTCGTTGACACGCACCTGAATGTGTGGGCCATCTAGTCCGGCGACGCCCGGCGCGCCGCGGTCACGCAACCACTCCACCACGTTGCGTCGCGCCTGAGCTTTGTCGGCATTCGGTACTGAGTCTTCAAGGTCAAGAATGACCAGGTCAGCACCGCTCGCGACGGCCTTCGCGAACCGTTCCGGCCGATTCCCCGGAACGTACAGTCCGGTTAGGATGAGTGGCCGCGCGCCTGTTCCTTCTGTCATACGATCCCCCGTTCCCGCAGTTGTTCCAGCTGCTCGGCGCTGACACCGATCTCGGCAAGCACTTCGTCGGTGTTACTGCCATGGGCCCGCCCAGGCCAGCGTATGCCGCCAGGGGTCTTCGACAGGCGAAACAGTACGTTCTGCATCTTGATGGGGCCGAGTTCGTCATCGTCGACCGACTGCACCGTGCCGAGGGCCTGGTATTGCGGGTCGGCCAGAACACCGCGCACATCGTAGACCGGGGCGATGGCAGCCTTGGCCTGCTCGAATGCGGCAAGAACGACCGACGCGGGCCGGGCTGCAATCCACGTGGAGACTGCGAGGTCGAGTTCGTCGGCGTGTTGGGCGCGTTCATGACCCGAGGCAAACCAAGCTTCGTCGACCAGATCGGGGCGCCCGACGAGGGAGAGCACCCGTTCAGCGATGGACTGAGAACTCGTACTGACAGCCAGCCATGTCCCGTCGGCACTTCGGTAGACATTTCGCGGAGAGTTGTTGACCGACCGATTCCCGGTGCGTTTCTGCACGGTCCCTAGCTGGTCGTAGGCGGTGATCTGGCCACCCAGCAGCATGAGAATGGGCTCGATAATGGCCATATCAATGACCTGGCCGGTGCCCGACACGTCCACGCCACGCAGCGCAACCATGATTGCGTAGCTCGTTGCAAGCGCAGCGATCCCGTCGGCCAATCCGAATGGCGGCAGCGTCGGCGGACCAGCTGGTTCACCGGTGAGTGCCGCAAACCCGCTCATAGCCTCGGCCAGCGATCCGAATCCGGGCCGATCCGAATAGGGACCGAACTGACCGAACGCGGTGACCCGGGCCACCACAAGCTTCGGGTTGACCGCGAGCAACTGATCGGGCCCGAGACCCCAGCGCTCCATGGTCCCTGGACGGAAATTCTCGATGAGAACATCGGCTTCGGCTACGAGCCGCAAGAGGAGGTCGGCACCTGCAGCCTGACCAAGGTTGATGGTGACGGTGCGCTTGTTTCGCCCGAGGGTCTTCCACCACAGGTTGACACCGTCTTTCGCTGGGCCATGCCCGCGGGCCGCATCTGGTTTCGCAGGGTGTTCAACTTTGATCACGTCAGCACCGAAGTCGCCGAGAAAAGTGGCCGCAAGTGGCCCTGCGAACAGTGTTGAAACGTCCAGCACACGAATGCCTGTCAGCGGGGCGTTCACGAGGTGCTCACTGCTGAAACGTCCCAGCAAACGCGGAAACCGATGCTCGTCGACCGATCAAGACCTTGGCCCGGAAGCAGGAACTTCGCGGTGAACTCGGGTTCGCGCGCTCCGCCGTCGAAGTACCAGTCGGATTCGGTCGGCTGGTAGGAGCTGCCACCCTTGAGCATGACAAAGCGGGTGATCCCGTCGCTGTGCTCGCTTTCGGTCCAGTTCCAAACCAGTGGATGCAATCGGATGAATGCCGGATCAGCAGCCGCGACCTGCCATTCAAACTCGGTGGGCAGCCGTGCGCCTGCCCAGGCCGCGTAGGCACGGGCGTCCGCCAAGCTAACCAGACTGGCGGGGTGCGAATCTCGCCCCTCCTGCATGTCGGTGCTCGCCCGGCCGCCGAGAAAGCGGTTCGGAATCAGCGGGCGATAGTTGGTGGCCGCAACAAAGCAATCGAACTCCGCCACGGTCACCTCCGTTGTCGCGACCGCCACCGGACCCAGCTTCATGAGTACGCTTTCCTCACGCTCGTCGTGCAGACGTGGCGGGAGAGGCTTCCACTCCTCGACGTAGGGTGCTCCCTGATAGAGACCGGTCTCCCGGCGGCGGAAGCGGATGCGCAGTTCTCGTTCGACCGCAGGGACGAACACGGTCCGAGCCGGCGCGGCATCGACCATCGCCATCTCCGACACGGAAACGCGAATGGCCGTGCGGGCGGGAAAGTGCGCGGAGGGGGCTGAGTGAGCCGTCACATCCGCCTTTTCGGTACGGAGCAGATCGGTCAACCAGACCGGGTCGGGACCGGTCACCGCAACGATAGCGGTGAGGCCCCTGGCCTGCACGGTCACATGGTCGTCGCTGGAAGACAAAACAGCGCCATTACCAAGGTCAACCAGCCGAACCCCAGGCCCGAACTCCATCTCACTGGTGAGCACCGACCCGTGGTAGTCGGTGTCCGCACGGTTGATAATGGTCCACAACGTCGCGGACGTGGTGCGAAATCGGCTGACGTACACGCGAGCTGTCAGTGCTCGCGGTGCAGCGTCGACCAACGGCGTCCAATCGCCGTCGAGGAATACGTTCGTGAACGCGCGCTGCAGTCGGAGCATGCGCCGCAAAGTGGCCAGATCTCGTTCGTTCCAGCCAACCCAGACCCCGAACACGGCGTCCCAGATGAGCATTCCTGTACCGTTCATAAAGCTGGACTGAAGCTCAGCGCTGTGGTCGCGGTTCCATCGACGGGTGTGGTGCATCATGTGCCGGCGCTCGTACCAATGCGCGCGCAATACGCCAGGGGCTTCACTGTCGGCGAACCACTGGGCCCAACTGAGGTGGTGATCCTCGATGCGGGACAGTTGGATGCGTGATTCGCCCTCTAGCACCTGCGGCGGGTCCGCCGCAACGAGAGCGTTGATCAGGTCGGTGCCGCCCTCCTTCATAGTGTCAAGGAATACGCCGTCGACACGCAGCTCGCTGACCAGAGTCGCGAGCTCCGCGGGGTCTTCAGCACTTGGACGGCGAGTGCCAGTGTCCCACGGGTTGTAATTGATGAAGACTTTGAGGCCGTGCCGCTGGAACTCCGCGACGAGCGCGGCCATGCTGGCAACATCCCGATAGAAATCGAACTGATTACGGTCGTCGATGCCGATGACCGGATAGGCGTGCCACAGCACGATCCCGTCGAATCCACCGTATTCGGCCGTCCCGGCGAGAAAGTGATCGACCGTGAACCGGCCAGTGGTGTGGTCATAGAGTCGTTCATCCCACAGCCAGACCAAGGCTACGCTGTAGCACTTGCTTGCCCATCTGGAGTGGTCGCTGTCGTAGGCTGCGCCGCTGTAGGTGAGGCGTGCCCGCGACGACTGACGCCACTGATCGAGGTGTTCCCGCCAGGCCTGCCAGTCGGAGGAATTGGTGGGAGCAGCGAAGATTTTGACGACGTCACCGGCCGCATCGTTAATGCCGTCGGCACCGAGAAGTGTAGGAAGATCGATGGCGCGCGGTACGAGCGGATTGAACTCGTTGGTGTTCGCCTCGTCGGCGTCGAAAACGGCCGTCATCGCCGAGCCGCCAGCCCGTGGCGCGCAAGCTTGGTCGTGCGAGTTGCGAGTTCGTCGAAGCCGATCTGGTCGTAGCCGGGCAGGCTCGTGCTGAGGCGGTTCTTCAAAGGATGGATCCAACTCTCAGGTAAGTGGCGGGCTCCCGTGAGCGCCCCGGTGATCGATCCCGCCGTGGCACCGGTCGAATCGGTGTCCCAGCCTCCGGTGACGGCGAGGGTGATCGTGGCCTCAAAATCGCCGGCCCCACGAAAGAGAGCAAAAACCAGAAGTGCCGCATTGTTGAGTACGTGCACCCAGTGCAGCCGACCGTACTCGGCGTAGAGCACGTCCAGGGCTCCATCGGTGTCAAGCTCCGAGTGAGCAAGATCAATTCCGAAGCGGATTGCGTGGGCGTAGCGGCTGTCTGGCGGAATAACCGCGAGCGCTTGAGCGATGACCTCATCGACAGAGGATGCCACGAGGGCACTGGCGCAGGCAGCGGCCACGAACATAGCGCCGTAGATCCCATTACGCCGGTGGCTCAGCCGGGCATCGCGCCAGGCCAGTTGCGCGGCGGTTGCGGGATCGGCAGGGTTGACCCAGCCGTATACATCCGTTCGAATCTGGGCGCCAATCCAATCTCGAAATGGATTCTGCACCGCGCCGGCCACCTCGGGCTCGTATCCCTCAAGCAGGTTGCGGTAGGTGATGCGTTCGGCCGTGAATACACGGCCGGCCGGGAGGTTGGCCAGCCAGCTCTCGGCGACGTCCCGGGTGGTGAAATCGTGTCCGCTGCGTTCAAGCAGGTCGAGGGCGATGAGCGGAAAGTTGAGGTCGTCGTCCTCGGGCATGCCGTCGATATTCTCGACCAAACTCGTGGGACGGCTGCGCCGGTTCCACGGAAAACGTGCCGCAATGAACGGATCAAGGCCGACCTCCGTGAAGTAGGAAGCAATTGGCCAATTACCGGTTGACTCCGCGATCAACCGGATTCCGTGCCGCGGTATTTTCTCGACCGGCTTGCCGAGCAGACAGCCTGCGGCCCGACCGAGCCAGCCGCCGTGAATGCGGTCAAAGAGGGTGTCGGAATCGAGGCTGGCCTGTGATGCGGATGCGAGTCGTGGCACATCCACCTCAGTGAGAAGCGCCTGAATAGCATCGAGATCGTCGGGTTCAATGGCGGCCAGATGCGCCGGAAGCGGCAACTCATCGATTTCCTGCATCAGCTGTCGGGCCAGCCCTCGCAGCTCGGCGCTCGCCGGCTGCGGGGTCGCCCCCGTGACCGCGGCAATCAAGGAACCACCGGCGCGGGTCCATCGCTCGCCGAGAGAGCCGATGTCGCGGCCTTCTTCCTCCGCAGCGGTCACTGCGTGGGCTACGAGGTCTTCGGGCTGCGACCAGCTGAGCCGCAACGGTTGTTGGCGAGGTGCTGCTGTTGGTGTACCCGGTGTCGGTATCATCACCGCGGCACAGTGCCTTGCAGACCGCTTGTCGCATCGGTTGACGCCGCGAGTGACGCCATCGTGGCAGCGCGTCGCGTCGAGCGTTCTTTGTCCCTGGCCCAAATCTCTCGACTGACCTCGGCCATCGTGGCCGCTGGGGCGGCAAGGTCGATGCGACTGGCTGTTGCGATGGTCTCCCGCCACTCGAGAGGAACGTTGTCTACGCCGTTCAGTGCTCCACAGATCGCACCGGCCATGGTGGCAATGGAGTCGGAATCGCGGCCGTAATTGACCGCGCCGAGAACCGCATCGGAGTAATTCCCGCCCCCGACAATAAGCATGCCAAGGGCGATCGGAAGCTCTTCAATTGATTTAGTGCGACTGGGGATGCGGGCATCCTTGGCCGGTTTACGATAATCCGCACCGACGGTGTCGAATGGCATCACCGCCCGACGTAGCGGGCCGATCGCCTCGCGCCAGTCGGTCAGTCCGTCGGCCGTGACGACAACCGCCTCGATCGCGTCCCGCGTGCCATCCTTGGCCAGGCGCAGCGCGGTGTCGATCACCGAACTGACTGAGGCACCGGGTCGCATCGCCTCCGCCACGGCGGCCGCGAATACCCCCGCGGCCTCCCTGCCATAGCTGGACTGGTGCGCTCCGGCAACATCGATCCCTTCTGCA
Source organism: Rhodoglobus galactosidasius (assembly GCF_054957775.1). NCBI lineage: Bacteria > Bacillati > Actinomycetota > Actinomycetes > Micrococcales > Microbacteriaceae > Rhodoglobus > Rhodoglobus galactosidasius. The sequence goes on along the minus strand of NZ_JBQIAV010000007.1, from coordinate 63,194 downwards.
TAGGCAGTATCGGGCGAGCCTGCATTCGCGATGCCGATCGGAGCGACATACATGGTTGCACCGCAGTTGACGATATTGCCCACTCCGGCTTCACGCGGGTCGATGTGGCCGTAGTGCAAGCGGGCGACGAGCCACTTTTCGGCCAGAAAGATGCGCTGCAGCAGCAATGCTTCGGATTCAAGTTCGGGAATCCAACGTTTTTCGCCGAGAAGGAGTGGCACGAGATGGTCCGCGATGGAGAAGGCATCGAGGTGGTCGCGCACCGTGGCGTAGACATCAACCAGAGCAGTCGTCATCAGGGTGTCGTCGGTGATGTGGCCGTCGCCCTTGTGGTACGGGGAGATCGGGCGTGCGTTGCGCCAGTCCTCGAGGAAGGGCCCGACGATGCCACTGATGTAACCGCCGTACCGCTGCTGGATGGCCTCCGGGGTGTTGCCTTCAGCGGCGCCGCCGAGGGCGTCGCCCACAGCCGCGCCGGCCAGTACGCCGGTCGCTTTGTCCTGCAACAGATCCATCGGGTTCTCCAAGCTCGTGAAACGAAAGATTACAATTTTTCGGATATCGGTGGCTCTTCACACATTGTGTGACGAGCCACCGATATGCCCGGTCAGGGCTGGAGCCCAAGACCGTTGGTACTGATCAGCCGAAAATTAGCCGATGCTGGCGAAACCGTCTTGCAATTTGTTCTGCAACTCATCCATTGTGATGGCGTTCGCAAAGTACTGCTGGAGCGCGGGTGTCGCGATCTGGTCCTTCCACTGCACGTAGCCGACCGCGGACTGGAACGGGGCCATCGCCAGCGCCTCGCCCGACTTGAGAATTTCGGCCCAGCCCCCGTCGCCGCCGGTCGCACTGAGTAGCGCGGCCCGACCGTCTTCGGTGGTCGGAACGAGCCAGTCCCCCTGGCCGAGTGCCGACAGATTCTCGGCATCGGCGAAGAACTCAAGGAACGCCGCCGCCTCTTCGATGTGCTCGCTCTCGGCTGCCACCGACATGGTTTGCGGATTCGCGGCCTGGGCGGTTCCCGCCGAACCGGACAGCGGAGGAAGAACGACCCAGTTGAAGTCTTCCGGTGCCGACTCGGTCATTTGCTGGGCATAAAAGTTGCCGCCGAAGAACATGGCGTAGTCTCCACCGAAGAATCCGGGCAGGGCATCGGTTCCGCTGAGAGTCATTGACACTGGCTCAATCGACTGGTCATCGTAGGCCATGGAGTGGATGCGCTTGGGCACTTCAAGCTCGGCGTCGCCCACCGAAATCGTTGATACTCCATCCTTCGTTTCGAAGAACGTTCCGTCGAAACCGAGACTCATGTTCATGACCGTGGCGGTCGGCGACTTGAGTCCCCAGCCAAGGCCATAGGTGCCATTGGCTGTCAATTTGCTCGATGCGGAGGCGAAGTCGTCCCAAGACATTTCGTCGCCGGCGGGAAGCTCCACACCGGCGGTAGCGAACGCATCCGCGTTGGCGAAAACTACGTAGGACTGCAACAGGGTTGGCACACCAACGATGGAACCATCGCTCGAAGTCACAGTCTTCCAGATGTCGTCGGTGATGCCATTTTTCAGGTCATCTCCAAGGTAGGGCGTGAGATCGGCTAGGTAGCCCTGCTCGGCGAAGCCGGCGATCGCTGCGGACTCGTAGTGGATAATGTCAGGCGCTGTACCCCCCTGAAACTGGGTAACTAGTTGGTCCTGCACGTTGTCCCAGCTCCCTTGGGTGATTTGGACCTGCACATCAGGGTTTGCGGCATTCCAGTCAGCGACGATGCTGTCCGTCGCTGCAATCGTGGTTTCCTGCCAGGCGAGACTCTGGAAGGTCAGGGTGATCGGTTCCCCGTTAGTGTCGGCGGAATCAGTGACCCCGCTGCAGCTGGCTAGAAGACCGGTGACGGCCAGGAGGCCGACGCCGACGATGATGGCTTTCTTCATGGACTTTCTCCTTGTGTGAGTGCCGCGCACATCACTGTGTGCAGCGTTGAAACAGTGCTGGTGGCGCTTGGGTTGGTTATCCCTTGACGGCCCCGCTCAGCAGACCAGAGGTGAGGCGTTTCTGGATGAGAGCGAAGAACGCAAGGCTGGGAATGGTCGCCAACAGCGAGGCAGCGGCGAGTTGGCCGAGTTGAACCTGTCCTTCCGCACCGACGAATCGGGCGAGCGTGAGGGGCAGGGTTTGCAGGGCTGGATCTTGGATGAGTACGAGCGCGAAGAAGAACTCGTTCCACGAAGAGATGAAGGTAAACATGCTCGTTGCGACGAGCCCGGGCATGAGAAGAGGAAACACGATCGAACGCAGAATTCGAAACTTGGACGCGCCATCCATTGCCCCGGCTTCTTCGAGTTCGACCGGGATTCCGGCCACGTAGCCCTGCAACATCCACAGGGCGAAGGGTAACGACCAGACCGCGTACACGATTATGAGGCCGAAATGAGAATTGAGAAGTTGGATCTCGCGCAGCACGAGGAACAACGGAATGATGATCAGGATGAAAGGGAAAACTTGGCTGAGAAGGATCCAACCCGTCGCGATGCCACGCAGCTTGGTGCGAAAACGGGCCAGAGCGTAGGCCGCCGGCAGAGACATGAGTGTGACGACAATGGTCGTGGACAGCGCGACGAATAGGCTATTGCCTGCCGCCGTGAATAGATCGGCTTTTTGCACCGCCGCGACAAAGTTATCGAGAGCGAATGATTTCGGCAGGAACGACTGCGTCGGTGAGCTGAGTTCGCGCGGCGTCTTGAACGACGCCGACAGCAACCACAAGAGCGGAAAACCGAGAAAGATGATGTACCCGGTTAGCGCCAAATATTGGAGAGTCCGGGCGGGCCAGCGAGTTCTGGTGGATTTCATTTGCTCTCTCGCATCTGCGCCCGGAGGTAGAAGAACAGGAAGAAGGCGATCACGATCACCATGACGTTGCCCATCGCTGAGGCGAGTCCGAAGTTGCCGTATCGAAACGCTTCGTTGTAGGCGAAAAGCATCGGCAGCATGGTTTCACCGCCCGGCCCACCCGCCGTTAGCACGAACACAAGGGCAAAGGAGTTGAAGTTCCAGATGAGGTCGAGAGTCGTAATGGCGACGATCACCGGCTTCAGGGCGGGAAGGGTCACATGTATGAACCGCTTCCAGGCTCCGGCGCCGTCAATGGATGCCGCTTCGTTCAATTCGGTCGACACCGATTGCAGCCCGGCAAGCAGAACGATCGTGGTCTGAGGCATGCCAGCCCACACTGCGACGACGATCACGGCAGGCAGCGCGGTGGCGAAGTTGCCGAGCCAGTTGATCTCGCCCGGTAGTCCGACCGAACTCAGCATGTCGTTGATCGGGCCGTAGGTCGGGTTGAGCATTAGGCGCCACATGATCGCAATGATCACCGGCGGCATCGCCCAGGGCACGAGAACGAGAGTTCGGGCGAGCCAGCGCATCTTGATGTCGAGGTTGAGCAGTGTTGCGAGGCCGAGCGACGCCAGAAATTGGAGGACGGTGACGGAAACTGCCCAGATCATGCCGATGCGGAAGGATTTCCAGAACAATTCGTAGCTGAGCAACTTGATGTAGTTGTCGAGGCCGTTCACCGAAGTCGTCGCGTTCAGGCCAGCCTTGGCGTCGGTGAACCCGAGCAGAATACCCTGAACGAGCGGGTAGACGCTGAAAATAACTACGGGGACGAGGGTGGGCAACACCAGTAGCCAGGCGTCGCTGTTCTTACCGCGGAGAGAGGGTGAGCCGTTCGGACGCTTAGCGGCGACTCGGGACTTGATCAGAGTCATGTGGGAACCACCGAAGAATCACGCACGACCAAGGTAGGAGAGACGACGACGCTCTGCACCGGGCGGTCGGGGTCTCCCAGCCGCGCTAGCAGTAGTTTCGCCGCTTTGCGCGCACGTTTGGTCGACCCGAGGTCGACGCTGGTCAGGGCGGGATTGGCGAGTTCGGCGATGTTCGTGTTGTCCATGCCGACGAGGGCGATGTCCTGCGGAACCCGCAGGCCTCGACTAACAATGACCTTCATCGCGGCTACGGCCAACAAATCATTGGCGCAAACAATGGCGTCGGGACTGGACTGGTCGAGCAAAACGGAGGTCGCAGCGAGACCGGCATGGTAGGTGAAGTCGGTGGCTTCTACCTGCAAGTCGCTCGTGACGGGCAGCGCAAGGGCGGTCATCGCTTTGACATAGCCCGCCAGACGCGCTGTTCCTGGCACCGTGTCGAGCGGCCCATTGAGGAACGCGATGTGGCGGTGGCCCTGGCCGTGCAGGTGTTTGACGGCAAGCCCGACGCCCTTGCGCGAATTGGCGCGCACGTTGTCGACTGCGACCCCCTCAGGAGGGGAGCCGATGATGACGAGCGGCAGTCGGCTGGCGCGCACCTCCTCGATCAGGTCGGGGGTGACTCGTAGTGGACTGAGAATGAGGCCGTCAACGAAACCCCGATTCAGGCTCTTGAGCAAATCGATCTGGTCGGCCGGGTCACTACCGGTGGACGACAGCACGAGACGCAATCCAGCGGAGGCGACGACTCCATTGATCGCGTGCATCATGGACACGTATACCGGGTTTCCGACGTCAGCGACGGCGAGGGCAATCTGCTCGGTGCGGCCGACTTTGAGGGACCGCGCCGTGGCGTTGGGCACGTATCCCAATTCCTTCGCCGCGGCACGAACGCGCTCGGAAACCGCTGCAGACGCCGGTAGCCCGTTGAGCACCCGCGACACGGAAGCAATCGAGACCCCGGCGCGTTCAGCGACCCGCACGAGATTTGATTTGCCAGTACTCACTTGGTTTCCCGATCTCCGTTGAAGGGCACGCGCCTGCAGACCTACCATCGTGGACTATCCCACACCACAATTTAGTAAACGTTTACAAGAACGATTACACGGACACTATCAGCCTCGACACCCCTATGGCAAGAAAGAGCCACGCTATAACGCGAACCGACTCATGGAAAGTCGCATCCGCCGCGTAACCGCGCCTAGGAGAAGAATGATCGCTGAAAGGGCTGCCCACCGGGCAGCGTCGACACCGACCGCTCCATCCTGTGCGTCCACGACGCCGCATACACGTTCGTTCAGTTCAGATGCAATCGAGGTCAGCCATATCTGGTTCCCGTTGGCATCGAGCTTCTGTACAGTAATGTCGAGTCGGCCCTAGCCGGTCAGACCGAGCATGGTATCCGCTGCATGCGAGCACACCGTCGCCGTGATCGTCACCGACCGATCCGAATTGAATTCCGTCAAAAACCCGGGCGCGCCGCGGCGCGCAGGTGCGCGGCGATATCGACCACGCCCTCACGAAACCCCTGCTTCCAAGTTCCCCAATCGTGCCCCCCGTCGTACACGCGCAGCTCCGCCGTGATGCCTGCGACCCGTTTGGCCCGGTTATACAGTGTTGCCGCCTCATAATCGAGGTCGTGGATCGCATCTTCTGGCAGCGGGTTGGCGTATTCGTCATCGCCGACGGCGATGAACAGATGAACAGGCAGTCCAGGATCGAAGGTCGCAAACGTCGCAGGGTAATTGAGTGCTCGGTGACGGTCTTCTTCGTACACGGCGGATCCGACGCCATAAGCCCCGAATTTCCGGGTCGAAGAGTGGACCGGCGTCGACGGTACGTACACCGCCGGGCTCAGGATGATTCCCGCCGAGAAGAGGTCCTGATGGGCAGTCGTAAACCGCAACGCGCCTGCGCCGCCCATTGAATAGCCACCCACAGCACGCGCCGATCGGTCGGCAACCGTGCGAAAGCTGGTGTCGACATGCTTAAGCAAATCGCTGGTGAATCCCGTTTCGACGGCCACGCCCGGAGACAATCCACCGCCGGTGCCTGTGTATTGGGAATCGACGTAATAATTACCTGCGTTGCTCCATGGTGCGTCCGGCATGATGACGATCATCGGTGGGATGTTGTCGGCAACGGTCAGTTCATCAATATCGTCAATTTCCTGCTGCCAGGCGGCTTGGGTATCTCCCCTCCCGTGAAGCAAGTAGAGCGACGGATACCGTGTCGAGCTATCGGGGTCGTAACCGGCAGGCAAGTAGACCGTGTAATTAATGTTGCCACCGATAGCCGGGCTGACCACCGAACCGGCAATAGACCGACCATATTCGGCATGTGCCGCACCGGCGGTCGTCAAGACGGATGTCGCAATGAGACTCGAAGCCAGGACTGCACTCCTTCCCTTTTCCACTTCATTGTGGTTCCTTTCGGTAATTCTGCACGCCGAGGCACATTGACATCGCACGTATGTAAACGTTTAATACTACGTTTACACGAACTGTAGTGCGGCCCGCCGTTCACGGCAAGAGCCGACCAGTCACCAGCCAGGTGAAGTCCGTTGGGCAGGTCCACGCCTTGACTAAGCCCGACGCATGACCCGCTGTTAGGAAGGTCGAGGTCGGCGCCGCCAATCACTGCGGGTATGCAGCGCCTATGCGCGGTGTGAGTTCGAGATGGTCGCAGCCGAAATACTGAGTGATACGACAAAGGGACGTCTTCAGCGCAGCCCCAAAAGAACTAACGCCATGGTCAGAGGACGACGACCGGCACGCTGAGGAAGCTCTCACAGAGAGTGAGATTATCCAGATGGATGTGCGACTGACTGCATCGAGTAAGGCCAAGAACAGCCTTGATGGGTACGCTCGTGACTTCGCTAAATTCACCCGCTGGTGCGCGCCTCGGAACATAAATCCATTACCGACTACACCCGTCATCGTGGCAAATTTCCTCGTCGACATGACGTTTCAGGTCACAGAACCGGGTGCGAAGAGGTATCGAACCACGATCGTAAAGCGTTGGGTGACGGGGATTGACCACTCTCTCGCGGCCGAATTCTCTGCCGAGCCTGCCCGGCATCGAGTCAATAGCAAGACCTTCAGGTATGTCGACCACAACCTGAAGCGTCAAACCGCTCTCCAGCGCGGGCTTTCGAGTGAGCAAGCGAGGCAAGTAGTCGAGGATTTCGTGTTAAACAGCTGACCCAATGCGATTGCCGCATATCGAGATGCCTGCATTTTCAACTCGTGTTTGAGGTACATTTCGACGCTCGGAGCTTGCCAACTTGAACATCTCTGATGTGTTCTTCGAAGAGGAACGCAGTGCGACTTTCATTGGTCGACGCTCAAAGACTAATCAATTTGGGGATGGACAGGTGAAGGTTTTCCAATTCAGACCAGATGCCCGTCGGTGCGCACCCTGCGCGATTCGTAATTTGATGGCGTTGCGGGCTGCGTTTGCCGAAGGCAAGGCTGAGCTCTTCCGGCGGTTGACGGTCACGGGTAACGTGTCGAAGGTCGCAAAGGAACTCGGCTTCCTGAGGGTCACCTGCTACAAATGGGCGGATGAGGTCACCAGGTAGTAATACGTCCAGTTCCCGCGCTTCTTCCCCACAACCGATGCCATGCTATGGGCAACAGAATTCCGGAACGGACAAGTCAAACACCGACATGCTCTTCGCCCAGATCAGAGAAGGGATACGCGCCTCACGCCCACCCCGGGCCAGTGCTAAATCGAAACAGTCCGGAAATTCCCGCTAGCGTTCGGCGATCAGCCGTTCCCGCACCTGTCGACGCAGCACCTTGCCGATGAGGGATTTGGGAAGTTCCTCGACGCTGACGACACTCTTCGGTACTTTGTAAGCCGTGAGGTTTGTGCGGACGAAGTCGCGCACGGCTTTCTCATCGAGAGTCGCGCCCTCGGCGAGAACAACCGCAGCAACGACATCTTCACCATTGTGTTCGCTCGGCAGTCCCACAACGGCCGCATCGGCGATCGACGGATGCTGCCGTAGCGCCTCCTCAACCTCACTCGGCGCGACGTTGAAACCGCCGGTGATGATGAGCTCCTTAATGCGGTCTACAACGGTGACAAAACCGTCAGGATCCACCGTGACGATGTCGCCAGTGCGGAACCAATCTTTGCCCTCATCCACCGTCGGCACAAAGACTTCGGCGGTCTCGTCGGGCTTGCCCCAGTACCCCGAGAACACCTGCGGGCCGCGTGCGATGAGCTCGCCCTGTTCTCCTTGGGCTCGATCAACGGTCGGGTTCTCAGGGTCGACGACACGGAGTTCTGTGCTGGGCAGCGCCAAACCAACGGTGCCTGCACGGCGAGTTGGGCCGACCGGGTTGGCAATGAGAATTGGACTCGTTTCTGACAGTCCGTAACCCTCAACGAGAGTTCCGCCAGTGCGTTCTTCCCAGGGCTCGACGACTGTGGCCGAGAGTGGCATCGCTCCAGAGATAGCGATTTCAATGCCTTTCAGTGACACGCCTGCGGCGTCTGCTGCTGCGGTGAGCCGCTCATAGATCGGCGGCACTGCCGGCAAAAACGTAGCGGGATGTTTCTTGATCACGGCGAGCACTAGGTCTGGGTCGAACTTGGGGAAGAGCACAAGCCGCGCTCCCATGCTCATCGCGAACGTCAGACACAGCGTGAGCCCATAAGCGTGAAACATCGGGAGCACCGCATAAACAACGGAACTGCCACGGGGCACTGCCGGCACCCATGCGCGGGCTTGAGCGGCGTTCGTTAAGAGGTTGAGGTGGGTGAGCATTGCGCCCTTCGGAGACCCCGTAGTGCCGCTCGTGTACTGAATGAGCGCAAGGTCTTCGGCCTCTGGCCTTACAATGTGCGCATCGACTGGGGCGGACTTCAGCAACTCTTCCCAGGCAATCGTGCCGCTCACGCTTGTGGTGAGTGCGTTGCGCGACTCACGAGCCTTCGCAATGGGCAGTCGCAGAAGCGCCCGGGTGCGAAGTGGCATGGAACGGGTGACATCGACCGAGATGATGGTCTCGACCGCGACATCCGTCGGAAAGTCCTGCAGCGTTGCAACGACGTTGTTCCAGGCAATCACGACCCTCGCCTCGTGGTCCTCAAACTGGTGCCGAAGCTCGCGAGGTGTGTAGAGCGGGTTGTGCTCGACAACGATTGCGCCGAGCCGCAACACTGCGTAGAAAGCAGCGACGTGCTGCGGGCAGTTCGGCAGCACGAGCGCCACCCTGTCGCCCTTCTGCACGCCAAGCAGACGCAGGCCCTCGGCCGCACGGTCGATCTGCTCGCCAAGCTCGGCGTAGGTGGTTTCCTTGCCGAAGAATTCCAGCGCGACGCCGCGCGGGTATTCAGCGATGGATGCCGCGACCAGATCGTAGAGCGATCCTTCGGGCAGTGGGATTTCGTGAGGCACACCATCGGCATAGTTCGCGAGCCATGGGCGATCGGACAACACAGTCATGCCTTAACTCTATGCCTGTGTGGCGCACTCAATTACGCAGCGCACTGCGTCGAACCGGTGGGCGCTTAGGCTGCGCCGTCGAACATTGAGGTGACCGAGCCGTCATCGAAAACTTCGTGGATGGCGCGAGCCAACAACGGTGCGATCGGCAGGATCTCGAGCGTCGGGAACCGCTTGTGTTCAGGGATCGGCAACGTGTCGGTGACAACGACCGAGTCGATGAAGTCGCTCTGCAAGATTGTGGGAGCAGGGTCAGAGAAAATTGCGTGTGTTGCGGCCACGACCACCTTGAGTGCACCGGCACGCTTGAGCGCTTCGGCTGCTTTCACAATGGTTCCACCGGTGTCGATCATGTCGTCAACGAGGAGGCACACGCGACCATCAACGTCACCAACGATGTCGTGAACGGTGACCTGGTTCGGAACCAGTGGGTCGCGACGCTTGTGGATGATCGCGAGCGGCGCACCGAGCTTGTCGCTCCAGATGTCTGCTACGCGCACGCGGCCCATGTCAGGGCTCACAACCGTGAGAGTCGAGGGGTCGAGCAGTTTGCGGAAGTGCTCGAGGAGCACCGGCATAGCGAAGAGGTGGTCGACGGGGCCGTCAAAGAATCCCTGAATCTGGGCGGCATGCAGATCGACGCTCATGATGCGGTCGGCGCCAGCAGCCTTGTACAGGTCAGCAATGAGTCGGGCGCTAATCGGTTCGCGACCACGGCCCTTCTTGTCTTGACGGGCATAGGGATAGAAGGGCGAGACAACGGTGATGCGCTTCGCAGAAGCCCGCTTGAGGGCATCCACCATGATCAGTTGTTCCATCAGCCACTCGTTGATGGGCTCAGTGTGCGATTGGATGACGAAGGCATCGCATCCACGAACACTCTCGTCGTAGCGAGCGTAAATCTCACCGTTCGCAAAGGTGCGTGCGTCAGTGGGTACGAGGTCACTGCCAAGCTCCTCAGCGATGTCAAGCGCGAGCTGGGGGTGGGCTCGCCCGGAGACAAGCACGAGTCGCTTTTGACCGGAGATCTTGATGCTGGCCACGTGGGGGACTCGCTCTCTGCCGCGGTTACGGCGTTCGTCGGTCAGGCGTCAGAATCGTCGCTAGCTGCTTTGGCTGCCTGAGCCGCTGCAGTTCCCGCCCGATTGGTTTCAACCCAGCCACTGATGTTGCGCTGTGGAGCGACGTTTATGCCCAGTGAGCCTGCCGGGACATCTTTTCGGATGACCGAACCGGCTCCGGTGTACGCTCCGTCAGCAATTCTAACCGGAGCGACGAAGACGTTGTGCGACCCGCTTCTCACGTGGGAGCCAACTACCGTTCGACTCTTGTTCACCCCGTCGTAGTTTGCGGTGATTGTTCCGGCACCGATGTTGGACTGCTCCCCCACTTCGGTGTCACCGATGTAGCTCAGGTGCGGCACCTTGCTTCCCTCGCCAATGGTGGAGTTTTTGGTCTCCACGAAGGTGCCGATCTTGCCGCCGGCGCCGAGCTTGGTGTTCGGGCGAAGGTAGGCGAACGGCCCGACGGATGCTCCAGCACCGATCACGCTGAGCGTTGCGTCGGTGCGTTTGACGACAGCATTCTCGCCAACTTCACAGTCAACGAGGGTGGTGTCTGGGCCGATGATGGCGCCGGACTGCACGAGGGTTGCGCCCTTGAGTTGGGTGCCTGGCAGAATTTCGACGTCAGGGTTGAGGGTGACATCGGCGTCGATCCAGGTTGTTGCGGGGTCTTCGATGGTGACGCCCGCACGTTGCCACTTCTGCACGATGAGCTCGTTCATGCGGCGTGCGGCTTCTGCCAGCTGCACGCGATCGTTGACACCGGCGACCATCCATCCGGCAATAACGGGCATTGCGGAGACGATGGCTCCGACCCCACGCAGCAGTCCGACCACGTCGGTGATGTACTTCTCGGCTTGGGCGTTGTCGGTGGTGATGCGCACGAGTTGTTCGCGCAGTGGACCAACGCGGAACACGTAAGTGCCCGAGTTGATCTCGGTGATCGCGATTTCGTCGGCGGTGGCATCCTTCTGCTCGACGATGCGGTCGAGGCCGCCATCGGCGTCACGCACGACGCGACCGTAGCCGGTGGCGTCATCGAGGATTGCCGAGAGCACGGTGGCTGCGGCAGACTGCGCGCGGTGCTGCGCGAGGAGCGATGCCAGGGTGGCGGAGTCAAGAAGCGGTACGTCACCGCTGACGACCACAACATCCCCGTCGAAATCTGCGGGAAGCGAATCAACCGCAACCTCTACGGCACGACCGGTGCCAGGAATGTCGTCTTGGTCGACGATGAGGATGTCGGGCATGAGCTCAGACAGGGTTGCCACAACTTCGTCGCGCTGGTGTCGCACCACTGCGACAACGTGGTCGGGGTTCAGTTCACGCGCAGCGGCCACAACGTGCCCGATGAGTTCGCGACCGGCGAGGCGGTGCAAGACTTTGGGCTTGGCGGACTTCATGCGTGTGCCTTGGCCAGCGGCGAGAACAATGACGGCGAGTTTGTGTTCGGTCATAAAGCTATTGTGCCTTGAATGAGCGGCACTCAAAACGCCGCTGCAGAAGTGGGCTAAAGGTTAGGTAAAAGCTCCGCCTCTAGGATTCGAACCTAGACTGGACAGCTCCAAAGGCTGCCGTGCTGCCATTACACCAAAGCGGACCGCACCCGAAGGCGCTAACCAATTCTGCCAGATCATTGGGGCTGTGTCGTCCAACTTGCTCGATTCGGAGCCTTCACACACGATTGTTGGCCCGGCATGACCGGTTAGCTTCGCACATCCGTTGGCCGAAACTGAGATAATAACCGGATGCCCCCACGCGACGAAGTCGACCGAATTGTCGAAGCGTGGTCTCGCGAGCGCCCCGATCTCGACTTTGCGCCGTTGCATGTACTGAGCCGGGTTGGCCGACTGGCCAAACATTTGGAGCGTGCCCGCAAGGCTGCGTTCGCTGTTGCCGGTGTTGAGCCGTGGGAATTCGATGTGCTCTCGGCTTTGCGTAAGGCGGGCGCTCCGTACCAGTTGAGCCCTACCGCTTTGGTGCAGCAGACGATGGTGTCGAGCGGCACCATGACGAATCGCATCGACCGGATGGTGGCGCGCGGTCTAGTTGAGCGCCGCACCGACCCCAACGATGGTCGTGGCGTAATTGTGCTGATGACAGCGAGTGGCCGTGAACGCGTTGATGGCGCAATCACTTCTCTCGTGCATGACGAGACTGCGCTTCTCTCGCGAATGTCTGCTGGTGAACAAGAACGATTGAGCGGTTTGCTCAGAAAATTGAGCCTCGACGGTGAATAACCCCCAAGAACAGACCATATTCCGACGCATTTCTCCTGGACTTGGTCTCGCACTTGGTGCTTTTGGGCTTGCCCTGCTGATCAGTTTTCTGGTGCCTGCGATCCCTACGCTGACGGCGTGCGTGGTGTTGGGCATCCTGTTCAGCGCCCTGCCGTGGCGCAGTTCTGTGCGCGCTGAGGTGAAGCCGGGGCTCGCGATTGCTGCCCGCCGCCTGCTGCGTATCGGTGTCGTGCTTTTGGGTTTCAAGCTCAGCCTCGTGAACATCGCCGAGCTGGGCTGGCTGGTGCTCGGCATGATTGTGCTGATCGTCGTGATCACGTTCTTCTTCACCTGGGGCTTGGGCCGGATGATGCGCCTCCCCGGTCAGCAGCCGATGCTGATTGCTGCCGGGTTCTCCATCTGTGGCGCTTCAGCCATTGGTGCGATGGCGGGCATGACCCGCGCAAAAGACTCTGACACGGCAACACCGGTCGCGCTTGTCACCCTGTGCGGAACCCTTGCCATCGCCCTCTTACCCGCGCTACGCCCCCTTCTCGGTCTGGATGCGCCCGAGTTCGGGATGTGGGTGGGCGCGAGTGTGCACGATGTCGGCCAGGTCGTTGCGACAGCCCAAATCGCAGGAGCAACCGCCCTCGCCGTTGCCGTTGTTGTGAAGCTCACCCGGGTAGCGATGCTCGCACCAATGGTTGCTCTCGCGGGTGTTGTTGTTGCTCGTAGCGACCGCAAGGCTGCCGCTGCTTCTGTCGCCTCGGATGCGGCTGGTGCTTCGGAGGCGTCGGATGCCGCGGCCGACACTGCTGCGAACCTCAAGCCCGCAAAGCGCCCGGCGATCCTTCCGCTCTTTGTCGTCGGCTTCCTCTCAGCTGTGGTCGTGCGCACCTTTGTGCCGCTGCCCGATGGCTTCCTCGAGGTAGCCGCCTACGGTCAAGAACTCGTGCTCGGAATGGCCCTGTTCGGACTCGGCGCAGCGATCAGCATCGGCAATCTCGTCCGCACCGGCGGTCGCGCACTCGCTGTCGCCCTCATCTCGTGGGCAGTCATCGCTCTGCTGTCACTCGGTGCCGTCGAGATCGCTCGCGCTGCAGGAGTCACTGCGCTCGGCTAGCACCGCTACGCCAGTAGTTCGTCGAGCTCCAGCCAGCGGGTCTCAACAGTGTCGAGCGCCTCTTGGATTGCTTGCTGTTCGCCGACGAGAGCGCCAAGTCCAGCAAAGTCCGACTGGTCGTGGGTGGCCATCCGCTGGTGCAACTCTGCGATCTGGCCCTGCAGCTTCGCGATCTTGCGACCAGCAGCAGCATGCTCCTTCTGCGAATTGCGCAGTTCGGCGCCACTCAGTGACGACGACGGCTTTTTCGCGGCCGTGGCATCCGGAGCGCCCGCTGCGGCACCCGCAGAGTTACCCGAAGAACCTTTGAGCTGCTGCGTGCGCAACTCGAGGTACTCATCAACACCGCGCGGAAGGTGGCGGAAGCCACCATCCATCACCGCATACTGCTGGTCGGTGACGCGCTCGATGAGGTACCTATCGTGACTCACCACAAGCAGCGTTCCGGGGAACGTGTCGAGCAGGTCTTCAATCGCCGCAAGCATGTCGGTGTCGAGGTCGTTAGTCGGCTCGTCCAGAATCAGTACGTTGGGCTCAGAGAGCAGAATGAGCAACAGTTGAAGGCGACGCTTTTGGCCACCGGAAAGATCCTTTACCGGGGTCGAGAGTTGCGTGCTCGTGAAGCCCACGCGCTCCAACATCTGCGTCGGCGTCATCTCTTTGCCACCGGTGACGTAGGTACTCTTATGGCGGCCGATGACCGTGCTGACGCGCTCGTTCCAAATGTCTTCGAGTTCAGCAAGCTGCTGCGTAAGCGTGGCGACCTTGATTGTCTTACCGCGCTTTACGCGACCACTTGTGGGGTTCAGGCTGCCCGCGACCAATGACAGCAGTGTCGACTTTCCGGCACCGTTGACACCGAGGATGCCGGTGCGTTCGCCGGGCGCGATTCGCCAGGTGATGTCATTCAGCACTGTCTTCTCGCCGGCCACGCCGGTTGCCGGATCAACAACCGGGTAGGTGACAGTGACGCCTTCGAGGTCAACGACATCCTTGCCAAGACGCTGCATGGCCATCGACGACAACGAAACACTGTCGCGCGCGGGCGGCTCGTTCTCGATCAGATCGTTTGCCGCATCAATGCGGAACTTCGGCTTCGTCGTGCGTGCGGGAGCACCGCGACGCAACCAGGCCAATTCTTTACGCATCAGGTTCTGACGCTTCGACTCCGAAGCAGCGGCCATGCGGTCGCGCTCAACGCGCTGCAGAATGTAGGCCGCGTAGCCACCCTCGAAAGGCTCGATCAGTCGATCGTGCACCTCCCAGGTGGCAGTACAAATTTCGTCGAGGAACCACCGGTCGTGAGTGACGACCAACAGCCCACCGGCGTTAGTGGCCCAACGACGCTTGAGATGGCCAGCAAGCCACGAAATACCCTCGACGTCGAGGTGGTTAGTAGGCTCATCCAAGAAGATGACATCCCAGTCACCAATCAGCAGAGTCGCGAGAGCAACCCGGCGACGCTGACCACCGGAGAGGTCACCAACTTTGGCCTCCCACGGGATATCGGCTGCAAGACCCGCGATGACGTCGCGAACCTTGGGATCGCCCGCCCACACGTGCTCATCAATATCGCCGATGACAGTCTCGTGCACCGTCTTGGTGCCGTCGAGCTCGTCGGCCTGATCGAGCATCCCGAGGGTCACGCCATTGCGTCGCGTCACTCGCCCATCGTCCGGGTCGAGCCTGCCCGAGAGCATGCGCATGAGGGTCGTTTTGCCGTCACCGTTGCGACCAACGATGCCAATGCGGTCGCCCTCGTCAAGACCGATCGTGACCTTGTCGAAGATTACGCGGGTCGGAAATTCGAGGTGAAGGGATTCAGCGCCAAGAAGGTGTGCCATTCGCGCAAGCCTAGCCGGGTTAGTCAGTGATGATTCGCGCTCCGTGCACTGGGCCGGTAGCCCGCACCACAGTCATCTGGGCCGCACTCAATGCAATCTGCAGTTCGAGAGCCGAGTCGAGGTCTGCTGCAAGGAAGGCCACGGTCGGGCCAGAACCGGAAACGATTCCCGCGAGCGCACCGTTCTTTTCGCCCAGTTCGATGACTGCGGCCAGTGACGGTTCCATGTGGAGGGCAGGAGCCTGAAGGTCGTTGTGGAGACTTTCGGCGAGCATGTGCGGGTCGCCTGCCCGCAACGCCTGCAATACGTCTGCGTTGACGGTGGGTGCTACCTCCGCAGGAAAAATGTCTTGAGAATGACGTTGGCGGTGGAGGTCAAGCTCGTTGTAGACCTCCGGGGTTGAGAGCCCAAAGTCGGCGAGCACCAACACCCACTGAAACTGCCCCTTGGCTAGAGCGGGGCTAAGTTGGTCGCCACGACCTGTTCCGATTGCTGTTCCGCCGGTGAGCGCAAACGGCACATCGGCGCCCAGTTCCGCAGCGAGGCCGAGCATTTCTTCGCGAGAGATGTTGGTGCCCCACAGGGCGTCACAAGCGAGAAGTGTTGCCGCGGCATCCGCAGACCCGCCACCCATGCCGCCCGTTACGGGAACGCGCTTTTCAATTTCCAGACGAACACCGCCGCGATACCCGGTGCGTCGCGCAAGCAGGCGAGCCGCCTTGATAGCGATGTTGGAACCATCGGTGGGCACACGAGACAGATTGACGGTTCCTGAAACCGAGACCGAGAAGTCGTCAGCGTGGAAGGCATGAACATTTTCACACAACGAGACTGCCTGATAGGCAATCGCAACGTCATGGTAACCGTCGTCGAGCAGTGAACCGACCTTAAGGAAGACATTGATCTTGCCAGGGGCACGAGTGTGAACCACAGTGGAGGCTGCCGAGACGGAAGTCATGAACCAAACTTACCTTGTGCAGCGGACCTGTCTGTGCGCGGTCCTGTTGATAACTCTCGCCAACAAGCGTTGCTGGAAGCCCAACGCGGACAGCGAAACTACTCGGGGACAGGCAACCCGCGAGCTGCAGCGTAGCGGGTCGCAAGCGACTCAGCCCACTCGGTGCTCAAGTGATCGGCGTTGGTGGCAAACCAGCCCACGATCTCGGGGTGCTGCCACTTCGACGCCCCAGCAATGTCTAGGAATGCAAACCATTCATCCGGATGCCGCCCGGTGCCGTCTAGAACGTCACGGTCGCTGGGGATGCTTGGGTTGCTGTTCGCCGACATGAAGCCAACCTACCGTCGTTCGGTGCCAAACGGAATGGTGGACGCGGCGAAAGCAGTCACGGCGAAACGAAGCGGGGTGCGTGCGGCCTGCGGGGCCGAACGCAACCAGTTGGCGTCAGCTATTCGGCGCGAGCGATAGCCAGGAAGTCGTGCACCGTGAGCTCCTCGCCCCGAGCCGTCGGCGCGACACCCGCCGCAATGAGCCGATCGGATGCTGCAGTTGAACTGCCCAGCACGCTCGAGAGCGACTGACGCAACATTTTGCGACGCTGCTGGAAAGCCGCATCCACGAGCGCGAAAGTAGCCTTGCGCTCCTCGATCGTGCCGGGCTGTTCGCGACGCTCAAAGCGCACGAGCACTGAGTCGACATTCGGCACCGGCCAGAACACCTGACGGCTGACCAACCCGGCGGTGGAGAACTCTCCGTACCAGGCCGCTTTGATACTGGGCGAGCCATAAACCTTGCTGCCGGGGCCCGCCGCGACGCGGTTGCCGACTTCGGCCTGCACCATCACGAGACCGCGGTCGAGCGAGTCGAAGTGTTCCAAGAAATGCAGCAACACGGGGACCGAAATGTTGTAGGGCAGGTTGGCGACAAACACGCGAGGCTCGTTCGGCAACTCGATGACACGCAGGGCGTCATCGGTGATGACCGTGAGCTGAGCATCCGGCTGCATCTGGCTGACCGTAATCGGCAACTGTGCAGCCAGACGCTTATCGATTTCAACGGCGACGACGGATGCTCCGGCCTCGAGCAGCCCGAGAGTCAACGATCCCAGCCCCGGGCCGACCTCGACCACCGTTTCGTCCGAAACAACGTGCGCTGCCTTCACAATGCGGCGCACCGTATTGGGGTCGATCACAAAGTTTTGGCCCAGCTTCTTAGTGGGCTGGATGCCGAGCAGATCAGCGAGATCGCGGATCTCAGCGGGGCCAAGCAGGGTGCTCACCGGGTGCCCTCGGGCAGTTCGGTATCCCACGAGCCGTAAACGGCCTCGGTGGTATCGGCGAGTTGGGCAGAAAGTTCGATTTCGTCGATCTCCAAGTGCGCCGCCATGGCGCGCACGGTGTGCGGCATCAGGTAGGGAGCGTTGGGGCGACCCCGCAATGGGTGTGGCGTGAGGTAGGGGGCATCCGTCTCGACCAGGATGTGGTCACGCGACATCACCGACAGGGCTTCGCGAAGGTTGGCGGCATTTTTGAAGGTCACAGTGCCGGCGAACGACAAGTACCAACCGTTATCGGCCGCAATGCGCGCCATGGCGGCATCGCCCGAGAAACAGTGGAAGACCGTGCGCTCGGGAGCGCCGACTCTCAACAGGGTTTCGATGACCTCGTCGTGGGCATCGCGATCGTGAATCTGCAGCGCAAGCCCGTGCCGCTTGGCAATCGCAATGTGCGCTTCAAAGGAACGGTACTGCGCTGGGCGCCCCTCGTCATCCGTGCGGAAAAAGTCGAGCCCGGTCTCCCCCACAGCGCGAACGCGCGGGCGGGCAGCAAGCTCATCGATCACAGCGAGGGCTGCATCGAGCTCGCCGGCCGCCTCAAGCTCGGGAGCATCGTTGGGGTGAATCGCTACTGCGGCGAGAACGCGTGGCTCGGTGGCGGCAAGCTCCGCCGACCAACGACTCGTCGCGACATCCGTGCCGACCTGCACAACGCCACGAACGCCGACGGCGGATGCCCGCGCCAACTGCTCGCGAAAGTCCAACTGGTTATCGGGGCCGCCGTTAGCAATCTCGAGGTGCGTGTGATTGTCGTAGACAACACCCGCAAGAGGCTCGGGCAGCGGCGGGTACTGCAGCTTCTCGGAGGCTGCTTCGTCGGCGCTGCGGTGGCGCTGACGTATGAACGGTTCGGTCACGCCGTGCTGCTTTCGGCATCCACTTCGATGCGGGGGAACAGTGAGGTTTCGAGGGCCGTGACGCGACCGTTGCTCTGCCAGTTCTGGGCGTCGTCGATGCGCTGCTCGCGCAGCACGCCAACACCGCCGATCGCTTGCCAGAGTCGTTCGGTTGCCTTCGGTAGCACGGGCGACAGCAGAATCGAGAGCGTACCAAGACCGTTGACAGCCGTCGCGAGCACGGTGCCGAGTCGCTCACGCTTCTCGGGATCCTTCGACAACGCCCACGGCTCTTGCTCGGTGATGTAGCCGTTGAGCTCGTCAACGAGTTGCCACACAGCGTCGAGCGCCTCATTGATCGCAAACGAATCAATCAACGCATTCGACGCCTCTGTTGCGCGCTTCTGCGTTGCCACAATCGCCTCATCGGATGCCGTGAGCTCGCCGAGTGCAGGAATGGCGCCATCGAAGTACTTATTCACCATCGCAATAACCCGCGAGGCAAGGTTGCCAAAGCCGTTGGCCAGTTCTGCTTGGTAGCGCGCGCTCAGGTCTTCCCAGCTAAACGATCCGTCTTGACCAAAGGTGATGGCGCTCATGAAGTAGTAGCGGAAGGCATCCGAGCCGAAGGTGTCGGTGATTTGGCTTGGCGCGATTCCGGTGAGCTTCGACTTGGACATCTTTTCGCCACCGACGAGCAACCAGCCGTGGCCGAAGACCGCACGCGGAACAGGCAGGTCTGCTGCCATGAGCATGGCCGGCCAGATGACAGCATGGAAGCGAGCGATGTCTTTGCCGACGAGTTGCACGGCGGGCCAACGCTTGGCGAACTGCTCGTCGTCGACGCCGTAGCCGATGGCGCTGACGTAGTTGAGCAGCGCGTCGAACCAGACGTAGACGACGTGGGTTTCATCCCACGGCACCTTGACGCCCCAGTCGAAGCTGGAGCGCGAGATGGAGAGGTCGTCGAGACCCTGCTTGACGAACTGAATGATTTCGTTGCGTACGCTGGCGGGCTGCACGAAGTCAGGCTGGCTTTCGTAAAGGTCGAGCAGTTTCTGCTGGAACGCGCTCATACGGAAGAAGTAGTTCTTCTCTTTGAGAATTTCGACAGGGCGTGAGTGGATGGCGCAGACCAGCTGGCCTTTGTATTCACCATCGGGGGCGGTGACGAGGTCGTCAAGCTGCTTGAACTCTTCGCAGCCGACGCAATAATAGCCCTCATATTCGCCGGGGTAGATGTGACCGTCGTCGTATAGGTGCTGCAGGAAGGTGCCGACAGCCTTCTCGTGCCGCTCATCAGTGGTGCGAATGAAATCGTCGTTGGCGATGTCAATGGTTTCGAGTAGCGGCTGCCAAGAATCCGCAACGAGGCGGTCGGCCCACTCTTGCGGCGTGGTGTTGTTGGCGACGGCGGTGCGCAGGATCTTCTGACCGTGCTCGTCGGTTCCCGTGAGCAGCCAGGCTTCTTCACCCCGCTGACGGTGCCAGCGTGCAAGAACGTCAGCGGCCACCTCGGTATATGCGTGCCCGATGTGGGGAACGTCATTCACATAGAAGATGGGCGTCGCAATGTAGAAGGAGTCGCCAGCAGACATGCCTTCATTGTATTCGCCTGTATCGTGAGGTTACGACTTCGAGCGCAGCGCAGCCTCATACAGTTCGCGCTTGCTGAGGCCGGTCTGCTCGGCAACCTCAGTTGAGGCCTCTTTGAGTCGGGCACCATCAGCGACGAGAGCGAGCACATAAGTAACTGCGGTCGGCAGATCGGATGTTGCGGGTGGAGCGCCCTCGACAACAAGACAGATCTCACCGCGAGCGCCATCTTTGAATTTGGCAGCGAGCTCGGTGGCTGTGCCGCGCGCAACTTCTTCATACATTTTGGTGAGTTCGCGACAGACGACCGCGCGGCGGTCATCGCCCAGTGCAGTCGCGAGATCGGCGAGCGCCGCGGGTAGACGATTCGGGCTCTCGAAAAACACCATGGTGCGCTCTTCGCGGGCAAGGCCGCGGAAGTAGGCAACTCGGCCCTTGCGGGGCAAGAAACCTTCGAAACTGAAGCGGTCGGTCGGGAGTCCCGAGACAGCGAGAGCGGTGAGAACTGCGCTCGGTCCGGGCAAAGCAGTGACGGTGACCCCTGCGGCGGCGGCGGCCGAAACCAGAGGAAATCCGGGGTCGCTGATGGCGGGCATCCCCGCATCGCTAAGAACGAGTACGTCGGCGTCACGGGCCAGCTCAACAATCTCAGCGGCCTTCTCTGACTCGTTGTGTTCGTGCAGCGGGATGAGCCGCGGGCGGTTATCGATGCCCAGCGCACGCATCAGATGAATGGTGGTGCGAGTATCTTCACTAGCGATCACCTCAGCGTTCGTGAGTGCCTCGATGAGGCGCTGAGAGGCGTCGCCAAGGTTGCCGATGGGGGTCGCCGCAAGAATGATCACTCGGCCATTCTCCCACCCGCGCCCCACCCGTGTTGTGCGCGTGCCATTCGCGCGCTTGGCACCCCCGGCGAGGTCGTAGTGTTGCACTATGACGACTCCGCCATCATTGAGGGGAACCCCTTTGGGCGCAGTCATGCTCGTGGTGTTGGGCCTTGTTTTTCAGGATGTCGGCGCCTCTGTTGCTGTGCTGTTGTTCCCCGAGGTTGGGCCCGCCGGAATGGTGTCGCTGCGGCTCGTTTTCTCGGCCACAATCTTGCTGGCGATCGCTCGTCCCAACCTGCGTGCGATCTCCCAGCGTGCATGGCTGATGGCGCTGATTTTCGGTATCTCGCTCGGTGGCATGAACCTGTTGTTCTATGAAGCACTCTCCCGTGTTGACCTCGGCGCGACCGTCACCATCGAGGTGCTCGGGCCCCTCGTCCTGTCGGTAATCGTTGCCCGACGAGCAAGTGCCTGGCTGTGGGCACTGCTCGCCTTTATCGGCGTTGCGCTGCTCAGTCTCGGCAGCATCGGAGCGCTTGACCCCGTCGGTGTCGCCTTCGCGCTTGCCGCCGCTGTCTCGTGGGCTGGCTACATTTTGGCGTCACGCAAGACCGGGCAAGTCTTTGCCGGTTTGGATGGTCTGGCCATCGCCATGGCAATCGGCGCGATCATCAGCCTGCCATTCGGAATCTCGCAGGCCGGCAGCACGCTGCTCGAACCGTCAATACTGGTGCGCGGGCTCGCTGTTGCCATCTGCTCCTCGGCGATCCCCTACGCGCTTGAACTAATCGCGCTGCGACGCATCTCCGCCGCTGCCTTCTCCGTGCTCATGGCACTTGCCCCCGCCATCGCCACCGGTGCCGGATTCTTCGTGCTCGGGCAAAGCATCACCCTCGTGCAAGGTTTCGGAATCGCACTCGTGATCGCGGCGTCCATTGGGGCCGTGCGGGCGGCATCCCGCATACCGGGCGAACCCGGAGCAGGGCCTAACGCGCTGTTACCCGAAGAGACGCCGCTCTAGGTTGCAGCCGCCGGGCGCGGCGAAATTTGCCCTCTTGCTGGGAGCGTCAGCGCGGTAGTCTGAGCCTGTGAATCCTGGTCTCGCGACTGACCCCAGCAGCTACGAGCTGTGGGCCTTAGCCGCGCAATGGGTGAGCGCCGGAGCCGCCGTCCTCGCGGTGTTCGTCGCTGCAGTCTTCGGCTGGCTCACTCTCGCCAATAATCGTCGCTCGAAGGACACTCAAGAACGAGCGACCCTTATCGCCGCGACGGATGAGCAGAGCGCACCACCGTCGCTCCTCGCCAGGCGCGACGATCCGAACGGTGCGAGGCTCACGATCCGCCACAAGACAGGCGAGCACTGGCTACTGGTCAATGAGGGGCCTGACGATTGCATCATCGTCACAGTCGAAGGACTCACCGCTCTAGACAAGAGGCGACTTACGACGGTCGCTGCCGAGCCCGATTCGCTCCATCCCGGCGACGCCAAAGAATTTATCCTCGTGTCGCGACTGACTCTCTCGGGCCCGGCAAACGTCGTGGTGTCGTTCCAGCTGGAGCCCGGCGGGTCTCTCCTTCGCCGAGTTCTATTGGTCCCAGCGCCGTAACTTTCTCGACCTTTGGCCACCCAGCCCCTCACATCCGCGAGGAAGTTCCTTCGCCGTTTCGACGGCGCAGAGAAACGCTCAGTAGCATTACGGGGTGAGCCAGACGAATCCCCGCGACTTCGACGCCTTGTTGTCGAACGATCCGCTGTCGAACGACGCGGATGGCTCTTCAGGCTCCGACGCGCCTGCATCCGGGCTCATTCCTGCCGCGCTCGACAGCCATGAGGGCTCACGCCTCGACCGGTGGTGGGCGACGCGCAGTCCGCTGGCTCAGCGGTTACTCGGATGGACTGGGCCGGCGATTGTGGTGCTGATCGCGGCGTTCACGCGCCTGATTGGCCTCGGGCATCCGGCGTCGCTCGTTTTCGATGAGACGTTCTATGTGAAGGACGCGTGGACTCTCGTGAGTCGCGGCTCTGAGGCACAGTGGCCGGCCGAGGCGGATGCCCTGTTCAATGGCGGGGACGTCAACATCTTCTTGAATGACCCGTCATTTGTGGTGCATCCACCGCTCGGCAAGTGGTTGATCGGGTTGGGCATGCTGCCGTCTGGCGGTGAAGACCCATTCGGTTGGCGCATTGCGACCGCGCTCGTCGGCATTCTGGCGGTGATCGTGCTGATGCTGATCGCCAAGAAGCTGTTCGGCTCCACGCTGCTCGCGACCCTCGCCGGGTTGCTGATGGCAATCGACGGCAACGCAATCGTCATGAGTCGCGTTGCCCTGCTCGACAACTTTGTGATGATCTTTGTGCTGCTCGGAGTGGGGGCGATACTGCTCGATCGCGAACACTCCGCGACGCGGTTGGCGCTGTGGATCAGCAGGCGAGGTGCCCGCGGAGTCTCAACCGAGTGGGGCCCAGCACTCTGGTGGCGACCGTGGCTCATACTCGCCGCCATTGCCTTCGGTGCTGCCGCCGCCGTCAAGTGGAACGGTCTCTACTTTTTGGCCGCCTTCGCCGTCTATAGCCTCGTTGTGGATGCCCTGGCTCGCCGTCGCGCCGGCATCAGCTTCTGGGGCTCCGGCACCCTCTTCAAGCAGGCCCCCGTTAGTTTCCTGCTGACCGTACCGATTGCGCTGCTCGTCTACTTGAGCTCGTGGAGCGGGTGGTTCCTCGGCGATAACGGCTACGACCGCAACTGGGCCGAAGGTGACGGCAATGCCTGGTCGGGCGCACTGAGTTGGGTTCCGCTCGACCTGCAAAGCCTGTGGCACTTCCAGTCGAGTGTCTACAGCTACCACGTGGGCGAAAGCCGACCGCATCCCTACCAGGCGAATCCGCTGACCTGGCTGCTGCTCATCCGCCCCACCAGCATGTTCTACGAGAACATCGCTAATGGCGAGAGCGGTTGTGTCGCGGATGCCTGCGGAGCCTCAATTTCAGGAATCGCCAACCCCATCATTTGGTGGGCTGCAACCGCAGCCGTCCTTTATCTCGTGTACCGGCTGGTGCGCTACCGCCAGTGGCAGACCGGCTTCATCCTGATGGGCGTCGCCGCCGGTTACCTGCCCTGGTTGCTCTACCTGAACCGCACCGTCTTCCAGTTCTACACAATCGTGTTCGAGCCGTACCTGATTTTGGCGCTGGTCGCCGCGCTCGGGGTGATCCTCGGCAGCTCCGATGACCACCGCGATAGACGCCTCAGCGGCATCGGGGTCGTTGCCGTGTTCTTGGTCGTCGCCATCGCGGTCAGTGTGTTTTTCTGGCCCCTTTGGACGGGCCAAACCATTGACTACGACCTGCTGCGACTGCGCTGGTGGCTACCGACCTGGGTCTAGCGTGGCGTTCTGTTACGTCGAGAATCCGATTCGGGCTTGCACCTCTGTAGCCTGATGCTATGGCTGATCGTGACTATGGTTTCCGCACGCGCGCAATTCATGCTGGCAACATCCCTGATGCGGCGACGGGTTCGCGCGCCCTGCCGATCTATCAAACAAGCGCGTATGTCTTCGATGACACCGCGGATGCTGCGGCCCGCTTTGCCCTTCAGAAGTACGGCAACATCTATTCCCGGCTCGCAAACCCGACGGTCGCAAGCTTTGAGGAGCGCGTCGCCTCTCTCGAGGGCGGCCTCGGTGCTGTCGCCACCGGTAGCGGGCTCAGTGCGCAGTTCATTACCTTCGCCGCGCTGGCAGGTGCTGGCGACCACATTGTTTCGAGTGCCAACCTCTATGGCGGCTCCATTACTCAGTTGGATGTCACGCTCCGCCGTTTCGGCGTCGACACCACGTTTGTGCGCTCCTCCGATCCCGCCGACTACGCCGCAGCGATCACGCCCAAGACGAAGCTGATCTTCGCTGAGACGATCGCCAACCCGTCTGGGGAGATCGCCGACATCGAGGGGCTTGCCGAGGTCGCCCACGCCCACAACATTCCGCTCATCATCGACTCCACTGTCGCCACTCCGTATCTCAATCGCCCGATTGAGTGGGGCGCCGACATCGTGACCCACTCGGCCACAAAGTTCCTCGGTGGGGCCGGCACGACCCTCGGCGGCGTTGTCGTCGAGAGCGGTCGTTTCGACTGGGCCAATGAGCACTTCCCATTATTCGACGAGCCGGTGCCCAGCTACGGCGGGCTCAACTGGAGTGGCAACTTCGGCGAATACGCCTTCCTCACGCGACTGCGTGCGGAGCAGCTTCGCGACATCGGGCCCGCGCTCGCCCCGCACTCCGCCTGGTTGCTCGCGACCGGCGTCGAAACTCTTCCTTTCCGGATGCAAGCCCACGTCGACAACGCACGCATCGTCGCGGAGTGGCTTGAGGCCGACCCGCGCATCGAGACCGTGTATTGGGCCGGGCTTCCGGGGCATCCACACTTCGAACGTGCGCAGAAGTACCTGCCCCAGGGCGCCGGCTCCGTGTTCTCGTTCGTGGTCAAGGGCGGCCGCGCTGTCGGACAGAAGTTCATCGAGAGCGTCAACCTGGCTAGTCACCTCGCGAATATTGGCGATGCGAAGACTCTGGTCATCCATCCTGCATCCACAACACACGCCCAGCTCAGCGAGCAGCAGCTCATCGACGCCGGCGTCCTGCCGGGCGTTGTGCGCATCAGTGTCGGAATAGAAGACCCGGAAGACATTGTTGATGACCTTGACCAGGCTTTGACCGAAGCAACGAAGGGCTAAGGATGTCGACCGAAGATGTGCAGACCACCCAGCTTTCGAACGGACTCACGTGTGACCTGCCTGCAAGCTCACCGCTGGCCAAGCTGCTGAAGTCGCAACGAACCTGGGTCAGCCCTGACGCGAAGCAACGCCTCGCGATCCTGCGCAACGCGAAGTCGATCGCCATTGTTGGCGCATCCCCGAACCCGTCCCGCTCCAGCTACTTCGTCGGCACCTACTTGTTGCAGTCGAGCGACTACCGGGTGTATTTCGTGAATCCGAATGCGGACACGATCCTCGGCCAGAAGGCCTACCCCGATCTCGCCTCGCTGCCCGAGGTGCCCGACATCGTCGACGTCTTCCGTAAGGCCAGCGACATCCCCGCCGTCATCGAAGATGTACTCGCCGTTGGCGCGAAGACTGTCTGGGTGCAACTCGGAATCTGGAATCAGGATGCCGCCATCTATGGCGAATCGCAGGGGCTTACGGTCGTCATGGACCGCTGCCTCAAGGTCGAGCACGCGCGCTTCAACGGCGGCCTCAACTTGATGGGGTTTGACACGGGCGTCATCTCCTCGCGTCGAGCGGGGCGTTAGGCAGCCGTCGCCGCCGGGCGCCAACGATGCACTAACTTAGCGTTATGGCAGTGGTTCAGACTCGACGTGCGCGGGCTGCCCGACGCCGCAAACGCCGCGTCGATGCCGCCGACAATGACCTCACCGCCGAGCAGTGGGAATCGCTGAAGCGCGAGTGGGGCGGCTGCGCGTGTTGCACCGCCACCGACTCAGCGCTGCAGAAGGATTGCGTTCAGCCCATCTCTCGCGGCGGTAGCTGTACGGTGGGCAACGTCGCGCCTTCCTCACCCAGTACGTTCACGTTCGTCAGGCGCTGGGGCTCGTCTAGGTAGACAGCGCGTCTCAATTCTGTACATTTTGACCCCATAAACGTACAATTACTTTATGTCGACTACAAGCATCGCGGAGGCCCGCAAGAACTTCTCAGAGGTCATCGCCACCTCAGAGCGCGAAGCTGTCTTTATCGAGCGTCGCGGACAGCGTGCGGCCGTTGTCGTCAGTCCAGAGCAGTATGAGCGCATGATGGATGCTCTTGAAGATGCCGAAGATGTTGCTGCTTTTGATGAGGCGATGGCCCACGAGGGGCCAAATATTCCGTGGGATCAGGTCAAGGCAGATTTGGGCTGGTAGTGGCCTATCGAATCGAGGTGACGCCTGCTGCGGCGCGCGCGCTCAAACGAGTCGACCATCAACATCGTGACCGGATCCGCGGCGCGATCGCTCTCCTGAGCGAAAACCCTCGACCTCCGGGCGCGAAGGCGCTCCAAGGGCGCCCCGGATTCCGCGTGCGCATCGGCGACTACCGCATCGTGTACACGATTCAGGATGATGTGCTGCTCGTAGTCATCGTCACTCTGGGGCATCGACGCGACGTGTACCAGCGCTAGCTCGAAGGCTGTCTGCTTTGGCACGGCCGACGAAGTGGTCCATGGTGTTGTTCACGCCGAGCTGATTCATGAGTTTGTCGAACCAACGTGCCGGGAGCACTCGGGCGGGTGACAAGAAGTTCACGAACCGGGGCATGATCAACTGGTGCCGACCCTTCTCAATCGCTGTCAGAGTTTTTTGAGCAACGTATTCGGGCGTGAGAATCGGCAGCAGGAGTGGGTATTTCGTTTGCACACCCTCAAACATTCCGGTGCTGATGAAGTAGGGACACACGACCAACGAGTTGACGCCGGTGTTCGCTTTCGACAGCTCCACCCGGAGCGATTCGGCGAATCCGAACGCGGCGAATTTGCTTGCAGAGTAGTCGGTTTGCTTGGCCACCCCGACGAGTCCAGCAGCACTGGAAATGGTGACAACGGTTCCGCGACGGTTCGTGATCATGTCTCCCAAGAACGCACGGGTGACCCAGAACAGCGCAAGGGTGTTCACGCGAATCGTTCGCTCTATGGCCTCGTCGGAGGCATCGAGGAGGTTCTTCCCGGTGACGACCCCAGCGTTGTTGATGACGACATCCACGGCTCCCGTTTTCTTAGCGGCCGCCTTGACAGCATCGCGGTCGGACACGTCGACGGTGTACGCCTCGGCGTAATGACCCGCGCCGACGATCTCCTCGCGGACGCTCTCAGCAGCTTCTGCAGACAAGTCCCACAGCATGACCCGGGCTCCGCGTTCCGCAGCACCTAAGGCCAGAAGTCGGCCAATGCCGCTTCCGCCACCAGTGATCAACACGGTTTGATCCTTCAGGGAATGAGACACTTTTCTTCTCCTCTTAGCCGTCCGGCCGTCACCAACCCAGTATTGACCCATTGGTCAATAGATTGCAATAGCTAAACTGGAAACGTGGTCGGAATTAGGAAACCAGAAATCGAGCGACGCGACGATATCCTCGCCGCGGCAAAAGTCGTGGCGCTGCGTGGCGGACTAGAAACGGTCTCAGCCCGCACTGTCGCCGCAGAAGCCGACCTCTCCAGCGGCCTGGTCTACTTCTATTTCGAATCCAAAGACGGACTCCTGCACGCGCTGCTTGCCCGACTGCTCGCGACGACACTCGACGGACCCGAAAGTGGATTCGGGGAAGACCTTTCTTCAGACGTCGCCCTGTTTCAGGTGGTGGCCACAGAACTAGAAGGGCTGCACACCCAACGTGACGAAGTTGATCTGTTGTTCCAGTTCTACTTCTTCCGACAGAGCACGGACTTTCGCGACCAGCTCAACACGGGCCTGCGCCTCTATGCCGACACGATGGAACCCATCACCAGCCGCTTCGCTCAGCAACATGGCCTCGCCCCCGAAGCGTTCCGATCGACCCTTGTCGCCCTCATTCAAGGAGCCGCGATAGACGTCGTGCGACGCCCCGAAGAGTTCAGCGCCGAACAACTACTCGAAGTGGTCGCTGCACTCGCATCGACAGCACCCGCGCTAGGTTGACGCGAGCAGGGCTAGGTCGAGGCGAGCAGCGCTCCCAACGCCGCCGAATCGGTAAGCGGTAACCGGCACACGAACTCTTCGCAGAGGTAGGCCGTCGGCGTGCCCTCGCTTGCAGTGCGGGCCGCAAACAGTTCGAAACCGGATGCCGCGAAAGCTTCGGCTTGAGCCTGCGAGACGGCCACACCAATGCCTCCAGCGCGGTGCAACTTGTGGGCGAGACTCGTAAGCTCGCCGCCGGTTTCGGCGCTCTCGTCGGAGGCGTCGCCGAGGCTACCCGCATCCGGCGTCACCACGACGAGCTGGCGCAACGGTGCACTGAGCTCCGACATGAGGGTGAGGGCAGTTCCAAACGAGATGGGTTGCTGGGCTGCGAGTTGGCCAACCAGTTTCATCGAACTCTCGGCGGCATCCCGGTATTGGGCGTCGCCGGTGAGAGCGAAGAGGGCGAAGGCAGCGGCGGCCATGGCGCTGAGCCCGCTCGGGTGCGCGCCATCGCTAATGTCTGCTTCGGTCGAGAGACCTTGCGCCGCGAGCACGGAATCGCTGCCGCCGGGGAGGCCGAAGGGTGAGCTTCCTGAACCCGCAGCACCGCCCGCGAGCGCCCCATCGACGAGGTCGCGGGCGGCGATGGCGTAGCGGACCTCGCCGGTTGCGATCGACAGTTCGAGCAGTCCCTGGGCGAGCATCCCACTGTCTTCGAGCGTCGCTGCGGCATCGGAGAGGATGCCGTCGATGGAGGTGCGCACGAGCCGCTCCCCTGCACCTCCACCAACCACATGCTCTGCGAGCAGGAAGTCGGCGGCACCGCGGGCAAGCGCGATCCACTCGGGCTTATTGTGGCGCGCTCCGGCGAGCGCGAGGCCTTCGATCGCGAGGCCGTTCCAGCCGGTGAGGATCTTGTCGTCGCGGGGCGGGGCTTCGACGCGGGCGCGGCTCGCGGCATCCAGCGAATAGTAGAAGCCCTCGACGCGTTTGCCGTCGACGGTGCTCTCGGAGTCGAGTCCCGAGGCGAACGCACCAGAGGGCAACAGCAGTTTGTCGCGCAAGAACTCGGCAACGCCGGTGGCGGTTTCGGTGCGGTCGGCGAGCGCGTAGGCGGCGAGCAGTTGGGCGTTGTCGTAGAGCATGCGTTCGTAATGAGGGTCGGTCCAGTCGCCCCGGGTTGAGTAGCGGAAGAAGCCGCCATCGACAGGATCGCGCAGCGCGGAACCAGCCATTGCCTCAAGCGTACGATCCGCGAGGCCAGCTGCCTCAGGCGAGTGCTCAGCGGTGCGGGCGCCGCGGTCGAGAAGGAACCGCAGCACCGGGGTGACCGGAAATTTGGGGGCGTCGCCGAATCCGCCATGCTCGAGGTCTTCGGCGGCAGCGAGGGTATCGATCACGGGCGCGAAATCAACGACGAGTTCACTCTCCACACCGCGACTCTGAGCGAGCGCCTGCGCAATGGCCGCGCCGCTCGTCTCGACCCGCTCACGACGCGTGCCCCACGCATCCGTCACTGATTCAAGCACTTGCCTGAATGCCGGATGCTGCCCCACCGCGGTCGGCGGCCAGTACGTACCGGCAAAGAACGCTCGCCCCGCGGGCGTGACGAACACGTTGAGCGGCCAGCCCAGATTGGGAGTGAAGGCGGATGCCGCCGCTAGATACGTGGAGTCCACTTCGGCGTGCTCTTCCCGGTCGACTTTGATCGCTACGAAGTTCTCGTTGAGGTACGCAGCGAGAACGGGATCGCTGAACGATTCGCGCGCCATCACGTGACACCAGTGGCAGGTTGAGTAGCCGATAGAGACCAGCAGGGGTACATCGCGGCGCTCAGCTTCAGCAAAAGCTTCGGCAGACCACTCCCACCAATCCACAGGGTTGGTGGCGTGTGATCTGAGGTACGGACTCGCAGCAGCTTCCAAACGATTGGGCATAGTCTCAGGGTATGTCGAAGTTGACCGTGACGTACATTGGCGGCCCCACCGCGTTGCTCGAATATGCGGGATTGCGCATCGTGACTGATCCCACGTTTGATGCACCGAGCCACTACCCCGACGAGGGCGGCGTGCCGCTCACCAAGACGCAGGGACCGGCCCTGAGTCGCACCGAGGTCGGTGACGTCGACCTGGTGTTGTTGTCGCATCACGAGCACGAAGACAACCTCGACTACGAAGGTCTCGAACTGCTCGCGACGGGCGTTCTCACGATCAGCACCATGAAGGCCGGCTCCGACCTCTTCGGCGGTGGCGTTGTCGGTCTCGATTCGTGGGAGTCCCGCGAGGTTGGCGCAGCCACTGTCACTGCGGTGCCCGCGCTGCACGGCCCTCCCGGTGCCGAATCACTCGTCGGCCCGGTCACCGGTTTCGTGCTGCAGGCCGAAGGCGAACCCACCATTTACGTCAGCGGAGACAACGCGTCCCTACTGCTCGTGCAACAGATCGCTGGCCGCTTCCCCGACATCGACATTGCCCTGCTCTTTGCCGGAGCCGCCCGCATTTCAGC
Source organism: Rhodoglobus galactosidasius (assembly GCF_054957775.1). Taxonomy (NCBI): domain Bacteria; kingdom Bacillati; phylum Actinomycetota; class Actinomycetes; order Micrococcales; family Microbacteriaceae; genus Rhodoglobus; species Rhodoglobus galactosidasius. Next base: position 32,007 of record NZ_JBQIAV010000007.1, on the reverse strand, counting down.
GATCAGCAGCCCGCTCACTCTGACAGCCGCGGATGCCGCCGAGGCCGCCAGAGTCTTGGGCGTTCACCGCGTGGTTGGTCTTCACACCGAAGACTGGGAACACTTCACTGAGACGCGTGCTGACCTCGAGGCGGCCTTCGCGGAAACAGATCTGCTCGTGAATACCCCGCGCGGGGTCGCCGTCAGCATTGAGCACTCCCCGGTGGGCGGCTAGCGCCCGACGCGCTTATGGCGAAGGAATTCAGCGTCGTCGCGAGCGATCGTGAACAGTATGGCTGTGATCCGCAGGCGGGGGCCTGCCATCCAGTAGAGAACGGCCACGACGATGACGGCGAATGCCAGAACAGCGCCGAGAAAAGGAACAAAAGCCGGCATCCCCTCCACCAAGGTGAAAGGAATACCGGCTACCTGCGTGCGAGCTACTCTACTTAGAAAGTGGCCTCGTCAGGGTTCGAGCCAACGCGCTGGTCGCGGTCGATAGCGTCGATGGATGCCATCTGCTCGGCGGAGAGCTCGAAACCAAAGACGTCAAAGTTCTCGGCCATGCGCTCGCGCGAGTTCGACTTCGGGAACACGATGATGCCGTTCTGCAGGTGCCAGCGGATCGCCACCTGTGCAGGCGAGACACCGTGTGCTTCAGCCGCGGTCTGCAGTGCAGGCTCGCTGAACAGGTCGTACTTTCCCTGGCCAAGCGGACCCCAGGCCTCAATGTGCATACCGAGTTCAGCACCGTAGGAGCGCAGGTCGCGCTGAGCGAATGCGGGGTGCAGTTCGATCTGGTCGACGGCCGGAACAGTGCTGCTGCCAGCGATGATCTTGTCAAGGTGTGGGCGGTGGAAGTTGCTGACACCGATTGAGCGCGCCTTGCCCTCTGCCTTCAACTGCTCCATGGTCAGCCAGGTCTCGAGGTAGAGATCAAGGTCGGGGCGTGGCCAGTGGATGAGGTACAGATCCACATAGTCGAGGCCCAACTTATCGAGACTCAGATCCAAGGCGTCGCGAGCAGAGTCAGTGCCCTGGTCGCTGTTCCACAGCTTGGTCGTGATGAAAAGTTCTTCGCGCGGAATGCCGGATGCTGTGATCGCGTTGCCAACGCCGACCTCGTTACCGTAGATCATTGCAGTGTCGAGGTGGCGGTAACCAACTTCGAGCGCGTCGGTGACAATCCGCTCAGTCTCTTCGGGGTCAACCTTGAATACACCGAAGCCGAGCTGGGGGATGGAATTGCCGTCGTTCAGTTCAATTTGGGGAACAGTCATTTCTCCATCTTGCCACTCGCGACTGACGATTCCATCCCAGCTTGTGCAGCTTCTAGGAGATGTGGCGCTCGTCTACGCCCGAGTAGGCGGCGAGCGGGCGAATGAGGGCGTTCGATCCGGCCTGCTCCATGATGTGCGCGGTCCACCCGGTAATACGGCTGGCCACGAATAGCGGCGTGAACATGTCGGTATCGAACCCGATGAGGTTGTACGCAGGTCCGCTCGGGTAATCGAGGTTCGGCTTGATGTTCTTGCGGCTCGTCATCGCCGTTTCAAGAGCGTCATACAGCTCCATCATGTCGGGACGATCGAACTCGGCGACGAGTGTTTCGAGCGCTGCCTTCATCGTGGGCACCCGCGAGTCACCGTTCTTGTAGACGCGGTGACCGAAGCCCATGATCTTGCGCTTCTCAGCGAGTGCGGTCTCGAGCCAGCCTTCAGCATTCTCTGCGGTGCCGATCTCTTCGAAGACGTGCATCACTGCCTCGTTCGCTCCGCCGTGCAGCTGACCCTTGAGCGCACCAATAGCAGCAGTGACAGCGCTGTAGAGGTCGCTCAGCGTGCTCGTGACGACGCGAGCGGTGAAGGTCGAGGCGTTGAAGGAGTGCTCGGCATACAAAATCATCGACACGTCGAAAGCGTTGACGACCACGAGGTCGGGAACCTCGCCAAAGGTCATGTGCAAGAAGTTTGCCGAATAGCTCAGGTCATCGCGCGGTTCGACGAGATCCTGATCGCGACGACGACGCTGGTCGTAGGCAACGATCGCCGGCAACTTCGCCATCAGCGTGAGCGAGCGCTGCATGTTGAGGTCAGCATCGATCATGCTTGCGGGGTCGGTGAGGGTCTCATCCACAGCACCGATCACGCTGACGGCGGTGCGTACGACATCCATCGGATGCGCAGAAAGAGGCAGTTCGTCGATCACGCGCTTCGTGCGCGCGTCGAGGTGGCGCTGCGAACGCTCGGCATTCTGGAACGCCACCAATTGCTCATCAGTGGGCAGTTCGCCATTCCACAGCAGATAAGCGACCTCTTCAAAGGTGCACTTCTCGGCCAGCTCCTGCACGGGGTAGCCGCGATACATCAGGGAGTTGGTCTCCGAGTTCACCTTTGAGATTGCGGTGGTGTCGGCAACAACGCCAGCCAAACCCTTACGTATTTCGGTTTCTGGGGTACCTGTTAGGTCAGTCATGGTGCTCCTCGGTAGTGGTATCGAGTCAAAGTTCGAGTGTGGGTTGTGAAGTTAGTGGTGGCTGTCGAGCGTGAAGTTGAAAATGGACGAATCGAAAGCGTTGTAGCCCTCGTAGTCGAGCAGTTCATACAGACGAGCCCTCGTCTGCATCTCTCCCACAACCGACTGCTGAGTGCCGTCGGCGGTGATCGCATCGAGGGTGCGCTCTGCTGCACCCATTGCACTACGCAACAGGGTAACGGGGTAAATCACAATGTTTACGCCAATATTGCTCAATTGCGTTGTCGTGAAGAGTTCACTTTTTCCGAATTCTGTCATGTTCGCGAGAATCGGAACATCGACGGCCTTGCGCATCGCCTCGAATTCGCTGAGGTCTTTCATCGCCTCAGCGAAGATGGCGTCGGCACCGGCATCCACCAGTTGCTTGGCGCGGTCCATCGCGGCCTCCAAACCATCAACAGCGCGGATGTCGGTGCGGGCCATGATCAACAGGTTGGGGTCGCGTCGAGCATCGACCGCCGAACGGATGCGCTTGAGCGCGGTGTCGGTGTCGACCACAGCTTTGCCGTCGAGGTGTCCGCAGCGCTTCGGGTTGACTTGATCTTCGATGTGGAGGCCAGAGACACCCGCATCTTCGAGGGTCTGCACGGTGCGAGCGACGTTCATGGGTTCGCCAAAGCCGGTGTCGGCGTCAACGAGACTGGGCAGGTCGGTCATCCGCGAAATCTGCTGCGAACGACCGGCAACCTCGGTGAGGGTCGTCAGGCCGATGTCGGGCAGGCCAAGATCGGCACTGATGACGGCACCCGAGATGTAGACACCATCGAAGCCCTTGTCTTGGATGAGGCGAGCGCTCAGCGGGTTGAAGGCACCGGGCACGCGCAGCAGTTCACCACTAGCGAGACGCTCACGGAACTGCGCACGCTTGGTGGCTGGATCGGTTTGGGCGTACAGCATTAGAAGATTCCTTTGGCAGTAGTGGCGGGGAAGTTGCCGCGCACGGTCAGCTCTCCCAGTTCGGATGCCGACAGTTCCGGCAGTCGTTCGGCTGCGGCCAAGAAGCGTTCGATTTCGTCGCTCCCGAGCACGCCGTCCGCGAGGGTGCGGAACTTGGTGATGTATTGCTCGCGGGCGAAGGGTCGAGCACCGAGTGGATGAGCGTCAGCAACAGCGATCTCTTCGACGATGCGGCTTCCGTCGGTCATTTCGATCTCGACGCGGCCGCCGAAGGCTTTCTCGGCGGGATCAATCGAGTGGTAGCGACGCGTCCACTCGGCATCTTCTTGAGTGGTGACGCGCTTCCACAGTTCGACAGTATCTGGGCGGTTGGCGCGCTCAGGTGCGTAGCTGTTGACGTGATGCCACTCTTGGTCTTGCAGCGCCACGGTGAAGATGTACGGAATCGAGTGGTCGAGCGTTTCACGGCTCGCATTGGGGTCGTACTTCTGCGGGTCGTTAGCGCCCGAGCCAATCACATAGTGGGTGTGGTGGCTCGTGTGCAGCACGATGCGGTTGATGTTCTCTTCAACGAGTTCCGGATGCTCGCGCCCCAGTTTGCGGGCGAGGTCGATCCACGCCTGCGCCTGATATTCGGCCGAATGTTCCTTCGTGTATGAGTCGAGGATCGCTGTGCGCGACTCCCCCAGCTCGGGCAGCGGAACCGCGTAGTGCGCGTCTGGGCCATCGAGCATCCACGCGATTACGCCGTCTTCACCTTCGTAGATCGGGGTGGGGCTGGTCTGGCCGCGCATGGCACGGTCGACGGCTTCGACCGCCATCTTGCCGGCGAAGGCGGGGGCGTGCGCCTTCCACGTGGAAATCTCGCCCTTGCGTGACTGGCGGGTAGCGGTGGTTGTGTGGAGCGCCTGGCCGACGGCCTGGAAGATGGTTTCGGTGTCGAGACCGAGGAGGGTTCCGATGCCGGCGGCGGCGCTCGGGCCGAGGTGGGCAACATGGTCGATCTTGTGCTTGTGCAGGCAGATTGCCTTTACGAGATCGATCTGGATTTCGTAGCCGGTGACGATACCGCGCAGCAGGTCAGCACCCGTTCGACCCGTGTGTTGAGCAACAGCAAGGATCGGCGGGATATTGTCGCCGGGGTGCGAATAGTCGGCCGCCAAGAATGTGTCGTGGTAGTCGAGCTCGCGCACGGCCACCCCGTTGGCCCAGGCTGCCCATTCGGGGCTGACGCGAAGGTCGGAACCGAAGACGGTAGCTCCCGGCTCATAGGGGTGCCGTTCGGCCTGGGCGCGCGCGGCAACTACCGGCGCACGCGTGAGGGATGCGGTAGCAACAGCAGCGTTGTCGATCACACGGTTGATGACCATGTCGGTGACGGCATCCGTCGGTTCGAGTTGTTCGGCGGCAATCTCGGCAATCTTGTGCGCGAGCTGGTCTTCGCGGGCTAGGTTCTCGTCGCTGCGGTAAACGCGGAGGGAGTGATTTTTCACGGTGGTACCTCTCAGTTGGCGGCGCGCAGGGGAGATTCTGTGGCCATGGCTAGTGCGCTCGTGAGCGCGTGATGGAGATGAATGTGGGTGGCGTGGGCGGCGAGTTCGGCATCCCGGGCGACGATCGCCTGCACGATCAACAGGTGTTCGCGAGCTGCGGCGGCTAAACGCTCGGGGTTGTCTTTAGCCAGACGGCGCACGCGCACAAGGTGCGTGCGCAGAGAGTTGAGCGCACCGATGAGGTAGTCATTCTCGACCGCGTCATCGACGGCAGCATCAAAGCGGCGCACCAGATCAAAGTAGGCGCTGCGGTCGGTGTCGTCGCGGGCAAGCAGTTCAGGAACCGCCTCAAACTCGCGCTCTAGGTCGGCAAACGTGGTGCCCGTGTGTTGCACAGCGGCGAGGCGCAAGGCTTTCACTTCGAGTGCTTTGCGCACATCAAAGAGTTCGCGGATGTTGTCGACAGACACATCGGTCACGACAAGTCCGCGACCCGATTGGGTTGCGACAAGCCCATCCGTCATGAGTCGAGAGAGTGCTTCTCGCAAGGGGGTGCGGGACACCCCGAGCCGCGCAGCCTGCTCAACCTCGCCGAGAATCGTTCCGGGCGCGAGTCGCCACTCAACGATGTCGTCGCGCAGGGCTTGGTAGGCGCGCTCACTGGCTCTCAACGCTGTTGCCATGACACCTTCCCTGCTTTATTCGGTCATTGCGTATCCCATTTGTATACAAGATTGTCAGTTTATGGGGAATATTCGCAGAAAGATAGGCAAGATCCGCTTTTCTGTATACATACATGTTATTTCACGAATGTCAGGAACAAATTGTGAAAAGTCGCGTCATAAAGATGGCAACCCACAGTCTCTTTAAGTAAGCGGTTGGGGACCGCAAGGCGGCAGCACCTGCCACCGTGGGGCCTGCGCTTCTTCGACAGCAGTCGCGAGGCCTCTACCGCAGTGAACGCGCATCAAGGTACGCACTAAACGCCTCATGGCTTGTCTTGCTGGGGAGAAAACCGAATGACTCTTTGAGCGCTCGATTATCGAGCACCGGACGATAGCGCAAGAACTTGACCTGAGCCGGCTTATGGGGCGTCAACCGCAGGCTGTGCCCCACCCACAGCGCGGCAGCGAAAACCCAGGGCGGCAGAACGAGAAGCTTCTTGCCCAGACCGAGAGCAATCTCTCTCACCGTCACCTTGCCATCGCCGGCCACGTTGAAGATTCCTGATGGCCCGCCCGTTGCTGCACGCACCATCACTTCAACAACATCATCCACCCACACAAAGACAAACGGACTGTCAGATCCGGCAAGCTTCAGCACACGACGCCCGTCCCACAGGGCCGTGATCTGGTTGTCGACCGTCGGACCCAAAACGGTGCCGATGCGAAAAATGGTCTGGCTCAGTTGCGGCGCAGATTGTCGCAGCTCGGCCAACATCTCTTCGACCATCCGCTTGTGCTTGCTGTACGGAAAATCGTCATTGCCGCGCAGTGGGTCAATCTCGGTGATCCAGTCGGGGTTGTCGGAGTGATAACCATAGGTAGCGCCGCTCGATGAGACGACGATGCGCGAAACTCCCGCCTTGACGCAGGCAGCGAATACCGCGCGTGACCCCTCAACATCGACCGCGAACTCTTCAGTCACCGTGGTGTTTTTGCCGGGGTTCACGATTGACGCCAAGTGCACAACGGTGTCGATCTTGTGGCGACGCAGCAACTCTGGCAGCCCGGCGGCCTCCGTCACATCAACGCGGTCGTACAGCACACCGGGCAAGCGCACGCCGGGGCTAGGGACGCGAATATCTGCGCTCACTACACAGTCAATGGCATCGGATGCAGCCAACCCGGCTACTACCGAGGTGCCCAAGAATCCGCTGCCACCCGTCACAAGAACTCGACTCATGCGACTGCCTCCGCATCGCTCGCGGGCACACCGGAGTTCGGTCCCGAACCCTCACCGGCACCCTTCGCCTTACGGCGCCCCCACCAGGTGGCCAGTGCGAGCCCCGCGATGATGTCCCAGATGCCCCACCAGCCCGCGACGACAGCCATGCCGCCGAGACCACCAAAGAAGGCAAACACGAGCCCTAGGCCGAGACCGGCATTGCGGATGCCGACCTCAAAGGTGACCGCCTTCGCTTCATAGAGGGCAAGGCCGCCGAGTCGGGCGCTGGCATAGCCAAGACCGAGGGCGACCGCATCGTGCAAGAAGACGGCCAACAGCACGACTCCTACATAAGCGATGAAGAACTGGAAGTTGCCGGCGAGCGCCGCAATGATGAACCCGAGCAGCGCCAAGAGGCTCACCCATTTCACCGTCGGCTGCACCTTTTTGGCAAAGGCTGGCCAGCGGTTCTTGATGGCAAAGCCCACCGCAAACGGCAGCCCAATGATCAAAACAATCTCCAACAGCATCTGCCAGCCGTTGAGGCTAACGCTCTCCAGAATTGCGGATGCTGTGGGGTGCCAGCCACCCCACAGCGAGAGGTTAACCGGCAGCATCACGATGTAGACCACATTGGTGACCGCTGTCATAGAAACCGACAGCGCGACGTTGCCCCGCGCACGATAGGTGAGCACTTGCGAAATGTTGCCGGGAGGGCAGCAGGCGACCAAAATCATCCCGAGTGCGATCGACGGACCGACCTGCAACAGCAGGGTGAGCCCGAAGGTGACGGCGGGCAACAAGACGAGCTGCGCGACCAGGGCAATCGCAAACGCACGAGGTGCTTTCAGAACTGCCCGAAAGTCTTCGATGCTCGTGTCGAGCGCGATACCAAACATGATCAATCCAAGTACAACGCTCAGCGCGATGAGCGACCCTGCGCTGAAGTTGAGCATCGCATCATCGATCGTCATGAGTGTGCCTTTCGGGTGAAGATCTTGCGCAGCCGTCGCAGCGTGCGTCTATAGGCGTCTTTGTTGACGTAGTACGACATTCGTTCCAATGCCAGGTACTTGTAGCCTCCGGTGAGGTCGGGCCACGGGTTCTCAGCGGACTTCCTGAAGTGCTCGGCGGCGGCAGGATCATTCTCCTGAGCGGCAAGATAGGAGGCCAAGAGTTCGGCCTGCTCATAGCGGCCCTGCCAACCGATTCCGCTGGCCTCAATCATGCCCATCACATAGAGCCCGTTGAAGGTGGGTGGAAACATGTTGAGATATAACTCGGGCGCCATACCCAGCCAATTGAGATGTTCACGATCAACAAACGGGTAGTCGAGGCTATACCCGGTTGCAAGAACAATGAGGTCATAGTCGGCGTGGGTGCCATCAGTGAAGTGCACCGTATTGCCGTCGAAGCGTTCGGGTGCGGGCACGATGCGCAGATCGCCCTGCCCCAAGTGACCAAGCACAAGCGTGTTCACGATCGGATGCGACTCATAAATGCGGTAATCCGGCCGCGGGAAGCCAAACTGCACCGGATCTCCCGTGAATGCCTTCAGCACTCTCGTGTCGATGAATTGCTTGATGCGGGCCGGAAGCGGGCGCCCCTGATTGAGAGTGTCAGCCGGTTTACCGAACAGATAACGCGGAACAAAGTAGTAGCCCCGGCGCACGCTCAGGTCGATGCTGTCAGAGTGATGCACCGCATCCACCGCAATGTCGCAGCCACTGTTGCCCGCACCAACGACCAGCACGCGCTTGCCCGCAAACATCGTGGCCTTCTTGTACTGACTCGAGTGAATGATCTCGCCCGCAAAATGACCGTCAAAGTTTGGGATGCTGGGGTGCGCTAGCGTGCCGTTGGCGAGGATCACGCCGTCAAAGTGTTCGGTCTGCGGCTCTCCGCCGGCATTCATGCCGTCAGCGGCGTCCGTGGGGCTGGTCGTTACGTTCCAACCGCCGCCTTCTGCCGGTTCCACGCGCTCAACAGTGGTGCTGAAGCGAAACTTCTGCCCCAAATCGAAACGATCGCTGAAGGCGCGAAAGTAGCGTGCAAGTTCACGGTGGCCGGGGTAGTCGGCCGTGGTTTCCATCGGCAACTCATGAAACTGAGTCGTGGTGCGGGAGGAAATCAGATGGGCTGACTCATACATCGTACTGCGCGGATTGTCGATATTCCAGAGGCCTCCGACGTCATTCGCCGACTCAAAACCGACATAGCGGATGCCCGCCTTATCGAGAGCGCGGGCGGCAGCAAGCCCCGAAGGCCCAGCACCAATGATGGCGATGGTACGAGGCATCCATTCCTCCAGGGGTGAAAAACACTATTCAGGGCGTTTCCGCAGCCTACTAGACCCTCTCTCGCAGGTAGACCAGCCCGGGGACGAAGTAGCGAAGCGCCCACAGCGCGTAAGCTGAAGGGCTATGTCCGCATCCGAGGTTCACTCCGCCAGCACCGCAGCACCGCTGCCTGCTGGCGTCGCGATTACGTTTCCGCCTGAGCTGCCTGTCAGCCAGCGCCGGGATGACATTGCGCGCGCCATCCGCGAGAACCAGGTCGTAATCATTGCGGGGGCCACCGGTAGTGGAAAGACCACCCAGCTGCCCAAGATTCTGCTAGAACTGGGTAAGACATCCATTGGCCACACCCAGCCACGACGAATTGCTGCCCGCACTGTTGCGGAGCGAATTGCTGAAGAACTCGGCAGCGAGCTGGGCGACCTCGTCGGATACCAGGTGCGATTCACCGATCGCGTGGGCAAAAACACACGCGTGAAGCTCATGACCGACGGCATCCTGCTGAACGAAATTCACCGCGATCGCGACCTCACAAAGTACGACGCGATCATCATCGATGAAGCACACGAGCGCAGTCTCACGGTCGACTTTCTGCTCGGCTACCTGAAGCAGCTTCGCGCGCGCCGCCCCGATCTCAGCATCATCATCACGAGTGCCACGATCGACCCCGAGAGTTTCTCCAAGCACTTCGATGGCGCCCCGATCATTGAGGTGTCTGGCCGCACCTTCCCCGTCGAGATCCGCTATCGCCCGCTTGTTGCCGAGGAGCTGGACGCTGAGGATGCCGAAGAAGAGGCAGCGAATCGGGTCGACCGCGACTACCTCGAAGGCATCAACGACGCCCTCGACGAACTGGCCCGCGAAAGCGACGGCGACGTACTCGTGTTCCTCTCCGGAGAGACCGAGATTCGGGATGCCGAAGAAGCGATCCGCGGGCGCATCAACTCGGGCGGTCTGCACGAGGGCACCGAGGTGCTCCCCCTCTACGGTCGCCTGAGTTCCGCCGAGCAGCACCGTGTGTTCGAGTCACGCCGCACCCCCGGCACGCGACGCCGAATCGTGCTCGCCACGAACGTTGCCGAAACCAGCCTGACCGTGCCCGGCATCCGCTACGTCATTGATGCCGGAACCGCGCGCATCAGTCGCTACAGCACGCGCGCGAAGATTCAGCGCTTGCCGATCGAAGCGATTAGCCAGGCGAGCGCCAACCAACGCTCAGGGCGTTCAGGACGAACGAGTGACGGAATCGCGATCCGTCTCTACTCCGAAGAAGACTTCACCGCGCGCCCCGAGTTCATGGAACCCGAGATTCTGCGCACCAACCTCGCCGCCGTGATCCTGCAAATGATCTCACTCGGGCTGGGCAACATCGCCGAGTTCCCGTTCCTGCAGCCGCCAGACTCTCGCGGCATCAAAGACGGCCTCGATCTGCTCACCGAACTCGGTGCCGTCGAAAACGCGAAAACTGTCAAGGGTGCGAAAGACGCCGCCCCGCGCATCACCCGCATTGGCAAGCAACTCAGCCAACTGCCGATCGACCCTCGCTTGGCCCGCATGGTGCTCGAATCAAAACAGCACAGCACCACCCGCGAAGTCATGGCCGTCGTCGCTGGGCTCAGCATTCAAGACCCGCGCGAACGTCCCCTCGATAAGCGCCCGCAAGCCGACCAACAGCATGCGCGCTTCATCGACCCCACGAGCGACTTTCTCACCCTGCTCAACCTCTGGAACTATCTCGAAGAGAAGCAGAAAGAGCTGTCGGGCAACCAGTTCCGTCGTATGTGTAAAAACGAATATCTCAACTATTTGCGCGTGCGCGAATGGCACGACGTGTACCGCCAGTTGAGCCGCATGGCCAAGCCACTCGGTCTCGTGATCGGTGACGCCCACTCGAACCCCGACGGCATCCACCGTTCGCTGCTTGCTGGGCTGCTCAGTCACATTGGGCTCAAGGATGTCGCGAAGCGCGACTACATTGGCGCACGTCAAACGCGGTTCGTCATCTTCCCCGGCTCAGCACTGGCCAAGAAGCAGCCCAACGCGATCATGAGCGCCGAGCTTGTCGAAACGAGTCGACTCTTTGCCCGCATGAATGCGTCGATTGATCCCGTGTGGGCCGAGAAGCTTGCTGGCGATCTCGTGAAGCGCAGCTACTCCGAACCACACTGGGAGAAGAAGCAGGGCGCCGCCGTCGCCTTCGAACGGGTGACGCTCTATGGCGTGACGCTCGCCGCTCGTCGGCGCATCCAGTTCTCCCGTGTTGATCTGCCTGCCGCCCGTGAACTATTCATTCGTCACGCACTCGTCGAAGGCGAAGACGATCTCACCAAGCGCGACAAACGGGTGTGGGGATTCGACGCGAGCAACCGGGCGCTGCGCCGCGACCTCGAACAGCTCGAAGAACGCAGCCGCCGCCGCGACATCTTGCACGACGACGAAACCATTTTCGAGTTCTACGACAAACGCGTGCCCGCCACCGTCGCCTCCGTGCGCGACTTTGAGGGCTGGTGGAAGAAAGTCCGCCACGACTCCCCCGACCTGCTCACCCTCACGACCAACGACCTCCTCGAGAACGCGGATGATGCCGAAGTCGACGACAATAAGTTCCCCACCACGTGGACGCGCGGCGACCAAACCCTCAGCCTCACCTACCGCTTTGAGCCGGGCACGGACGACGACGGAGTCACCGTTGCCGTACCGCTGCCGCTGCTCGCCGGGCTGCGGCCCGAAGGCTTCGACTGGCAGGTTCCCGGGCTGCGCGATGAGCTGGTTACGGCACTGATCAAGTCGCTGCCGAAGCCGATCCGTCGCAACGTTGTTCCCGCCGCCGACTGGGCCCGTCGCTTGCTCGAAGCCGCACCGGACGATCCCGCGAGCGCCGCCCTCGACGACGGCCCCTCGCTGACCGAATATCTGGCAAAAGAGATCGCACAGCAGACCTACGTCACCGTTTCGGCATCCGATTTCGATCTAGACCGAGTTCCGGCACACCTTCTGGTTACGTTCGCGGTGATCGATGAACGGGGCAAGAAAGTGGGCACCAATAAGTCGCTGCGCAGCCTGCAAGCGAGCCTGAAGCCCGTCGCCCGCGAGAGTGTTGCGCGTGCCATCGAACGTCCAGCCGAAACACTCGAACGCTCGGGTATCACCGACTGGGACTTCGGTGAGCTCGACCGTTCTCGCGACACCAAGCACGGCAGCAACACCATCCGCGCTTACCCCGCGCTCGTGGATGACGGCGACTCGGTTTCCATTCGCCTCATGTCGACCCCGCACGATCAGGCCGTCGCGCATCAGAGCGGTGTGCGCCGACTGCTGCTGTTGGCGATTCCCTCGCCGCTCGGCTACATCAACGAGCACCTCACGAGCAATGAGAAGCTCGTGCTCGCCCAGAGCCCGTATCGCTCAACGAATGCCCTCTTTGACGATTGTCTGCGCGCCTGTGTCGACTCCGTAATGGGCGAACGCGACGTGTTCTCGCAAAGCGAGTTCGAGGCGCTGCGCAACGAGATCTCGGCAGGGCTGGTCAACTCACTCTTTGCGACCGTCTCGCTCGTGGCATCCATTGTTTCTGGCGTACGTTTGGCCGACAAGGCGATACGTGCCGCAACAAGCATGCATCTTCTTGCACCGCTCGGTGATGCGCGCGAGCAGCTCGATGCGCTCGTGTATCTTGGCTTCGTTTCGGCCACCGGACTCGCCCAACTGCGACGCCTGCCCGTGTATCTCAAAGGCATTGAGCACCGCGTAACGAAACTCACTGAGAACCCCGGCAAAGACCGCGGATGGATGTCAGAAGTCGAACTTGCGACCCGCCGCTACAAGGACGCCGGCGGCACTCTCCCGCTCGAGACACACCCCGAGCCGCAAATTGCTCGCGCCCGATGGATGCTCGAAGAGCTCCGACTGAGCCTCTTTGCACAGCATTTGGGAACCTCTGAGTCGGTCAGCGTGCAACGCATTGGCAAAGTGCTCGCCTCCTAACACCCCACTTTTGGCGGCACACAGCTCGCACCGGGTAACCTTGAGGCTGCGAGTGGCACGAGAATGTCGCCTCTCTTCTGAAAGAAAGCAGCTACCGCGTGTCTGAAAGCAACACCGACCGCCCGACCACCCACGATGTTTCCGCAGAGATTGCACGCTCGTGGCTTCTGGTTGCGGCGACTCGCCCTGAAGATTTTGATGCGGCTGAAAAGTCGCGTGCCGACCAAATCATCCTCGATATTGAAGACGCTGTCGACCCGCGCCTCAAGTCATCCGCTCGTGATGCCGTTGTCTCATGGTTGAGCAATGGCGGCAGCGGTTGGGTGCGCATCAACGACCGCACCTCTGACTTCTGGTCAGACGATGTGGATGCTCTCGCCGGCCTCCCTGGCTTGCGAGGTGTCATGCTCGCTAAGGCTGAAGCTGCAGCTCACGTCTCCGAAACTTTCGACAGGCTCAAGGGAATCACGCCCGTGATCGCCCTCGTGGAGTCCGCGCTCGGCATCGAGGAAGCAGTATCGATTGCTCGCGCCCGTGGAACCTACCGGCTCGCGTTTGGTAGTGGTGACTACCGTCGCGACACCGGCACCAGCTCCGACGACCTCGCAATGGCGTACCCGCGTTCGCGCCTGGTTATTGCGAGCCGCGTCGGCAACCTGCCGGGGCCCATCGATGGCCCCACGGTCGGCACAAGCCACCCCGTTCTGCGCGAGCAGGGCGGCATGGCTGTTTCTCTCGGTATGACCGGAAAACTGTGCCTCGACCTTGAGCAGTTGCCGACCATCAACGAAGTCATCAGTCCCACGCGCTCAGATGTTGCCTGGGCTCGCGAATTCTTGGAAGACTTCGAGGCGCGTGGCCGCGTCATCCGTGACGGCAGCGACCTGCCCCGCCTAGGTCGCGCCCAGAAGATCGACAAGCTCGCCCGCGCGTTCGGTGTTGAGCCGGCCTAAGGACTTCCGCTACTCAGACGCGCCTATGCTTCAGCACGTCCAAATTTGGCGCGTTCGCCGCGCCTAGTCCTCTTCCCCACAACACCGCCCACGATTAGTGTTGAGGCATGACAACGGCAGTCATCGTGGATGCGATTCGCACGCCTTCGGGCCGAGGTAAACCAGGCGGAGCACTCTCTCAAGAGAACCCGGTCGATCTGCTCGCGACGGTTCTGCGGGGGTTACTCAGCCGGCATGACCTCGATCCGGCAACCATTGATGATGTGATGGGCGGCTGCGTCACGCAGTCTGGTCAGCAGGCCGTGAATGTGACGCGCAACGCTGTGCTCGCAGCAGGGTTGCCCGAATCAGTACCCGCGACCACGATTGATCGCCAGTGCGGGTCAAGCCAACAAGCAGCTCACTTCGCTGCCCAGTCGGTGATGGCCGGGGTCAACGATGTCGTGATCGCGTGCGGTGTTGAACTGATGAGTTCGCACCCCATCGGGCAGGCAACGCTCGGTCAGAGCACGATGAGTCCGTTGCTGCGCGAACGCTACCCCGATGGACTCGTCAATCAGGGCATCTCCGCTGAGCTGATCGCTGCTCGTTGGGCGCTGGGGCGTGACGACCTCGATGTCTTCGCCGCCGTCTCCCACGCGCGCGCCGCTCTCGCCGACTTCAGCCGAGAGATCCTGCCGATTGGCGACCTGCGCCGAGACGAAACCGTGCGCCCAAGCACCACCGCTGACAAACTTGCCAGCCTCTCCCCCGCATTTTACGACGAAGAGATCGCGGCGCGTTTTCCTGAAATTCAGTGGCGCGTGACCGCCGGCAACTCGTCACCGCTCACCGATGGTGCCTCCGCTGTGCTCATCATGAGCGAAAAGCGCGCTGCCGCCTTTGGCCTCACACCTCGTGCACGCTTTCACTCCTTTGCGGTGGTCGGTTCCGACCCCATCGAAATGCTCACCGGAATCATCCCGGCGACGCATCGCGTGTTGGAGCGCAGCGGCATCCGTCTCGACCAGCTCGACAGCATCGAGGTCAACGAAGCATTCGCCTCAGTCCCTCTGGCGTGGATGCGGGAGTTCCCCGTTGACCCCGCGATCGTGAACCCGCGCGGTGGGGCAATCGCCCTCGGACACGCCCTCGGCTCCTCGGGCACACGCCTGCTTACCACCCTCGTCAATCAACTCGACGCCACCGGCGGCCGCTACGGACTCCAAGTCATGTGCGAAGGCGGCGGAATGGCAAACGCAACACTCATCGAAAGGCTTGCATGAAAATTCAGGATGCCGCAGCACTGATCACCGGCGGCGCCAGCGGTCTCGGTTTGGCCACCGCTCGCGCTCTCGCCGCGCAGGGTGCGTTGGTCACCATCGCCGACCTGCCCAGCTCGCGCGGAGTCGAGATCGCCGCCGAACATGGCTTCCGGTTCTCGCCCACCGATGTTCGCTCAGAGGCTGACGTTCAAGCTGCCGTCGCCCTCGCCAGCTCCGCCGGCCCGCTGCGTATTGTCGTGAACTGCGCCGGTGTTGCGACCCCGGGCAAGGCTCTCGGCCGTAAGGGTGTGCTTCCCCTCGAAACCTTCGAGATGGTGATCGGAATCAACCTGACGGGCACCTTCAATGTGATCCGTCTGGCTGCAGCCGCGATGGTCGAAACCGAACCCATTGACGGTGAGCGTGGCGTGATCGTGAATACGGCATCCGTGGCTGCGTTTGATGGTCAAATCGGTCAGCCTGCTTACGCTGCGTCGAAGGCAGGCGTTGCCGGGATGATGCTGCCGCTCGCCCGCGAGTTCGCCTCAGCTCAAGTGCGCGTCATGACGATCGCTCCCGGCATCTTCGAGACACCGATGATGGCCGGCCTGCCGCAGGAAGCGCAGGACTCGCTCGGTGCGCAAGTGCCGCATCCGTCTCGCCTAGGTCGCCCCGATGAGTATGCCGCGCTCGTGCAGCACATCGTCGAGAACCCCATGCTCAACGGTGAGGTCATTCGTCTCGATGGTGCGATCCGGATGCAGCCGCGCTAGCGCATCCGGATCGACCTGACGTTACAGAACCTTCGAGAGGAACGCTTTCGTGCGCTGATGCTGCGGGTTGCCGAGTACTTCGTCTGGATCGCCAGACTCAACAACAACGCCACCATCCATAAACACAAGTTGGTCAGCGACTTCGCGCGCGAAGCCCATCTCGTGGGTGACAACAATCATGGTCATGCCTGATTCGGCGAGACCCTTCATGACGTCGAGCACTTCACCGACCAGTTCGGGGTCAAGGGCAGAGGTCGGCTCATCAAACAGCATGAGCTTCGGTTCCATGGCGAGCGCGCGAGCGATCGCTACCCGCTGCTGCTGGCCGCCCGAGAGATGTGCCGGGTAGGCACCCTCTTTATCGGCAAGGCCCACGCGTGCGAGCAGTTCCCTGCCGTGTGCGATGGCGGCTTCCTTCTTCACCTTGTTGACCCGGATGGGCGCCTCAATGATGTTCTCGAGCGCTGTCATGTGCGGGAAGAGGTTGAAACGCTGAAACACCATGCCGATATCGCGGCGCTGGCGGGCAGCCTCACGCGGCTTCAGTTCGTAGAGCTTGTCTCCGCGCTCCTCATAACCCACCAAAAGGCCATCAACGCTGAGTCGGCCAGCGTCGACGCGCTCAAGGTGGTTGATGCAGCGAAGGAACGTGGACTTGCCCGAACCACTCGGCCCGACCAGACACATCACCTCTCCGCGCGGCACTGTGAGGGAAATGCTCTTCAGCACCTCGTTCGATCCAAAACTCTTCGACACACGGTCGGCAAGCACCATAGGTGCTTCGCTTGCTGCTGCTGCGTTAGTCATCAGTGCTCCTTCCCTGACGCATCGGTATCGGGCTCGGAATCATTCGAGATTCCCGTCTCGGCACCGGCCCCAGACGTGGGTCCAGCGCCAGGCGCGTTGATGAGCCCGGTCGTCAACGGGATTGCTCCCGTTGCATTATCGTTTTTCTCTGGCCGAGCCTGCCCGACGCCGCGCGAGAAGCGCTTCTCCAAGAAGTACTGGCCCACCATCAGAATCGAGGTGAAGAGCAGGTACCAGGCGGATGCCACGAGCAGCAGCGGGATCGGGTCGAAGATCACTACGGAGATATCGCGCGAGCGTCCGTAGAGTTCCAGACTGAACGGAATAGCCGTGACCAGCGAGGTGGTCTTCAGCATCGAAATAACTTCGTTGCCCGTTGGCGGGATGATGATGCGCATTGCCTGCGGGATGACGACGCGCGTCATCGTCTGCAGCCACGACATGCCGAGGGCAGTTGCAGCCTCGTCTTGTCCCTTATCCACGGAGAGGATTCCGGCACGCACGATCTCCGCCATGTAGGCGGACTCGTTCAGAGCGAGACCGATCACGGCGAGCCAGAAGACGCTGATGAGGTCGTTGGTCTCTACCGAGAGCCACGGCTCAGTGAAGGGGATGCCGATGTCGATCGTCGAATAAATTGTGGCGAATAGGCCCCAGAAGACAAGCTGCACGTAAACGGGCGTCCCGCGGAAGACCCAGAGATACAGCCACGCGATGCCCTTGACGACAGGGTTGTCGGAGAGACGCATGACCGCGAGAGTGACGCCAAGAATGATGGCGATAATCATCGAGTACACCGTCAGCAGCAGGGTGTATCCGGCTGCCTGCGAGATGCGCTTATCGAAGATGAACTTGGCGAAGTTATCCCAGCCGTAAGCCTCGCGCTGAGAGGCATCGACGATGAAGAGGACGAGCATGGCAGCGAGAATGACCGCGACCACATTACGCCACGGGTGGCGAAGACGGATCGCTTTGATCGCCTCCGCTTGTTCAGTGCCGTTCGGCGACACACGCGATGGTGTCGCCGAACGGCCAGAATCTGACAAACCCATCTACCTAGCTGGTGGTTGCCGCGTTGATGGTGATCGACGAGACAGCACCGCTGAATACGCCCCAGTCATCGAGGATCGACTTATAGGTACCGTCATCCACCATCGACTGGAGTGCAGCCTGAAGTGCTGCTGAGAGAGCCGCATCCTTTTGCACGACAATGCCGTACGGTGCGGTGTCGAACGAGTCGCCCGCGAGTTCGATCTTGTCGCCAACCTGGCTCACCGCGTACTGGGTGATGGGCGAGTCAGCGCTCATGGCATCAGCACGGCCCAAGGCGAGAGCGTTGGTCGCTTCGTCTTGCGTGTCGAACTTGAGGATGTTGATGGGCTCCTTGCCAGCATCCGTGCATTCCTGCGACTTAGCAGGCAGCTCATCGGTCTCTTCGTAGGTCGCGGTCTGTACGGCAACGGTGATACCACACGCGTTAGCGGGGTCAACGTCTGCACCGATCACTTGAGCCCATTGGATGCCAGCCTCATAGTAGTTAACGAAATCAACGATCTTCTCCCGCTCTTCGTTGTCGGTGAACGACGACAACCCGATGTCGTAGCTGCCACCCGTCACGCTGGGGATGATCTTGTCGAAGCTAGAGATCTCGTACTGCGTCTCTAGTCCAAGCTTTGCCGCCATGGCGTTGCCGAGGTCGACTTCCCACCCGATCGGGTTACCCGCGTCGTCTTTGTATTCGTTGGGCGCGTAGGTCGGGTCGATGCCGATCACCAACGTGCCGGATGCTTTCACCTCGTCGGGTAGCAGAGCAATGGCTGCGGCGTCAGTGCCCACATCCAGAGTGTCGCCACCGGTCGTTGTGCCTGTGCTGTTGTCAACACAACCTGACAGAGCGAGTGCCGCGACAACGACCAATGCTGGTAGCGCGTAATTGATTCTCATGGTCCAACCTTTTCTTTATCCCGATGAAAGCTGATGCCGGTGACGAGGCGTGAAACCCACACGAGCGCACGCCGTTGAATCGCCGACCATCGCAGCCTACCTTCGCGTGCGCGCAATTTTTCGCCCACTTGCGCCGTGTGGCTGCGGGACTCTAAACAATTCCGCGAATATGTGTCGTGCGGGCCAGAAGGTTGCTTCTCGATCGCGCTGAAACCGACCGCGGCTCGCTAGTACTCGCCCTGTGCCGCAGCCTCGAACTCAGCGAAGTTGATGGTGCGCAGTTCGCGCAGTCGGCGCTTGCGCTGAGCGTCATACGACGGGTCTTCCATTGGAAGGTAAGCGACGCGAAGTTTGGCGATGATGGCAGTGCCGATTTCGCTCCAGGCCAGCTCGCGCGCTTCGTCGATGATGCCCGAGATAAGTTCGCCATTCATGGATGCTTGGCGCAACCCCTCAGCGAGTCCTTCCTGCACCGCGCGGTTGCGAGCAGTGTGAGATACCCGCAGCAAATGTTCCGCCTGCTCAGCAAGTTGGTCAAATTCGACGTGAACAAGGCCGGCGAGCGCACCGTCATCGTAGTCCAAATGGTCGCGGGCGGCATCCACAATTATTCGGTTCTTGACCGCCATGCGCACAGCATTACGAGCAATCAACACACCCTCTTCGACAACCCGCTCGATGGGTGCCTCTTCGATGGGCGCGGGTGCCCTAAATTTGCCCAAGTTAAGGCGCGGGCGCCGCCGAAAAAGTCTCACAGTGCAATTGTTTCGGTTTATATTGTTGAACGGTATCCCCCGTTCAGTGCAGCTTAGGTGGCGTACCTGAACGAACTACAACGTCTTCTCGCAGCAAACGCCAACCGGGATCGCCGCGTAGTAGCCAAACCCATCAATCCGCCCGTGGCTCTAACCATTCGACCCACTCAACGGTCAGACTCACTCCGTCTTGGCTTTGGTGGTGGCCGACGCGTTCGCCTCATAGGAGGTGTTCGTTGACTCGAAGAAGTTCACGAGCTCAAGAGTGTCGTTGGCTGTTGCCATCCACTTGGCCGGGTTCGTGACCTTGTAGTGGGCCTCGAATCCGAGCTCCTCAAGGCGACGGTCAGCCAGGTACTTCACGTACTGGTTGATGTAGTTGGCGTTGAGGCCGAGAATGCCGCCGGGAAGAAGGTCGTGGTTGTACTCCTCTTCCATCGCCACAGCATCCAGAATCATCTGGCGAATCTCATCGGCGAATTCTTCAGTCTGAATCTCGGGGTTCTCTTCGAGCACGGTGAGGATCAGGTTGATGCCGAACTTGAGATGCAGGCTCTCATCGCGAACAACCCAGTCCATGAGCGAACCGAAGTTGCGCAGCAGGTTTCGCTGGCGGAACGACAGAGCGACCATGAAACCTGAGTAGAACCAGATGCCTTCAAGGATCACGTTGTAGGCAACGAGGTTGCGGATGAAGTCTTGCTTGCCCTCGATGGTGTTGATGTCGAGGGTCTGTTCCGTCATGCGACGGATGTACTTCATCTCGAACTCTTCTTTGCGAGCCATCGACGGCACATCAACGTGAGAGTTATACGCTGCTTCGCGGTCAATCGGGAACGTCTCGAGCACGTACTCGAAGCTCATGCAGTGGTTTGCTTCTTCCCACATCTGCTTCGCAAGGTAGAGCGAGCACTCTGCGGCAGAAACGTAAGGGTACACACCGAACGCGAGTGCCTTGTTGACGAGCAACTCGTTGGGGTTGAAGTAGCTCATGAGGAAGGTCACGGCATGACGCTCTTCATCAGTCATCTTCTTGAAGTCGGCGATGTCTTCGCCCAGCTGGATCTCGTTAGGGAACCACGTGTTGGCCACGGCCTGGTCGTACAGGTCCATCGCCCACTGGTACTTGATCGGCTTGAGTAAAAGGCCGTCTTGCAGGCCTGTTCCTAGAATTCCCATTACTGGCAGCTATCGCACTGCAGGTCGTCCATGGGATCGATGGGTACGAAGTAATCCTCGATCGTGTTTTCGCGGTTCATTATGAGTCTGCTTTCTTTGCGAATCCGCCAAAGCCTCGGCGGGCGGGAGCTGAACCCGCGGTTGATGATGTTGCCGAGGCCGTTGCTGCCTTGGACGATGAAATTTCTTCTGACTTGTTGACCTTCACAGTGGACTGCTCTGCCTGGTGGCGAGGCTTCATGTGCAGGTAGTAGGTGGTCTTGACGCCACGAGACCAGGCATCAAAGTAGATGTCCATCATGTCGCCGAGGTCACGCGTCTCGAGGTACATGTTGCGGCTGATGGCCTGATCGATCCACTTCTGGGCACGAGAGGCAACCTCAAGGAAGGCGTACGGCGAGAGCTGGAAGCTCGTCTTGAATACGGCCTTGATGTCGTCGGGGATACCCTCAACATTCTGAATGTCACCCTGGCTGCGCAGAATCGCTTCGCGGTTCTTTTCCCACAGCCCGTGCTCCTGAAGGGTCTCAACGAGGTTGCGGTTCACTTCAAGGAACTTGCCGTTCGAGGTGGAGCGGCTGAAGATTTGCGAGAACTGCGGGTCGAGACCAGGGGTGGTGCCAGCAACGAGACCAATGGATGCGGTGGGTGCGATCGCCATGAGGGTTGCGTTGCGCATTCCGCCCTTGACCTTCTCGCGCATAGCATCCCAGTCGAGTCGCGTCTTGCGGTTGACCTTGATTTCCATGCCACGGTCTTCTTCGGTGAGCGCGATGGAGTCGAGAGGCACGAGACCTTCCGACCAACGGCTGCCTTCGAAGTTCGCGTAGGCGCCGCGCTCCTTGGCAAGCTCGGTGCTTGCATCGATGGCGGCGTAGGAGACGTGCTCCATGATTTCGTCGATGAGGTCATAGGCCTCTTCGCTCTCGTAGCTGTAGCCAAGCTTCTCGATGATGTCGGTGAAGCCCATCACTCCAAGGCCGACTGCACGGTTCTGCTCGTTGGAGAAGTCTGCCTCTTTCACGCTAGACCGTGTGATGTCGATGAGGTTGTCGAGCTGGCGTACGGCCAGTCGTGCGCTCTCTTCGATCTTCGCGAAGTCGACTCCACCCTCGGGCAGGAGGTGACGCGAGAGGTTGATCGACGCAAGGTTGCAAACGGAGACGTTGTCTTCGTCTTGCGGGAGCGTGATCTCGGTGCAGAGGTTGGAGAGGTGGATCGTGCCCGTGTTGTTGTTGAGCGCACGGTTGTTGATCGTGTCTTTGAAGGTCAGCCACGGGTGGCTGGTGGTCTGCAATGAGATGAGGATCGACTTGAACTGCTCGCGAGCACCGATCTTCTTGAACATGTGCATTTCGCCGGCCTCGGCCATCGCAACATATTCGTTGTAGCGCTGGGAGAATGCTTTGCCGTAGAGCTCGTTGAGGTCAGTGACTTCGAGCGGGTCAAAGAGGTACCAGGCGTCGTCGTTCTGCACGCGCTTCATGAACTCGTCACTGATCCACACGGCCGTGTTGGCGGTGCGGGTGCGGCGGTAGGGGTCACCAGAGTTTTGACGCAGGTCAAGGAACTCGGGGAAGTCCATGTGCCAGTTCTCCATGTAGAAGCACAGAGCACCAAACTTCTTGCCACCACGGCTAACCGCACGCAGGATCGAGTCGATCGTGTGCATGAACGGGATGGGGCCGGTTGAGGTGGTGTTGTTGGAGCGGATGGGCGAACCCTGTGCACGAAGCTTGGTGACCGAGAGGCCTATTCCGCCGGTGCCCTTGGTGAGCCACATGACATCGCGCGTGGTCTTGGCGATGTGCTCCATGTCGTCTTGCATTTCCATGACGAAGCAGTTGGCGAGCTGCGGGTAGATGGTGCCCGCGTTCACGAGGGTGGAACCGGCAGCCAAGTATTCGAGGCTGGACATTTTTTCGTAGAACTTGAGCGCAGCCTCGTTGGGGTTCGCTTCGTTGAGCGAGAGGCCCATGGCGATGCGCATCCAGAAGTACTGAGGAACCTCAAGGGCATCACCGTTGCGACCCTTGATGCCGTAGCGGTTGTTGAGGGTGACGACACCGATGTACTTGAGCAGTTCATCATGAGCTGGCTCAAGGTGCTCGGCGAGAGCATCCAGATCGAACATGCTCGTGAGGCGCGGATCGAGTAGACCTTCTTCAACACCACGGATGACGTTGGGGCCGAAGTGCTCTTTATGCAGTCGCTTGAGATCGCCAGCGTCGGTGTAGTCACCGAGCACGCGCTTGTAGATGGTCTTGAGAAGAAGACGGGCAGCAACGGTGTCGAATGCGGGGTCATCTTTAACGTTTTGGAGAGCAACCTGGATGACGGCTTCGTCGAGCTGCTGGGTCGTGATGCCGTCGAACAGCGTCAGTTCGAGCTCGGATGCAATCTGGGTAACCCACGTGATGTTGTCATCAAGGCCAGTCGCTGCATCTTCAATTGCGAGGTTGATCTTGTTGGCGTCATACGGCTCTCGCGTACCGTTGCGCTTGACGACTGTGATTGCCACAAAAACTCCCTCGAAATCCCCGAAAACTGTTCAATCCGCGACCCCCGGCCGAGCGGTTCCACCACTATATATCGTGGGTGACGCTCGTCGCCAACCCTAGATGTAGTGGGCGTGTCATCCACAGGTGTGGATAACTTCGCGGACTTTTCCACAGCCTATGAATAACCTCTGACACCCGAAAAAGCCCGGAAATTAGCCACTCTTTGGCGGCTAAGCTTGAGTTCTTGTGAATGCTTACATCGACCTGTTGAAAACTCCGGGCATCGCCAGGATTATCGCGGCACAACTAACCGCACGTCTGCCCGGCGGCATGCTCTCATTGGCGATCCTTCTTCACGTCGAACAGATCCATAATTCATACGGCGCTGCTGGCCTTGTGCTCGCCGCAACGAGCGTGGGGCAAGGCGTCGCCGGACCACTCACGAGCCGATGGATGGGCGTCTGGGGAATGCGCAAAGTTCTCATCCTCACCCTCGTCGTCTCAGCGACCGCGATTTTCACCATCGCGCTCGCACCCCTCAGCGTCGGAATGTTCATGGTCGTCGGTCTCATCGCCGGCCTCAGCAACCCGCCCGTACAGCCCGCGGTGCGCACGATCTACCCCAAGATGGTGAACTCTAAGCAGCTCACTCCGTTGTTCTCCTTGGACGCATCAGCTCAAGAAATTATTTGGGTTGCGGGCCCAGTGGCTGCCACCTTCATCGCCGTTCAGATCTCCACGACTACGGCGATCGTGGTCGCCGGCGCGTTCCTCCTCGGCGGCGGCGCGTGGTTCATCGCAAGCCCCGAAGTCGGTCAGGTGCGCATCCCGCGCAGCAAGCGTTCATTCGGAACTGTGCTGCGTCGCCGACCCGTCCTCTTGGCAACCATCACTGGCTTCCTGCTGGTGGGCGCAGCCGCAGCGGTAGAGGCATCCGTAGTGTCAGTGTTTGGTCACGATGGCCCACAGGCAGGTTTCGTGCTCGGCATTTGGGCCATTGGCTCGCTCTTCGGTGGCCTGTTCCTCGGCCACTTACCAATCGGCCCGTGGGCTCTTGCCCGCCGCATGCTCATTGTGTTTGTCGGCATGGCATTGGCAATGATCCACCTCGACTTCTGGTGGCTCGCCATCATGCTGCTCATCGCTGGCATAGGCATTGCGCCGGCCTTCGCGGTGATTTTCGCCATCGTTTCGGCCAGCGTCAAGTTCAGCGATACCGCTGAGGCTTATGGATGGGTTGGCACCGGTCAGCTGATCGGTGCAGCCCTCGGCTCCGCTGTCGCCGGCTTTCTCATTGACGCCCACGGCCCCATCGGCGGATTCTGGGCTGCCACAGTGATCGCCGCGTTGGGCGTACTCGTGCCAACGCTGCTGCGCGGCTGGCACCCCGACCTGCGTGGCAAAGACGCGAGCCCCATCCCGGACACGGAGCCGATCAGCACGCTGCGCATGTAGGCAGAAACCGGGCCTAACACCCGCGGACGGTAACACTGCGTCACGCAGTTATAGATAACGCTGCCACTCACTAATACTTGGTCAGCCGTCATTCGCACGGCATCAAGGTCGTGAAAGGTCTCCTCCCATGTCTGAACAGACACCACTTATTGCTGCGCCCAAGAAGCGCGGCAAACTGTACGTACTCATCGCTGCTGGCATCGTCGTCGTCATTGCGATCGTCTCCGGAATTATCATCTCCCTCAACAATTCGCAAGCAGGCGCCTCAGATGCCGCGAGCCCCTCAAGCGGAGAGATTACCGACGGCAAAGGCTCTGCCACTGACCCCGTAAAAATCGGCGTTGTCGGCGCAAGCGACCCGTACTGGAACGTTTACAAGGATGCCGCGGCGGCAGAAGGAATCTCTGTCGAACTCGTAGATTTCGGGAGCTACGAACTCCCGAACCCGGCACTTACCGCTGGCGACCTCGACCTCAACCAGTTTCAGCACATCATTTACCTCGCTCAATACAACGAAGCGGCTAGTGCTGACCTCACCCCCATCGGCGCCACCGCAATCTATCCTTTAGGCCTCTACTCGACACAGTTCGACTCGGTCGAGGAAATCCCCGCCGACTCAACAATCGCAGTGCCCAACGACGCCAGCAATCTCGCTCGCTCACTCCTCGTTCTGCAGTCGGCCGGCCTCATTGAACTCACCGGGGGTGGCAGCATTTTTGCCACGCTAGACGACATCGACACTGACAAATCGCGCGTTAAAGTAATCACGCTCGAGGCAGCCCTTGCGCCAACATCCCTTCCGGATGTTGCAGCCGCGATCATCAACAACGACTTCGTCGAAGATGCTGGCCTCAGCTTCTCAGACGCAATCGCCACCGACGACCCGAATGACGCAAACGCGTTGCCCTACGTCAACATCTTCGCCGCGCGCTCCGGTGATGCCGACAACGAGCTCTACCTGAAGCTGGTCGAGATCTACCAGACCACCAAGGCTGTTCAGGACGGTGTGCTCGAAGTTTCGGGGAACACCGCAGTGCTCCTGCAGACGCCCGTAGCCGACCTCGTAGATTCGCTGGCAAAAGTCCAGTCCGACATCCGCGCTCAGGGCTAAAGCAAAAATCACCACCCGCTAGGGCGCGGACACAATTCGCGCCCTAGCTCTCCAGAAAGCACTCCATGCCCGCAATCCAGCTGACCGATGTCACCAAAAAATTCCCGCCCCGCACTCGCGGAGAACAACCCCTTGTGGCTCTCGATCGAGTCTCCCTCGCTGTGGAGCAGGGTGAGATCTTCGGCATCATCGGATATTCGGGCGCCGGAAAGTCAACACTCGTTCGCCTCATCAATGCACTCGAACGTTCGACCAGCGGCAGCATCCTGATCGATGGCAAGGAGATTAGTTCTCTGCGCGAACGGGAACTACGTCGCATCCGTTTGGGCATCGGCATGGTGTTTCAGCAGTTCAACCTATTCACCTCACGAACCGTCTGGGGCAACGTTGCGTACCCCCTTACTGTTGCTGGCGTTCCCCAAGCTCAACACCAAGCGCGCATCTCAGAGTTGCTGCACTTCGTTGGCCTCGCTGACAAAGCGCACAGCTACCCCGATCAGCTCTCGGGTGGACAAAAGCAACGCGTCGGCATCGCTCGCGCGCTTGCCACAAGCCCGCGCATTCTCTTGGCCGACGAAGCCACGAGTGCCCTCGATCCTGAAACCACGCGGGAAGTGCTCGCAGTGCTGAAGCGAGTGAATGAAGAATTTGGTGTGACGATCGTTGTGATCACTCACGAAATGGATGTCATCCGCTCTATCGCACACAAAGTCGCCGTGATGGACTCAGGCCGCGTTATCGAAACGGGCGATGTCTTCGACATCTTCTCCAACCCGCAAGCCGACGCCACGAAAAAGTTTGTCTCTACCGTCGTGAAAGCAGTTCCTGAACCCGCCGAACTCGAGACGCTGCGACAGCGGCATCCGGGTCGCATCGTCACGCTCTCGTTTCATGACGGCAACGTCTCGCAATCTGCAGTCTTTGTTGAACTCGCCACGAGTGGCCTCGCATTTGAGCTGATCTATGGCGGTATCAACGAGATCCAGGGCCGATCATTTGGCCACTTGACGTTGAGCATCGCTGGGGACAACGACACAATCGACGCTGCCCTTGTGCGAGTGAGCGCACTCGTCACCGTGACTGAGGTGAAGTAGTAATGGAACAGCTCATCGACCTACTTCCGTTGCTCGGCCAGTCCGCTTTCGAGACGCTATACATCGTCGGATTGGCGCTCTTCTTTGGTGGTCTCGGCGGTCTCGTGCTCGGCCTCGGCCTCTACACGACGCGGCGTGGGAGCTTCCTCTCGAACGGGCCTGTTTTCACCGCACTCAATGTTCTCGTGAACATTTTTCGGCCGATTCCGTTCATCATCTTTCTGGCCGCAGCCCAACCTCTCGCCCGCCTTGTCGTCGGCACAGGAATCGGCAACGACGCGATCATCTTCACGCTATCGCTCGCAGCAGCATTCGGGATTAGTCGCATCGTCGAACAGAACCTGCTCACGGTCCAACCCGGCGTCATCGAGGCAGCGCGCTCAGTAGGCGCGGGCCCATTGCGCATCATTTTCACGCTGCTCATACCCGAGGCCCTTGGGCCCCTGATCCTGGGCTACACCTTCATCTTCGTGGCACTCGTCGACATGTCTGCAGTCGCCGGCTACATCGGTGGAGGTGGACTCGGAAACTTTGCGATCCAATACGGTTATCGCCTCTTCAACCCGGTCGTCACTTGGGCAGCCGTAATCATCATCATCCTGCTTGTTCAACTAGTGCAATGGGCAGGCAACACTGTTGCGCGGAAGGTCATGCGCCGTTAAGCGCTACCAGCGTGGATGCACGGCGGCACGGAAGTGGCGATCGTAGATCTCGCTCACTCCGGCCATGAAGCCCTCGCTCAGGGCCGGGACGTCCCCGGCACCAGCGTTGGATTGCGCTTGCGAAACATTGCGCGCACCAGGAATCACCGAACTGACACCCGGCTGCTGAGCAACCCACGCCAACGCCACTTGCGGGGTCGAGAAGTCGGCCACGGCAGGCTCACCAGCAATAAGAGCAGCGAACTCGTGAACCGCAGCAATACCGGTCTCGAAGTCCACGCCAGAGAAGGTCTCCCCCACGTCGAACGCTTCGCCGCCACGGTTATACGTGCGGTGATCGTTCTCGGCGAAGGTGGTGTCGACGGTGTACTTGCCACTGAGCAGGCCAGAGGCCAGCGGCACACGGGCGATGATTCCTACGCCGGCGTCGAGCGCTGTCGGCAGCACAGCATCCAACGGCTTAAGACGGAACGCATTGAGGATGATCTGCACACTGACAACGTTGGGTCGGGCGATTGCGGCGAGCGCCTGCTCCGCGGTTTCAACACTCACACCGTAAGCGGCGATTGCCCCATCGGCGACGAGCGTGTCGAGGTCATCGAAGACCGCATCCATGCTGAACACCGCAGTCGGCGGGCAGTGCAGTTGCACGAGGTCGAGGGTGTCGGTGCCGAGGTTGCGGCGCGAGCGGTCGGTCCACTCGCGGAAGTTCGCGAGGGTGAAGTTGCTGGGGTCTTGCTCTGCGCGACGACCCATCTTGGTGGCGACCGTGATGTCGAGCTCGGGGCGATCAGCGAGGTAGCGACCGATAAGTGATTCGCTGCGGCCATCGCCATAAACGTCGGCGGTGTCGAAGAAGGTGACTCCCCCATCAACGGCAGCATCGAGCACGCCGCGAGCATCCGCTTCGCTCACGTCGCCCCAGTCGGCACCGAGCTGCCAGGTTCCGAGGCCGATTGCTGAAACAGAGCGGCCCGTGCGGCCGAGAATGCGAATGTCCATGCGATAACGCTACGCCCTCTGGGGCGAAGTGGATCGCGCAATCTAGTGAGAGAATTCGGGGATGGATGACCTTCTCGCTTCCCTTGCTCGCACGACACCGGTCGCGATCTCCCCCACCCTGTTGATCGTGATCGTGGCAGCTGCCGCCGTGCTGAGCATCCCGCAGCCGATCTGGAAATGGTTCGGGCTCTTCACGACACTCGTCCACGAACTCGGGCATGCGGTCGGCGCAATCCTTACGGGTCGCTTTGTGCACGGCATGAAGATTCGAATGAATCATTCGGGCGAAGCGGTCAGTAGTGGTCGCGGCAAGCTCGGCTCGGCGATCAGCGGATCACTCGGCTACCCCGCTCCAGCAATCGTCGGCGCTATCCAGTTGTGGTGCGTCACCCAGGGGTACACGGCTATGGCCCTGTTCGTCGGCGGCATTATTCTCGTGCTGACCCTGCTCGTGATTCGCAACCTCTTCGGCTTCTTAGTGGTCGCAGTTTCGGCAGCGGCGAGCGCAGCCCTCTGGGTGTGGGCGACTCCGGAACAGCAGAGTTACGTGCTACTCGTCATTGCGATCGCGCTCCTCGTCGGTAGCGTGCGTGGCCTCGCGACCGTGATCGGCGTGCACACTCGCCGTCGCGACCAGCTGAGCACCTCAGATGCCTACCTACTCTTCAAGCGCACCGGAATCCCGTCGGTTGTCTGGCTTCTCCTCTTCAGCGCGCTGATCGGCGCGAGCGTCGTGTGGGCGGTAACGACCGTGCTCGAGACCTACTAGCGGCCCCTGTAGCGGTTCAACGCATCTAGCGTAACGAGCCTAGCGACGCGGCTTCAGCACGCCGCGCGCAATGCGTTCTGGGCGAAAGCCGTAGCCGACAATTCTGGCCAAGATCGGGCGGATGCGCGGCAGCACGACCGCGATGACGAAGCGTTCCCGCAGCCGTGGTGGGTTGTGGATGACGGTGCGGGTCGTCGCACTGTTGATCAGCCGGTGGGCTACCCGTTGCATCCGCTGCATGAGTGCTGTTGGCAGGGTGCGGCAGCGCTGCACAGCAGCACATGCCGAGTCAATCGCTGCAGCATCCGCCCCCTGTTTTCGCAGCACCGGAACAAGCGAGTTGGCCAACGCCACCGCATCTTGGATCGCATAGTTGATGCCAACGCCGAACGCGGGCGACATAGCGTGGGCGGCATCGCCAATGCAGAGGGCACCAGGAACCGACCATTCATGGAGGCGGTTAATCTGCACAGAAAGCAGCTTTACATCGTCAAAGCTGTTGATCGCTGCGGTGACGTCGGTTAGTCGAGGCGCGATGCTTCCGATCTTTCGGCGGAACGCGGTGATCCCTTCCTGCTGAAACTCAGGAAAAGTGCCCTTCCGGATGAGAAGCCCACACTGAAAGTAACCGGGGCGGGGAATCGTCACGAGCGCGGAACCGCCCCGGATATTCGCCAAGGTGTCCCGCATCGGTTTCGTCGGCCGCGGCACCCGGAACCACAGCACATCAATGGGCACACCGTAGTCAACGGGCACCAGACCAAGAGAGTCGCGTACCGCAGAATCACGTCCGTCAGCCGCTACCGTCAGCGCCGCATTCACGCGCAGCGGGCCATTTGGTGTCGTCGCCTCAACACCCACCACTCGACCATTTTCCTGAATTTCCGAATGAGCAGTCGCCTCCAACAC
Source organism: Rhodoglobus galactosidasius (assembly GCF_054957775.1). NCBI lineage: Bacteria > Bacillati > Actinomycetota > Actinomycetes > Micrococcales > Microbacteriaceae > Rhodoglobus > Rhodoglobus galactosidasius. The sequence continues at coordinate 1,777 of NZ_JBQIAV010000007.1, read as the reverse complement.
CAACCGGAACGACGGCTGCGTCTGCGCCTCGCCCACGAGCATGCTCAACAGATCCCACTGCGGCATGAGCGTGACATACCGATGCGGGGCTGGCAGCGATGTGAAATCGACTGCACGCACTCTGATGCCGTCAATCACCGCATCCAGTGTCGACAGTTCGCTGTGGTCGATTGCGCTCGCTTCAGCGCCCAGACCCAACTGGTCGAGGAGGTTCAGCGTTGACGGGTGCACGGTATCGCCCCGAAAGTCCCGCAAGAAGTCGGCGTGCTTCTCCAGAACGATGACATCGACTCCGGCTCGGGCGAGGATGAGCCCCGCCACGATTCCTGCCGGGCCGCCGCCCGCAATACACACGGTGGTGTCGAGTTTTTCGTCCATGAAACGCTCCGTCCTTCAGCGTCTACGGTACGCCTGCGGATCGTGCAGGAGCTAGGCGCTGGCCAGAAAACAGAACGGGCGGCACCGCGGGTTCCTACGCTAGTTGGCTTTGGCAGAAACCTCACGGTCTGCTGTGATTACCTGAACGAGACGGCGAGCGAGACGCTTGCGCACAAGGTGGTCGTTGGCCTCAACCTTGTGCATTGTCACGTGACGCATTTGTTCGATAATTCGCATGGTTCCTGGTGTGATGAACTGATCGAGCGAGCCATACACAACATCAATTGGCACACGCACTGACGCAATATCGCTGATGGTTGTCTGCTGCTCGATGCAGTTTTGCAGGCTCAGAACGAAGGCACGCCAGTTGTGTTCGGAGACGTCAAGGATGTCGTCAAGCTGAAAAAGCCGCCGCAACGTTTCTGCAGTTGCCATTGTGAATTCTTTGTTCAAACGCAAGAACTCATAGGCGCGCATGTAGGCGCCGATACGTGCACGCACCTTGGGATCGCCGATCTGGCGTGGCGGCACGTAAATGGGAGGGCTCGCCAAGATCAGATGGCTGACCTCGCTTGAGTGCGTCGCCGCATAGCGTGCTGCCAGCAGACTGCCCAGAGAATGCCCCACGAGAATGAACGGGGCATCGAGCTTGAGCGAGTGCACCGTTGCGGCGATCGAGGCGACGTGTTCTTCAATCGTGAAAGTCGCATTCTCAGGACTTGGCGACTCACCGAACCCGAGTAGATCTATGGAGATGCAGCGGTAGTGCTCTGAGAGTTGTGGAACCACGTGCGCAAACGTCGCCGCTGAGGAGGCGATGCCGTGAATAAGAATTATCGCGGGCCCTTCACCCACATCGCTTGCGATGTTCAGGAGAGGTGCCCTCGGCGGAAAGAGCAACCGCCGAATCGTGCCCCAGAAACCCATGACCCTAGTATCCCAGCCATAGTGGCCGGGATACCGGGCGTGGATAACTAATTAGCGCAAGTCTTCTTTGTATTCGTTCTTAGCTTTGGTGATTTCGCGCTCGGCTTCCGCACGCTCAAGGTCGGCTTGGGCTTTCGACACCTCGGCGTCTGCTTGGGCCTGATCGGCAGCGTCGCTCACTCGCTCCTTAGTGTCGTCGACGAATTCACCAACCTTCTTCGCGGTTGCTTCGCCGGCATCCTTAGCGTCGTCAATGAGACCCATGATTCCTCCTATTAGTTGGTAACCCGCGTCTTGCTATGCCCTGTTTGAGGGCACAAACTCACGATACTCACGCACACAGACGGGTCACGTCCCGCCGAGTGGTGTGATTTCTCATCTCCGTGCGGGTCAGTGGTTTTAGCTTACGCGGCGGTGAGTTCGGGGATGAGGTTCACCTCCTCGATGGTTTCGATGGCGACGTTCATGGCCT
>NZ_JBQIAV010000006.1:0-222867 GCF_054957775.1 Rhodoglobus galactosidasius | reverse complement strand
ACCAGACAACGGGTCGAGTTGAGAGAGTTCGGCACACCTAAGGGTCACCGAGTATGACAACCTCGCTCTTGCCCAGTATTCATATGGTCAGATCAAGATCCCATCCACACGTTTTGGCCTATAACCCTAATTTTTGCCGAATCGGTGGTTCTGTTTGATGCGGCTGGTGAGTTCAGTGACCTGGTTATAGATGGAACGTCGCTCTTTCATGAGCTCAGTGATCTTTTTATTTGCGTACATGACCGTTGTGTGGTCACGATTGCCAAAGAGTTGTCCGATCTTGGGCAATGACAGGTTTGTCATCTCGCGACATAGATACATAGCAATCTGGCGCGCCGTTGCGACTGCTTGTGAGCGAGAAGAACCGTAGAGGTCGTCGACCGTGAGCTTGAAGTAGTCTGCGGTGTGATTGATGATGTCCACCGGTGCGATCACATTGTCTTCATCGAGCGTGATCAAATCCTTCAGCACTGTCTGAACCAAAGCCATGTCGACCTCGGTGCGGTTGAGACTGGCGAACGCAGTGACCCTAATGAGTGTTCCCTCGAGTTCTCGAATATTTGATGACACTTTTGATGCCATGAACTCGAGGATGTCGTTGCCGACCTGCATTTTCTCGCTCTGAGCTTTCTTGCGCAGAATGGCAATGCGAGTTTCAAGGTCAGGCGCCTGAACGTCTGTAATCAGCCCCCACTCAAAGCGTGACCGCATCCGGTCTTCAAATCCAGTGAGGTGTTTCGGGGGAAGGTCGCTCGTGATAACCACTTGCTTGTTGTGGTCGTGGAGTGTGTTGAAGGTATGGAAGAACGCTTCCTGCGTGGAATCTTTGCCCTGCAAAAACTGGATGTCGTCGATTAACAGAATGTCGATCTCTCGGTAGCGAGATTGAAAAACCGAAGCGCGGTTGTTGGCGATGGAGTTGATGAAGTCATTGGTGAATTCTTCGGAACTCACATAGCGAACGCGGATACCCGGGTACAGGCTTTCGGCGTAATGACCAATGGCGTGCAGGAGGTGAGTTTTACCGAGACCGGAGCCGCCATAGATAAAGAGTGGGTTGTATGCCTTGGCCGGCGCTTCTGCTACTGCTACTGCTGCAGCGTGAGCGAATCTGTTTGAGCCGCCAATAACGAAGTTGTCGAAGCTGTATTTGGGGTTGAGCCGTGAGTCGCTTCGTCGCGGAGCTGATTGTTCGATCGGTTTCTGTGGTGCCGGTTCAATGTAGGGCTGCTCAACGCGTGGGATCTCTTGAGAGAGGGCGTCTTGTTGAATGTCTGGGTTGACGACAGTGGCGAAGTTGTTGATGGCATGTTCGTCGCTGAGTGCGCCGATGGCGTCGAGAAGTGGTTGACGCAGTCGCTGTTCGAGCATTCCTCTTGTGAGCTCGTTGGGTACCTCGAGATAGAGGGTGCCTGCCATTACACCTTTGGGCTCAACCAGGCTGACGAATCCCTGAAGCTGTGGAGTGATGCGATCATCTCCATTGAGATGACTGAGAACCTCTTGCCACAATTCATTAGTCGGGTCGGGTTTTTCCGACATTCTTTCCCCATCCCTAGGTGCTATTTACTCACAGGCTTATCCACTGCTGAGCACAGCTATTCTCGTCGATTTGCTGGACTTTTCGCGCCGTTGTGCACTGACTCTCACCTTAGTTGTCCACAGCATGTCGTTACCAATAAGGATGTATTCTGTGTGGATAATGCGCTGTTGTGCAAAGTGTGGTTTGACCGCACCCGTTTAACGCCGTAGTTTTAATCAGTTGACTTCCGGCCCTTGGGCCTACCAATTCTTCCCGGCCGCCTGTGCTGGGCCTTGGAGATATAGCTATGAGCAAGAGAACTTTCCAGCCAAATAACCGTCGTCGTGCGAAGGTTCACGGTTTCCGTTTGCGTATGCGTACCCGTGCAGGCCGCGCTATCTTGGGCGCTCGTCGTCGCAAGGGACGCACCGAGCTCTCCGCGTAGTTTCGTCCGGTGCTGTCTAAGGCTAACCGCGTAACGCATCCGAGTGACTTTCGCTTGGCTGTTCGTCGCGGACGTCGTTACTCAGCACCGCACTGCGTTGTTCACTTTGTGAGCAACGAGCGATCAACCGGCGTACGTTTTGGATTTATTGTTTCCAAAACGGTAGGCAACGCAGTAGTGCGGAACAAGGTTCGCCGCAGACTTCGTGCGGCGGCTGCGCAGCTTCTTCCCAAGGTCCCTGGAAGTTTGGACATTGTGGTTCGTGCGCTGGCAGGTTCCGAGCAAGCTGAGTCGACTACGCTACAGGCTGAGATCGCAGAAGGGATTGACCGCATCGTGGTGAAGGCATGAAGTCTGTCGTTACGTTTGCGATGCTCCTTCCGCGAAACGTATGTGTAATTATTCTCCGCGTTTACCGTGCAGTTATCTCGCCTCTCTATGGTGACGTCTGCCGTTACTATCCGTCGTGTTCTCATTACACTCTTCAGGCCATTCAGCAGCACGGAGTTATTCGTGGTGTGTGGTTTGGTTCTCGACGCATTGTTCGCTGCCACCCGTGGGCAGAAGGCGGCATCGATGACATCCCTGCTCGCCGGCACGACCGCTACCAGATCACCAGGTTTGGCTTTGTTATAGCCGCAAGCCACGAAAGGGGCTAACCACCACATGGATCTTTTTGCTTTCTTTGGCACGCTGTTGTGGCCAATCAAGTGGGTGATCGAGGCAATTCTCGTTGCCTTCCACCAGCTTTTGACCTTCTTTGGGATGAGTCCGGATGCCGGTCTCACCTGGGTGCTGTCGATCGTTGGTCTCGTGCTGGTCGTGCGTGCTGCATTGATCCCGGTGTTCGTGCGCCAGATTAAGAGCCAGCGCCGCATGATGGAGGTCGCTCCTCAGCTCAAGAAGATTCAGGATAAATACAAGGGAAAGAAGGATCAGTTCTCTCGCGAAGCGATGTCTCGCGAGACGATGGCGATGTACAAGAACGCTGGTACCAACCCCTTCAGTTCTTGTCTTCCATTACTTCTGCAAATGCCGATCTTCTTCGGTCTTTTCTCCGTTCTGCGGAATGCCCAGTTGGAGGGCAATGCTGCTGGAGTCGGCCTACTGAACGCTGACCTGTCTGAATCCTTCGGAACATCCTCGCTCTTCGGTATTGCTCCCCTGCATCTCGCGATCAGCACCGCGGAGGGCAACGTTCCTGTCATTATCACTGCGGTGATCATGGTAATTCTGATGACCGGTTCGCAGTTCATCACTCAACTTCAGATCATGTCGAAGAATCAGTCGGCTGAGATGAAGGCAAGCCCGATGTACCGCCAGCAGCGGATTATGCTGTATATGCTCCCCTTGGTGTTTGCTTTCTCTGGCTTCACCTTCCCCCTCGGCGTAATGTTTTACTGGCTCGTCTCCAACTTCTGGACCATGGGTCAGCAGTTCCTGGTTATCCGCAACATGCCGACGCCAGGTAGCGAGGCTGCTCTTGCTCGTGAAGCTCGACTGGCGAAGCGCAATCAACGCAAGGGAATCATCGAAGAAACCCCCGAGTTCGACTCTGGAGCTGGCTCTGGAACCGTTGTTATTGAAGAGCCGAAGAACCCACAGCGGGATCAACCCATAGGCAAGAACCGTTCCAAGAAGAAGCAGGGAAAGAAGAAATGACGAACGTTTCTGACGCAGACATGGATACCGCAGCAGTTGAGGCAGTTCCTGTTGACGATCGTGAAGACCGCACGGCCGCCCAGTTGGAAGAAGAAGGCGACATCGCCGCAGACTACATCGAGGAGCTTCTTGATATCGCGGACCTCGATGGGGATCTCGAGATTGATGCTCGCGCTGGACGCGCGTATGTTTCTGTGACGTCGAGCGAAGAAACCAGCCTTCGCTTGTTGTCTCGTCCCGATACTGTTACTGCGCTTCAAGAGCTGACACGCATTGCGGTCCAGAACAAAACCGGCGCATTCTCCCGGCTCATCCTCGACGTTGGTGGATCACGTGAGGCGCGCGCTGCTGAGCTTTCCAAGCTCGTCGATACTGCGGTAGAGCGCCTTGACGCTGGTGCAGATTCGGCAGCACTCCCCCCGATGTCATCGTACGAGCGCAAGCTGGTCCACGATGTCGTGGCTGAACGTGGCTTCGTTTCTCAGTCAAGCGGCGAAGGCCGTGACCGCCACACAGTGATTTCCCGCGCGTAGTTTCACGTGAAACATTGACCAAGGAATTGGGGCTCGAGGACGAGCCTGAGATCGCGGCGGCGCTCTTCGGAGCTCGCATGGATCTTGCACGGCAGTACACTAAGAGCCTCGCGCTTCGTGGTGAAGAACTCGGGCTTATTGGTCCTCTTGAAGTACCCCGATTATGGACTCGCCATATTGTGAACTGTGCGCTGGTTGCTCCCCTGCTGCGTCCCGGACTTGTCGGTGACATTGGCAGCGGTGCCGGCCTTCCGGGTCTCGTTCTTGCTATTGCGCGGCCTGACGTTCAGTTCGTTCTTATTGAACCAATGGAGCGCCGGATTGATTGGCTCGTCGCAGAGTCTGATCGCCTTGGGCTCGACAATGTCACTGTGCACCGATCGCGGTCACAGGATGCTCCGTATGCCGAGGCGCTTACGCAGATCACAGCCCGTGCGGTTACTGCGCTTTCGAAGCTGATTCCTGCTACGGAACATCTGCTGGCGCCCGGCGGAGAAATGGTGTTCATGAAGGGAACGCGCATTGACGAGGAGATTGAAGCCGCGTCAAAGGTGATCCGGAAGGCCGGCCTGCGCGACGTGCAGTCGCTCGTGCTCGGTGAAGGAATTACCCCAGAGATCACAAGGGTCTTTCGGGCTAGAGTGGACTGATTCGGCCACACGCAAGGCCGCCACACCACTCCCCCTTTTCAGTAGCATCAGAGAGAAAGTTTCACGTGAAACATCCCGAAAGCGAAGTCAACGAACAGAGTAAGTCGTTCGATGAAACCACGCCGCTTGCGCGGGAGATCGCAGACCTTACTCGTCGCCGCCGAGCGGTGGCAGCGGCATCACTCCCTCTGCCCGAGCACCCTCGCGTTTTTACCGTCGCGAACCAAAAGGGTGGTGTCGGAAAGACGACCTCGACAGTGAACCTCGCGGCCGCATTGGCACGTACTGGTGCACGAGTTCTCGTCATCGACCTCGATCCTCAGGGAAACGCATCGACCGCCCTCGGTGTAGAGCACCGATCAGAAACGCCCAGTGTTTACGACGTTATGATCAACGATCTTCCGATGGCCGAGGTTGTTCAGAAGAGCCCCGAGTTTGCAGCACTGTACTGCGTACCAGCCACGATTCACCTTGCTGGTGCCGAGATCGAGCTCGTATCTCTCGTCGCTCGCGAGCAGCGCTTGCGTTCCGCGCTCGATCTGTTCCTTCAGGATTCTCCGGATGCGTACCACTACGTGTTCATCGACTGCCCGCCGTCGCTTGGCCTTCTCACAATCAACGCTTTCGTAGCTGCTCAAGAAGTTCTTATTCCGATTCAGTGCGAGTACTACGCGTTGGAGGGACTGAGCCAGCTGCTCAATAACATCAAGCTCATCGAACGTCACCTCAACCCGAAGCTTCGAGTGTCAACGATTCTGATGACTATGTATGACTCCCGCACGAATCTCGCGAACCAGGTAGTGGACGACGTGCGTGAGCACTTCCCCAACCAGGTGCTTACGACGTTGATTCCGCGTTCAGTGAGAATCTCTGAGGCGCCCAGCTACGGGCAAAGTGTTATTAGTTATGACCAGAACTCCCCCGGTTCGCTCTCCTACTTGGAAGCGGCGGCGGAGATCGCACACCGAGGAGCACCCCAATAATGGCAGCACCCAAACGCACCGGTCTTGGCCGGGGTATCGGCGCCCTTATCCCAGTATCCGAGGAGAACGAAGCTCGCCCTGTCGATGTGTTCTTCCCCGGCGGGGAGGTCTCGACCGACAAGCTTCGATCGGTTCCTGGTGCACGTCTCGCGAGCCTCTCCCCTATCGACATCGTTCCGAACGCTCGTCAACCCCGCTCCGAGTTTCGCGAGGAAGAACTATCTGAGCTGATCGTCTCGATTCGCGAAGTCGGCGTACTTCAACCCATCGTCGTTCGCCCACTCGCGGGTGCGACCGAAGGCGAACCGCAGTACGAGCTCATCATGGGCGAGCGTCGTCTTCGTGCCAGCAAGCACTTGGGTCTCGCAACGATACCCGCCGTAATCAAGAGTACTGCCGATGAAGACATGCTGCGCGATGCGTTGCTGGAGAACCTTCACCGTGCAAACCTCAACCCCCTCGAAGAAGCGTCCGCTTATCAACAGCTTCTTGCCGACTTTGGGATCACTCAAGAGCAGCTCGCCGAGCGTATTGGCCGCTCTCGCCCCCAAATCACCAACACTTTGCGTCTTTTACGCCTTCCAGAAAGCGTTCAGCGCCGTGTGGCCGCGGGAGTTCTGACCGCGGGGCACGCTCGAGCGCTCCTATCGCTTCCTGACGCCGAAGGAATGGAGCGTTTGGCCGACAAAATCGTTAAGGAAGAGCTTTCCGTCCGTGCAGCGGAGGCCGCAGCCGGTTCGCTGTCGACGAAACGTGCTCGAGTAAAGCCTTCGCGAGGGAGGAAGCAGGGCCCGCTGGATGAGATTGCGGAGCGTCTTGCCGATCGGCTCAACACTCGCGTCAAGGTAACCCTCGGTGCGAGCAAGGGCCAGGTCGTTATCGACTTCGCGACCGTCGGCGACTTGAACCGAATTCTCGAAGAACTCGGAGACACTGGCTTCAACCGCTAGTCTCACACCCGGCCGGCTCTCATCCTCACTGACGCAGAACTCTGCGACGTTGGGCTGTCGAATCCAAGGTTCTCGAACCCTGGGTGCTTGACTCGAAGGCAATCGAATCTAGGGTGCTCGAATCTAAGGAATGCGGTTCGATGGTGCCACTACTTCCTGTTCCCAGCCCGCGTTCGCGGCTCGAGATCGGTGACCCGTCGGCTCCGTGGCTTGTGGACTGCGGGCGGTGGTTGACTTGTTCACCGAATCTTAATCCAGCCATTCAGGTGCGGCTTTGCTCTGGACGCTAGATTAGGGGCTGTTCTTGCGCCTCAGCGCCTCTGTTTCACGTGAAACATCCCGTGAAGTTGCGCTTCAGGAGCTGCTGTGGGCGCAGAGGGAGACAGATCCGGAACCCGCAACGTGCGAAAGCACGAAATGTGAAACTACCGCGGGGGCCGTTGAGTCCCACGAGCAAGATCCCACGAACTGGATGGCGACGAAGGGTTGGCTCCTGAGGCCCCCACACTCCCCCTAATCTCAGCTTCTCAGCTGCTACGGTCCTTCGATCGCCGCTTCGGCGAGGGCCGCGTAGACCCAGCCGAGATCGTGTCCCGCCGCGACGAGAGCTTGGGGCAGAATCGAGGTTTCTGTGAGTCCGGGCAGCACATTGGCTTCGAGGAACCAAGGTGTTCCTGCGCCATCCACGATCATATCCACGCGGGAAAGATGACGTAGCCCGAGCGCAGAATGTGCGGCGAGGGCGGCCTCTGCGGCGCGATCTGCGTCTTTCGCTGAAATGCGAGCGGGGGTGTAAAAGTCGGTCTGACCAGCATTATAACGAGCCTCGAAAGTGTAAGCACCTTCGATGGGAACAATTTCTACCGCAGGTAAGGCGACCGGGCCCATACCGCTGTCGAGCACGCCAATCGCAACCTCAACACCCGTGATGCGCTGCTCTACGAGTGCGACGTCGCAATAGTTGTATGCGTTGACCATCGCGCTCGGTAGCTCGGAACGATCGGAGACGATAGAGACGCCCTGAGCCGATCCGCCCTGAGCCGGCTTTACAACCAAGTCCCCCGATAACTCGTCGGCAAGCTCATCCAGAATGCTGTGAGCACCCAATTCGCGGAACGAATCGCGAGAAAGCGCGATCGACAACGGCGTGCGAACGCCGACACGCGAAACGAGAGCTTTTGCGGTGGGTTTATCCCAGGCGAGGCGGGCTGCATCAGCACGCGATCCGACATAGGGGATGCCGATCAGGTCGAGCAGGCCGCGCAAAGCACCATCTTCACCGCTGGCACCGTGAAGTGCAGGCCACACAACATCTGGCTTGCTCTCGCGGAGGTACGGAAGCAGGCTGGCGTCCGGATCACGCAGCTCAACATCTTTGCCCTGAGCAAGGAGTCCATCGGCAACACGGCGCCCCGAGCGGAGCGAAACGTCGCGCTCATGCGAGATGCCGCCGGCGAGAACAAGTACGCGGGTGGGTGAAGCGTTCATGGTGTCCTAGCTGAGGTTGGCCGGAGGGTTGATCATCGATGGCGCGGGCGGCGCAACCGTGAGCGGTGCTGTCTGCGAGAACGTATTGAGCAGTTCAATCTCGCCGTTGATGACAGTGGAGAGACGACGGATGCCCTCGCGGATGAAATCGGGGGTCGGATAGCAGAACGACAGCCGCATGTTGTTGCGTCCGTTTCCATCGGCGAAGAATGCGGTTCCCGGCGTGTAGGCCACGAGCTCTTTGACGGCGCGGGGCAGCATCGACTTGGAATCGAGATTGTCAGGCAGCGTCACCCAGATGTAGAAACCGCCGTTGGGCATGGTCCACTCTAGGTCGGGGAGGTAGTCATCGAGTGCGTCAAGCATTGCGTCGCGACGCTCACGGTAGACGCCGCGGAACGTGTCGATTTGGCCCTTCCAGTCGGCAACGCTCATATATTCGCTAATGATGTTCTGAGTAAATGAGCTGGGAGAAAGAACAGCAGCCTCATTAGCCAAGATGAGTTTTTCTCTGATGGCGTGAGGGGCGAGCACCCATCCGACTCGGAAACCTGGCGCGAGAGTTTTGGAGAACGTGCCGAGGTAGATCACACCATCCTCTTCGACAGAGCGCATGGCGTGTGGTGGAGGACCATCGAAGTACAACAACCCGTAGGGGTTGTCTTCTAGAACCAAAATGCCGTGCTCGCGAGCAATCTCCAGCACCTCGAGGCGCCGCTGCCAACTGAGCGTCACTCCCGCAGGATTGCTGAAGGTGGGAACGGTGTACAAAAACTTGATCGTCTTGCCCGCAGCACGAACCGAGGCGATGTGAGCACGGAGGGAGTCGGGAACCAGCCCAAAATCATCCATTTCCACATGGGTGATCTCAGCTTGGAACGACTTGAAGACGACCATCGCGGTGACATAGCTAGGGCCCTCGGCGATGACAACATCGCCGGGGTTGATGAACAGCTTCGTTACGAGCTCAAGTGCGTGCTGCGAGCCAGTCGTGACGACAACGTCATCCACGCTCGCTCGGATGCCTTCGAGAGCCATCACGTCAAGAATCTGCTCTCGAAGTGCCGGCAAGCCCTGCCCCGAGCCGTACTGGAGCGCCGCAGGGCCACGCTCGCGCATCACACGATCGATTGACTCGGTGATCAGATCTTGGGGCAGCGCAGAGACATACGGCATGCCGCCAGCCAACGAGACAACCTCGGGGCGAGAGGCCACGGCAAACAACGCTCGCACTTCGGACGCCGCAAGCCCGGAGGCGCGGTCCGCATAGTGGTGGAACCACTGGTCGAGGTTGTTTGGCTGTGTTGTCATGGGCAGTCCCGTTCGGTTGACTTTAAACAATAGGCGTTCGTCGGTTGTCACCTGAAACTGAGCGATGATTACCCTGAGGAGACGAACAAACGATCAGCACCTCCGCTCCGAACCTCTTCTGTCAGTGCGTGCAGCGAAAGTCATGCTCAGCTACGTGAGTGCCTGTACACATTGGCTCCAAATCACCCCTGATTTAGCCCTCAGGCCCACCACTCCAACACGAAATTGAGGACGATAGTGAACGCTCGCAGCGAATGGACCGAATCTGACATCGGAGACCTCACGGGCACGGTTGCGATTGTCACGGGGGCAAACTCTGGTCTTGGCTTCGAGACCGCCCGCGCCCTACTGAAGGCCGGCGCCCACGTGGTGATGACGACCAGGAGCGCCGACAAGGCTGCTGCGGCGCAAAACGCCCTTGTCGAGCAACTCGGAGACGTATCGATCGAAACGATGCTTCTCGATCTCGCCGATCTTGAGTCGATTCGACGATTCAGCGAAGAGTTTCACGGGAAACATTCACGCCTCGACCTGCTCATCAATAACGCCGGAATCATGATGACGGATGCCCAACTGACGATCGACGGGTTCGAATCGCAACTCGGCACCAACCACCTCGGGCATTTTGCCCTCACCGGTCGTCTTCTTGACATCATCACAGCTACCCCGGGCGCACGCGTTGTGAGCCTGTCGAGCTTGGCCCACCGCTGGGGATTCATGGAGTTCGGTAACCTGATGTTCCAGAACGGCTCATACACTCCGCGGGCCGCCTACGGCCGCTCTAAGCTCGCCAATCTGTTGTTCACCTACGAACTGCAACGCCGGTTCGATTCTGCGGATGTCGACGCGATTTCGGTCGCCGCACATCCGGGAACCGCGGGTACAGGCCTCGCTGACCACATGTTCGACCGCTGGTACCTGCGCCCTCTGAAAGCGCTCGTATTTCTGGGCATCCAGACTCCGCGGCAGGGCGCTCGTCCCTCGCTGCGAGCAGCAACCGACCTCAACGCGACGGGCGGTGACTACTTCGGCCCGTCTGGCCGCAAGGAGCACCGTGGCGCCCCTGTGCTGGTCGAATCGAACCCCGCATCGCGCTCTGAAGTCGATGCGGCCAAATTGTGGACCGAATCCGAGCGACTCACGGGCGTTAACTACGAAAGCCTCCGCACACCCACCAAGTAGTGGATGCCGGAGGCTTTCGCCAGCGAAGTGGCTTTAGGCCAGGAACTCAGCGAGGTCTGCTTCGATCGCAGGCTTCGGCTTTGCACCGATAACGGTCTTCACAACCTCGCCACCGCGGAATACCTTCATCGCGGGGATCGAGGTGATCTGGTACTTCATCGCCATCTGCGGGTTGTCGTCCACATTGAGCTTGACGATCTTGATCTTGTCGGAGTGCTCGGCAGCAATCTGATCGAGGATGGGGGAGACCGCGCGACACGGGCCACACCACTCAGCCCAGAAGTCCACCATGATGGTGTCGTTCGAGTTAATGACGAGTTCTTCGAAGTTGGCGTCGGTTACTTCTGTTGCTGAAGACACTATGTGTTCCTTTGTTCGGTGGGGTGTAAGTGTGAAAGGGACTAAGCCGGAGTGGGTACGGCGGCAGCTTCCGGAACTTCGAGCTCCGTGGGCTGAACGGCGCTCGCGACGAGTTCGCGAGGGAGCGATGCGAGGTAGTGTTCCGCATCGAGAGCGGCAACGGTGCCGGAGCCGGCGGCCGTGACTGCTTGGCGGTAGGTGGGATCGATGACATCGCCGGCAGCAAAGACGCCGGTGATGTTGGTGCGTGAGGAACGACCATCCACTTCCACGGTTCCGTCGGCGTTGATGTCGAGCTGATCGTGCACCAAGTGGGTTCGAGGGTCAGCGCCGATCGCAATGAACACACCACTGAGGTCAAGGTGCGACTCAGTGCCGTCGACAGTGTCAACCAGGTCAATGCCGTCAACGAGCTCGGAACCACTAATGCCGGTTACAGCCTTGTTCCAGAGGAATTCGATCTTCGGATCGCTGAATGCACGCTCCTGCATTGCCTTGGAGGCACGCAGCTCACCCTTGCGGTGAATGACATAAACCTTGTCTGCGAACTTCGTGAGGAAGGTTGCTTCTTCCATAGCCGAGTCGCCGCCACCGATGACCGCGATCGTCTTCTTGCGGAAGAAGAAACCGTCGCAGGTTGCGCACCAAGAGACCCCATAGCCGCTCAGGCGCTCCTCATCGGGAAGACCAAGCTTGCGGTAGGCAGAACCAGTGGCAAACACGACTGCAAGTGCCTCGTGAACCTCGCCGTTGCCGAGAGTGACCTTCTTGACCTGGCCCTCAAGTTGCAGGTCGGTGACGTCGTCGAGAACGATTTCAGCACCGAAACGCTCAGCCTGCTTCTGCATTTCGATCATGAGGTCTGGGCCCTGAATACCGTTAGCGAAACCGGGGTAGTTCTCGACCTCGGTGGTTTTCACGAGCTCGCCACCCGCTTCGACGGAGCTAGCGATCACCAGCGGCGCAAGGTTTGCGCGCGCCGCATAGATCGCAGCGGTGTAGCCAGCCGGGCCGGATCCGATGATGATGAGTTGGCGCACTTTTGGGCCTCCTTGGGATTGTAATTACCCGGTTCAACACATCCTAGCTACGGAGTATTCCGAGCGGCTGCGGCGTGCGGGGCTAGCTACATATTGTTCATAGCACCGTCGGTTTTGGTTCACTCCACGGCGAATGGCAAGTGCGTTTTAGCGAGAGTTAGCGGCGGCGCAGGCGCGACACTATGGGCCGCGCGAAGGCGAAGAACTCCGCGTTCTTGGTGAACGCGAGCGTGGCCGCGTAGACAATGAGCATGCCGGTGCCCGCCAGCGCGATCGAAACGAAACCACCCATAAAGCCGGAAACGACGAAGGAGTCTTCACCGAATCCACCCAGCAGCATCAGGATGCCAAAGCCCGCGGCCGCGGTAGGAATCATTGCCGCAAGGAACCACAGCGCGCGGAGCACGAGGGGAAGCAGTACGAACCCGGGGACGCGCTTGCGGACTACGATCAGCGCAAGGATGGTTTGGATAGTGCCGGCAATGCTGATCATTGCGGCCAAACCCATCGCAATGCGATCAAGGGGGAACGTTGAGACGTAAAGCGCCCCAGCAACATAGAGAAGCACTTGAATGGTCTGCAGAATGAACGGGGTTCGAGTGTCTTCGAAGGCGTAGAAGACCCGCTGCAGGACGTACATGATGCTGAATGGCACCAGCCCGACGAGGTAAAGGGTGAGCACTACAGCCAAAGACGACAATTCGGCATAGTTGGTGGCAAACAGAGCACTGAAGGGAAATGCGATGACCATTAGGCCAACGGCGGCGAACATCAGCAGCATCAGAATTGATCGCAAGGCCGCTGAAACGTCGTCGCGCATCAACGTGAGGTCCCCGTCGCGCGCGTGACCGCTCATGCGCGTGAAGTAGGCCATTCCGATCGACACGGCGATGACCGAGTGCGGGAGCATGAAAATTAACCAGGCCGTCGTGATCACAAAGACCGATGCATCAACACCCGACGCTAGGCTCGCGATCTGAGTGCCGATAGCGCCACCGACCTGCGTGACGAGAATCATGCCAAAAGTCCACGAGGCAGCCTTCCCTGCCGTACCAAGACCAACACCGCGCCAGCGGAACTCGGGACGGTACCGCAGCCCGGCGCGATGCCAGAAAAACGCCAAGAGTGCCGCCTGAACCGCAACGCCGAGAGTGGCGCTTCCGGCGAGCACAGCGACCATCTGCCCGGTCCAGTCTTCCGAAGAGAAAAGGGAGACGTTGCCGAAGAGAAACTGGAACACGAGGAGACCGGTCAGCATCACCACGTTATTGGCAACAGGGGCCCAGGTGAATGGCCCGAACTTGCCGCGGGCGTTGAGCACTTCACCGAGCAGGGAGTACAGCGCGTAAAAAAGGATCTGCGGGAGGCACCAGTAGGCGAAGGCTGTAGCGAGTGCGAATTCTTCTGGTCCGAAATTGGCGCTGGATCGTGCGTACAACTGCACGAGAAGCGGCGCACTGAAGGTCGCCGCAACCGTGATGATGAGGAAGACGACTATGCCTAACGTCACCAGGCGGTTGATGAACTTCTGCCCGCCGTCTTTGTGAAGAGCTGCCCGCACGATTTGCGGCACGATAACGGCGCTGAGAATTCCGCCGGCCACGATGGCGTACACAGCTTTGGGCAGCTGGTTGGCAATGGCGTACGCGTCGGCAGTTCCGAATAGGCCCAGAGTGCGGGCAAGGACTATCGCACTGATGAACCCGAGGATGCGGGAAACAAGAGTGCCCGACGCGAGCAGTGCGCTCGCTCGACCGATCGTCGACCCCCTGTTCGGGGGAACACCGGCTGGTGCTCCAGGAACCCCCGGCTCGGGTTCAACCCTCGGCGCTGGGCGATCACTCATCGGCAGGCTCCCGTCGGCGCATAATGCTGCGAACGAAGCCGACCCCGAAGATCACGACAACGAGCGCGCCAAACGCGAGAACGATGGGCGTCTCCCAGCCAGCCTGAACATTGACCTCGCTGACCGTGCTCGTACCGATTGCGAGCCCTGTGCTGCTGGAGAGGGTGATCTCGACATCGACAACACCGTTAGAGAGCGACTGCACGGGGATGTTGCCCTTAGCTTGCGAATTCGCCTCGATCTCTAATTCGACCCGGCTATCCCCCACCGCCAGGAGCCCTGTGCGCGGATTGACGGTGATGTATACGGTCACAGCCTGATTCAGGCTGTTGTTCACCGAGATGGGCAAGAAGCTCTTGTCGGCCAAGAAAAGGAAGTTGCTGGATTCCACCACGGTGACGGCCGTGCGGATGTCTTGCGAATCGACCAAGAAGCCATTGACTTCGGTGAGCCAATCGGCGGGATCATCAGTCGGGATCGTGCCCAAAACGTCAAGCAGGGCGAGCCGACGCTGTGCGATCAACGCTTCGGGATCGGCGGCGATCGAGAAGAAAGTGCGCTCTTGCTGAGTTGCAGAGAACAGGCGGTCGAAGTCTCCCAGGCGAGCATCGCTCTGCGGCATGTCAACCACAGTGGCTTTGGATGCCGGCACTGAGGCCAGCGAAGTGAGTGGAACGAGAGTGATGGAGGGGCTCGCGGTAAGGCTGGCAAGCGCTGTATCGAGTCGTGCTGAGCTCAGCTCAAGGGAATGGTCGATCGTGATGAGCACCGAGGCCGTTGTCGTTGACTGTGCGGCGCCCGCGGTGAGCACTGTAGAAGCCAGAGCCGTTTCGGCCGCAGTTACATCTCGGTCGAGAGTGGAGCCGAGCGCCTCATCCATGGCAGCGGATGCGGTGGAGTCGGAAATCAGTGCCCTCATACCGTCGATCGTGGTGACAGAGCCGGCACCCGCATCCCGTGAAACATTCTTTGACGACAACACGACAGTGCTGAAGTCACTCTCTGCGAATGAGGCAAGATCGCTCGACACGACGCTGTTTGCCCGGGGATGCATGAACCCGTCGATCGAATAGTCCCAGGCGAGAAGCTCTTCAGTGGTCGGGTAGGCCGGAACTACGTCGGCCCCGACATCTATTGGCTCGGCCGTTGCATTCGAGGCAGGCTCATCAGGCAAGGCAAAATTGGCAGCATCGAGAGCGAAATCGAAACTATCCGGCGTGAGCGTGCTTGTCTCGCCGGCCTGAGTTACCAGCGTCGGATCAGCGTTGGCGTAAGGCAGCGGAACGATCTCATTGCTGATGAGCGACAGGCGCTCTAACCAGTTGCGTGCAGACTCCGGAGCGCTCGTGCCCAATACGCGAATGGAGGCCAAGATCATCGGATCAACGGCCACCGCTATGGGTTTGCCGGCTACGGCATCCAATTGCCGAGTGAGCAGACCTAAGGAGTCGGTGTACTCGGCAAGCGTTTCGGCATTGATCAGCCCGCCGCTGCCGGTCGGCACCGTGAGAGGCGCAATTACGGCCACTTCGGTGGCGACGGATGCCGTTGTCAGCGCAGTAACGGCGGTTGGGTTCGGTGCGGCGCTAGCTCCGCTCGCGGCAAGAGCAACGCCAAGACCAAGCGCGACAGCAGCGCTGAAGACTCTTATAGGCAAGGGTCGACCCCGTACTCTCGCTCGGCCAGCATGATGTGAGTTTATTCTTCCTTGTCTGAATGGTTGGGCACTTGTGGATGCTTCGGGCAAATTGCTCGCTTTGGTCGTGCGAAACTAGTCGCATCATGGAGAGTGTTGCCGATGCAATCGAGAGTCTCGGAAAGCTTGCCGACTCTAAACCCGTAGCCACCCTAGCTGCGCGATTCAATGCCGAAGGTTTCGAACTCGCGCTTGTTGGCGGGCCGGTTCGCGACGCGTTCTTAGGGAGAGCGGTCACCGACCTCGATTTTGCGACCAATGCGAGCCCCGACGACATTATGCGGATCGTCAAGCCGATCTCTGAGGCTCAATGGGATATTGGCCGCGACTTCGGCACGATCGCGGCCCGTATCGACGGCGAAACGGTTGAAATTACGACCTACCGTGCCGATAGTTATGACGGCGCAACCAGAAAGCCTGTTGTTGCTTTCGGTGATTCTTTGGAGAAAGACCTTGAGCGCCGCGACTTCAGCGTCAACGCGATGGCGTTGCGCTTGCCCGAGCGGGTGCTGGTCGACCCCTGGAATGGTGTTGAGCACCTGCTGAGCAAGACCCTCACAACGCCGGGCTCACCTGAGGTGTCGTTTGGTGATGATCCGCTGCGGATGATGCGGGCCGCACGTTTTACGTCGCAGCTGGGTTTCACGGTCTCCCCCGACACCGTCCGCGCGATGGCCGAGCTCGCGCCGCGCATCGAAATCGTGAGTGTTGAGCGCGTAAGCGATGAGCTGACGAAACTCTTGAAGACGGATGACCCGGTTCCGGGCATCCGCCTGCTAGTCGAGACGGGACTTGCTGAGCAGGTACTTCCCGAGATTCCGGCATTGAAGCTTGAAGTGGATGAGCATGCCCACCATAAGGACGTGTACGAGCACTCCCTCACAGTGTTGCGCCAGGCGATTGACCTGGAGAAGAGCCGCCCGGGCATCGAGGGCCCCGACCTAGTGTTGCGTATTGCCGCGCTCTTGCACGACATTGGTAAGCCGTCGACGCGCAAGATTGAGCGCGGAGGGGTGGTTACCTTCCACCACCACGATGTTGTTGGTGCGAAGCTTGCGACCAAACGACTGCGAGCATTGCGTTTCGATAAGGAGACCATCACGTCGGTTGCGCGCCTGGTTGAACTTCATTTGAGGTTCTTCGGTTACACCGAGGGGGCGTGGACTGATTCGGCTGTGCGTCGCTATGTTCGGGATGCCGGTGTCCAGCTTGAGCGCCTGCACATCATTACTCGGGCGGATGTCACGACCCGCAATGTGCGTAAAGCCGACCGTTTAGCGTTTGCCTATGACGACCTCGAGGAGCGGATCGCGGCAATTGCGGAGGCAGAGGGGATCGCGGCTGTTCGTCCCGATCTCGATGGTGAGCAGATCATGGCCATTCTTGGGCTGAAGCCCAGCCGTGACGTGGGCGAGGCGTATTCGTTCTTGCTTGAGCTGCGCCTCGACGAGGGTCCGCTCGGCGAGCACGAAGCCGAAAAACGGCTGCGCACCTGGTGGTCGGAGCGCCAGGGCAACGAAGGTTGAGCTTTGTCTTGAGTATTGCCGTGTAAAGCAACTACACTGGGCAGGTTGTCTGACTGCCTTTAGGTGGAACGACGAACGTCAACACCCTCCTGTTACAGATCGTCTGTAACCGTTTAAGTCCGAAGGAGGTGGGTTTGTGACGCATCAGTACGAACTCATGGTCATCCTCGATCCAGAGATCGACGAACGCACCGTGGCTCCCAGTCTCGACAAGTTCCTCAATGTCATCCGTAATGACGGTGGCAGCATCGATAACATCGATATTTGGGGTCGCCGTCGTTTGGCCTACGAGATCAACAAGAAGACCGAAGGCATCTACGCCGTCGTCAACTTCACCGCCGAGAGCGCGTCTACTGACGAACTCGACCGCCAACTCAAGCTCAGCGAAGCTGTCATGCGCACCAAGGTGCTGCGTGCAGAAGCTGGCTTTGCTCAGGTAGCTGTAGCCAAGAAGATTGCTGAAGAGAAGGCTGCCCGCAAGGCTGCTGCTCCGGCAAAAACTCCTGCTGCTGCCACCAAGGCCCCTGCCCCTGCAACTAAGGCTCCTGCTGCCGCAACTAAGGCTCCGGCCGAAGAAGCAAAGGCTCCTGTTGCTCCAACCGAGGCTCCTGTCGAAGTAGCCAAGGCTGAAGCGGAAGCAGAGTAGTCGTGGCCGGCGAGACAGTCATAACGGTCGTGGGTAACCTCACGGCAGATCCCGAACTGCGTTACACGCAGGGTGGACTTGCTGTAGCTAACTTCACCATTGCCTCAACGCCGCGCACCTTCGATCGAGCATCGAACGAGTGGAAAGACGGAGAAGCACTATTTCTCCGCGCTTCGTGCTGGCGTGAATTCGCCGAGCACGTTGCTGGAACACTGACCAAGGGCAGCCGCGTAGTCGCGCAGGGCCGCCTTCGTCAGCGCTCCTACGAAACCAAAGAGGGCGAAAAGCGCACAAGCATGGAACTGGAGATCGACGAAATCGGTCCCAGCCTCCGCTATGCAACCGCGCAGGTAACCCGTGCACCCCGTGACAGCTCGGCCCCTCGCGGCGCCCAGCAGAGCGGTGGCGCCCAGCAGAGTGGCGGTCAGTCGAAAGACGAGCCGTGGGCTGCAAGTGCTCCCGCAGCATCTGGTGACGTATGGAACACCCCAGGCAACTACTCCGACGAGACGCCTTTCTAGGCACTCGACGCTTAGTCTTAATTACAGAAAGAAGTAACACTCATGGCAGGAAAGAGCAGCGGCGACCGCCGCAAGCCCATCCGCAAGGGCAAGGACGGCAAGAACGCCGCACCAGCCAAGTCGATCCGCGTAGGCGTTATCGATTACAAGGATATCGCTACGCTTCGTAAATTCATCTCCGAGCGTGGAAAGATCCGCGCCCGTCGCATCACCGGTGTTTCCGTTCAGGAGCAGCGTCTCATCGCCACGGCCGTCAAGAACGCCCGTGAGATGGCATTGCTGCCCTACGCCGGCGCAGGCCGTTAAGGAGCCACCGACATGTCTAAGCTCATCCTCACTCACGAAGTGACCGGTCTCGGCACTCCCGGTGACGTCGTCGACGTAAAGAACGGCTTCGCTCGCAACTACCTCATCCCCCAGGGCTTTGCCGTGGCGTGGACTCGCGGTGGCGAAAAGCAGGTCGAGTCAATCAAGGCAGCACGCGTTTCCCGCGAGCACGCCACTCTCGAAGAAGCGCAGGACCTCAAGGCTCGCCTCCAGGCGACCAAGGTCAAGCTCACTGTGACCGCGGGTCACGGTGGACGTCTATTCGGTTCGGTTAAGCCCGCTCACGTGGCAGAAGCTGTCATCGCTGCGGGTCTTGGCGACATCGACAAGCGCAAGATCGAAATCACGAGCCCCATCAAGGTTGTTGGTGACCACGAAGCTACGATTCGTCTGCGTGACGACATCGTTGCGACGATCACCCTTCAGGTTGTTGCAGGCAAGTAACTGAAGTTCCACAAGGACGACGGGCCGCAAGGCTCGTCGTCCTTGTGCTTTAAGCCCACTTGTCAAGCCCTTTATGCACAGGATTTCGAAAAGATACGGAACCCTCAAGCCTGACTTTAGACATGTTTCTACACACTGTGTGTGGATTATAAAAATGCAGGTCAGAGTACGTTTTTCTGAAATACTAGCGTGAGTTTCCACAGTTGTTTCCACAGGTTGCTCACAATACTTCCGGCGTTTCGCCCGAGTTGTGCACAGCATTATCCACAGCCCCAGTTGTGGGTTGTTGATTCTGGTTCGTATTGTGAAGCAGCCTTGAAGCGGGTCCCAGTGTGGAGCCTGCCTGAGTGTCGGGGGTGGCGCGTATAACTAGGGCTGCCCCACTAGGAGGAAACGTATGTCTATAGCGCACTTGGGTCTCGCCGGTGACGAACGTCAGTCGGGCGAATCCCGCGGCGGCTCGCGCGGCGACCGTGTACCCCCACACGATCTCCTCGCGGAACAGAGCGCAATTGGTGGCATGCTGCTCAGCAAAGACGCAGTGGCCGACGTGATCGAAACCGTGCGTGGTGTGGACTTCTACGTTCCCAAGCACGAGACGATCTTCAATGCCGTGCTCACCCTTTACTCCCACGGTGAGCCCACCGACGTTATCGCGGTCACCGACGAACTCACTAAGACGGGTGACCTCTCCCGCGCCGGCGGAGTTGAATACCTCCACACGCTGACCGGCATTGTTCCTACTGCAGCGAACGCTGGCTTCTATGCCAACATCGTCACCGAGAAAGCTGTCCTGCGACGGCTCGTCGAGGCCGGAACCCGAATCGTTCAGATGGGTTATGCCAGCGAAGGCGAAGTTCTTGACCTCGTCAACAATGCCCAGGCAGAGATTTACTCGGTCACCGGCGGCGTTGAAACTGAAGACTACGTACCACTGACGACGGCCGTCGAGAGCGCCATCGACGAAATCGAAGCAGCTCGCGGCCGCGACGGGCAGATGATCGGCGTTCCCACCGGATTCGCCGAACTCGATGAACTCACCAACGGGCTACACCCCGGTCAGCTGATCATTTTGGCTGCGCGCCCCGCTATCGGTAAGTCGACTCTAGGTTTGGACTTCGCTCGCGCAGCATCCATCCACCATGACTTGCCGTCGATCGTCTTCTCCCTAGAAATGGGCCGAAGCGAGATCGCGATGCGACTTCTGTCAGCAGAAGCAAGTGTTCCCCTGCAGCACATGCGCAAAGGTTCAGTGCACGCCAATGACTGGACTACGATCGCCCAGACACGTGGCCGCATCAACGATGCGCCTCTCTACATTGATGACAGCCCCAACATGACCCTGGTTGAGATTCGCGCTAAGTGTCGCCGACTCAAGCAGAAGGTTGGCCTGCGCATGGTCATCATCGACTACCTGCAGCTCATGACCAGCGGTAAAAAGGTCGAATCGCGCCAGCAAGAGGTTAGTGAGTTCTCGCGTGCACTGAAGCTGCTTGCGAAAGAACTTGAAGTTCCCGTAATCGCAATTTCACAGCTGAACCGTGGTCCGGAGCAGCGAGCCGACAAGAAGCCTGCACTCTCCGACCTTCGTGAATCGGGATCGCTCGAGCAAGACGCCGACATGGTTATTCTGTTGCACCGTGAAAGCGCGTACGAAGCAGACAGCCCTCGTGCGGGAGAAGCCGACCTCATTATTGCTAAGCACCGAAACGGACCAACGCGAACGGTCACCGTGGGCTTCCACGGGCACTTCTCGCGCTTCGTCGACCTGCCACCGGGCTCCTAGCGGTTTCGGCCGCATTGGCGCTGACTGAAGCGCATGGCAACCGGCTTACACTAGAGGTAACCGCTTGTTCAGAAAGAAGGCGATCGCTTGACTAGTGCTCACACTGAGCCGCTGCCGGCATCCACTGCGTGGTACGTGCCGTTAGCCCGAGCCATTCCGGCCCTTGTCCTGGCAATTGCCGTCACGTTCTCGGCCGACCACTCCCCACGCCTCGGGCTCGTTACGCTGGCAAGCTTCACGCTTGTTGCGGGCGCCGTTATCCTGACCTCGAGTGTGCTGTCACCCCACCGCGGCATCGCACGCACTCTATCGATTACGCAGGGTGCTGTCACTCTCGCGACTGCCATCGCCGCCTTCGTTGCTACCAGTGGTGGGCAGGCGTACTTCGTTTTCTTGGTGACCGCATTCGCTGCGATCACCGGCTTCATCGAGCTCTACCTCGGACTGCGGAGCCGCGGGCGCGACGCGTCGGCACGCGACTGGGTGTTCGTCGGCTCCCTGACCGCACTGCTCGCCCTGGTCATGCTGCTTGTGCCACCGGGATTCAGCCAGCAGTACACCGGTCCTGACGGGGTAGATCGAGAATTGACGGCATCCATTGTGGTGGTCGGGCTTCTTGGAGCCTACTGGGCCATCCTTGGTGTGTATTTGGTGATTGCCGCGCTCTCACTTAAGTGGAGAAACAAAGATTACGTCGCGGCCTCCGCGGCCGTGGAACAGAAAGAGGATTAGGTGGATTCCCCCAACAAGCGTGACCGTACGCGCCCAGCCGAGATGCTCGGTCTCTCCGGGATCTTCGCCGTGTTCACGGGCCTCGTCGTCTTCATGTCGACCCGCGACTGGATGCTCGGCCTCATCTTTGCCGGAATCGCCTTCATTGTCTCGCTCGTCGTTATCGCGATGCTCGTTCTCGCCGTGCGCCCAGACAAGGACGAACTTCTCGACATGGACGAGCAGGATCGCGACGCAGCGCATTAGTCGCGTCCGCACGGAGGTTCGCTAAAGAGCTGCTTTTGCCTCGACGGCGTCTTGACGCAATTGCGTTTGTTTTCCCTGACTATAAGGTCGGCCTACCCTTTGTACTACGGCTGATCGCAGGGGTGGCCAAGCCCAGAGGGCAGATGTCACACCTTCTGCAATTGCTCGGCGAGCGTCACGATAACGGCGCTGCGACCACGGAAACTCAGGAAAAGCGTTTGCGGCTTGGGCTCATGACAAACGGAACTGGCCGGATTCTTGGGATCGGATGTCTAGCGTCGCCGCATCTTCCTGAATTTCCACATTGAGGAGGGGCACAGCACTCGTCCGTCGTCCGATGAGAGCCGGCGCAGTAATCCGAAGACGCCCATCAACGCCGAAGGCCGGCCTCCTGAGGAGACCGGCCTTCTGCAGAGCGAACCGCTGCCGCGCAAGCGCGACGTCTGAGCTACTTGCTGTCGCCCAAGTAGTCGACGAGTGAGCTGGCCAGCCCCACATAGGTGGCTGGGGTCAGCGCTTGCAGGCGTGCTTTAGCATCCGCACCAATGTCGAGTCCAGCGATGAACTCGCTGAGGTCGGTGGAGTTGATGCGCTTGCCACGGGTGAGTTCCTTGAGGATCGCGTATGGATCGCTGATGGTGCTGCGACCCGCGGTGACCTCGGCGCGGATGACCGTTTGGATGGCCTCGCCCAGAATTTCCCAGTTGGTGTCGAGGCCAGCATCCAGAGCAACAGGGTTGAGGGCGATCTCGCGCAGGCCGCGTTCGATGTTGTCGAGGGCGAGCAGCGAGTGACCGTAGGCCACACCGATGTTGCGCTGCGTGGTGGAGTCGGTGAGGTCGCGCTGCAGTCGTGAGGTCACGAGCGTCTGCGCGAGCGACTCGAGCAGGGCGCTCGACAGCTCGAGGTTGGCTTCCGCATTCTCGAAACGGATCGGGTTGATCTTGTGCGGCATCGTGGAGGAGCCTGTTGCGCCTGCCTGCGGAATCTGACGGAAGTAGCCCATTGAAATGTACGACCACACGTCGGTGCAGAGGTTGTGCAGCACGCGGTTGGCGTGGTTAGTGGCCTGGTAGAGCTCCACTTGCCAGTCGTGCGATTCGATCTGAGTGGTGAGGGGGTTCCAGTCGAGCCCGAGCGACTCGACGAACTCCTTCGAGAGTGCCGGCCAGTTCTGCTCGGGGTCAGCAGCGAGGTGTGCGGCGAAGGTGCCGGTGGCTCCGCTGAACTTGCCGAGGTAGCTGATGCCCTCAATGCGAGTCAGGATGCGGTCGAGTCGGTACACGAAGACGGCGAACTCTTTGCCCATGGTCGTGGGCGTCGCCGGCTGGCCGTGCGTGTGGGCGAGCATCGCATTGTCACGCATGAGCTCGGATTGCGCACGCAGCGCGGCGAGAACGATACGGAACTTCGGCAGCCACACTTCGCGCACGGCATCCGAAATGGTGAGCGCATAGGAGAGGTTGTTGACGTCTTCGCTGGTTGCCGCAAAGTGGGTGAGTTCGGCGATGGAGTTGAGGCTGAGCTCGTCGAGTTTGGCCCGCACCAGGTATTCGACGGCTTTCACATCGTGGCGGGTGGTTGCCTCGAGGCGGGCAAGTTCGTCGATCTGCTCTTGGCCGAAATCGGTGGCGAAGGCACGCAAGGAGGCGATCTGGTCGGCGGGCAGCGGGCGGGAACCGAACAGGCTCTTGCCCGTCAGGAAGATGAGCCACTCAATTTCGACGTGCACGCGGGCCCGGTTGAGCCCTGCTTCAGAGAGGTGCTCCCCCAGTGCCGAAACGGCGGGGCGGTAGCGGCCATCGAGAGGGCTCAGTGGTTGAACGGGCAACGGGCTCATGGGGCTCCCTAGGTGATTCCTGGTGTGATCTGGCGAAATAGCGAGCCGCAGGCCCTCTCGATCATGCCGAGGACATGGTCGAAGAGTGCGGCATCCGAATAGTAGGGGTCTGGCACGTCAATGAGATGAGCGAGGTCGCTATCAAAGCCCAACATGGGCTGCACTTTTGACCGGTCTTGGTCGCTGGGTGCCCAGGTGCGCAGAATTCGTTCTTGTCCTCGATCAAACGCGACGATGAGGTCAAGATTGCTGAACCATTCGGGGTCAAACTGGCGGGCTCTATGCCCAGAACCATTGTAGCCGCGTGCCGCGAGGGCGTTGATGGTGCGATCGTCGGCTGGCTCGCCCACATGCCAGTCACCGGTGCCCGCCGATGCCACGACGAGGCGCTTATCGAGTCCGGCTTTGGCTATTAGGTGATTGAAGATGGCCTCGGCCATCGGCGAGCGGCAGATGTTGCCCGTGCATACGAAACACACTTTGAATGTCGTCGAGTCGGAGAGAGCACGCTCGAAGGTCATGATTCATTGTTGCGCAGTTTCGACTCCTCAACAGAGCAAGCACAGGGATTGGTCTCCGGTATTGCTCCCGGCCACCTCAACAGGGACAGAAATTTCGTGACGGTTGGGTCATCGGAAGGCGATAGATGACAAATCCCATGGATGCCACGGCTCGGGTTGCGCTCGAGTTTCAGGCCCAACAGCTCCGCATGATCAACGAACGGCTCAGCTATGTGCGCGCGTTGCTGCCGAACGAGAGCGTTAGCTGGCGCGGGCCGACCCAACGACTGTTCGATGTCGGCGTTCAGGAACTGCACCGTGATTTGGCCAGCGCTCGCACAATGATCGAGGCCGCAGAGCAGCGCACCATGACCGCAGCCAGCCAGCTGAGCGCTCGTGTCGAATGAGCTCATCATCTCTGGGGGCGGCAGTCATGCCGTTGCTACCGACGAGATGCTCAGCAATGCGGCCAACCTATTGCGCGCCGCCGATATGACACGAGACATTGTGGGCGCCATTCAGATGGTGGATGCTCGACTCACGATCGGACAACTGGAATCGTTGGGCATCCCCACCGCAGCTGCCCTCGCCGAGACCGATCTCGACTATGCGCACTTTGCCCTGAGCCAGTTTGCTTTTCGGGCGGAACTGATGAGTGGGCTCGTGCGCTTCGCCGCACAAACGTATGGGCTGGGTGAGGCTATCGCCGAGAGCCTTATTCGTCGGGTGGCCGCCGATGCAGCGGCAGTGATCGGGTTCTTCTTTCCCGCGTGGGCAGCTACCGTCGTGTTGACCAGTCCCCTGTTGCCGATCCTTGCCGGCATTGGGGTGGCCGCATTCGTGCTCGGGAGAGCCGATCCGCAGCTATCGGACCAGAAATGGATGTCGACGCAACTGAATGAACTGATCAGCGACCCTGCGTTCGTGCGTGCACTCCGGTACGGCGTTATGACTGTTGATGAGTTTGCGGCTGGTGCAGCCGGATTCCCTCCCAGTCTGGTGTCTGCTCTTAGCACCGCAGGGGTGATCGGGTTGGCATCGTCTGCCGGGTTCATCCAGCGGGCTGGAGGGGTAGCTGGGGTTCTGAAGGAGACCCCTGTCGCGCTGAAGAGAACCACTCAACCCGAACCCGTCACCGCAGCAGAATCAGTCGAGGAGCGCGTCAAGCGCATCCCCCAACCCACGGACGAGCGTCCTGAGCAAGTGCGCATCGAGAAGTACGAAACTTTGGGTGAGCCTCACCGTTTCGAGGTCTACATTGCGGGAACAGTCGACTTCGCGATCTCGGGCTCCACCGAACCGGTTGACGGCACGAGCAACCTCTCCCTTGCGGCAGGGCAGCAGTCGGGGTCGATCGCTGCGGTCGCTGCGGCCATGCGCGAGGCAGGTATCACGAGCGAGAGTCCGGTTACGTTCAACGGTCACTCGCAGGGCGCCGCGACGGCGGCACGGCTCGCCGAATCCGGGGAGTACAACACCACAGGGGTGTTCACAGTGGGGGGAAACATCGGCCAGATTGACATTCCTGACGACGTTCCCACGGTCATCGTTGAGCATACGGATGACCTTGTCGTTGCGGCAGGCGGACTGCAGGACAACCGGCACGCGCTCACGGTGGAGCGACACGCCTTCGGTGGGCGCACCCTGCCCGAAGGAGTGCCCGTTCCCGCCCATCAGCTCAGTGAGTACCGCGAAACTGCGCGTCTCATGGATCAGTCAGACAGTCGTGAAGTTCAGAGCGCCGCAGAGCGCATGGCAGTGTTCGGTCGCGGAGCAACAACAGCCACTGTTACGAGCTACTACTACGAACGGGTGCAGCCCTAGCGCCGCTTGCCGACGATGGGGCGCACCAAGATGCCAATGAACCAGCTGATCAGGCCAAGAAGACCGAGGGTGAGCACGTACAGCGGGAACGCGACGATGCGGATCAGGTTGCCAGCACACCGTTGACGATTCCGAACACCGCAGCAACCAACAAGAAGGTCACGACGACCTCAAGGGTTCCGCCCGGATCAAAAGGATCTAACTCCACGCCGGCGGCAAGCACCGTGGTCAGCCACAAGGCAAGAGCGTTGATCAGCAAGCGCACGATGATCTGTAGCTGCTATCTGTTTGGGGGAATAGCGAAGAAATTCGATTGCGCATTCGTATGCGCATGGTTTATGGTTGCTCGACAGCAGATGTCCTGCAGAAACAGAGAGGTTTCACATGAATATTTTCCGAACGGTTCGCGCGTCCGCTCTCGCGGCGAGTGCCTTGGTGGTGATGGTTGGGCTGAGTGCATGTACTGGAGCAGGTGGTGGAGACACTGGCGGTGTCACCACACTGACCCTCGCCACGGTCAACAACCCACAGATGAAGGATATGGAGGAGTTGAAGGCCAACTTCGAGAAGGACAACCCCGACATCAAGGTGAACTTCATCCAGATGGAGGAGAACGACCTGCGTAACGCGGTGACCAAGGACGTCGCCACTCAGGGTGGTCAGTACGACATCGTCACGGTCGGCGCCTATGAGGTTCCCCTGTGGCAGCAGAACGGCTGGCTCACGAACCTGTCCACGTACGCTGATGCGGACTCCGCCTACGAGGTCAGCGACTTCTTCGACCCGATTCGCACGGCGGTGTCGGTCGATGGCGACATGTACGCGATTCCCTTCTACGGTGAGTCGTCGATGCTGATGTACAACAAGCAGATCCTCGCCGACGCTGGCTTGACTGTCCCAGCGAACCCGACGTGGCAGGAGATCGCTGATCTGGCCAAACAAGTCAACACCCCTGAGCACGCTGGCATCTGCCTCCGCGGCAAGCCTGGCTGGGGTGAGGGCGCTGCGTCGCTGACCACGGTGGTCAACACCTTCGGTGGTGCTTGGTTTGATAAGGACTGGACTGCTCAGGTCGACCAGCCTGGATTCCGCGACGCTCTCACGTTCTACGCTGACACCCTCGCGGCTGCGGGCGAAGCCGACCCGGTATCGGCTGGCTTTACCGAGTGCCTCAACCTGTTTAGCCAAGGCAAGGCGGCATTCTGGTACGACGCAACCTCGGCGGCTGGCTCTCTCGAGTCGCCCGACCTGAGCACCGTTGTCGGCAACGTCGGCTACGTCGCGGCACCGGTTGTCGAGACCGCGTCGTCCGGCTGGCTCTGGTCGTGGAACCTCGCGGTTCCGAACACGTCGACCAAGAAGGATGCCGCGTGGAAGTTCATCAATTGGGCAACCAACAAGGACTACGCCAACCTAGTCGGCACCGAGCTCGGCTGGAGCCGCGTTCCTCCGGGATCGCGCCTGTCGACGTACGATATTCCGGAGTATAAGGAAGCCGCCGCTGCGTTTGCAGACATCACGAAGGAATCAATTCTCGGTGTCGACCCGGCGCAGCCCGGGGTGAACCCGCAGCCGTGGGTCGGTATCCAGTATGTGACCATCCCTGAGTGGCAGGATCTGGGCAACCAGGCCTCGCAGATCTTCGCGGATGTCTACGCTGGTCGTGAGACCGTCGATGGGGCACTTGCCAAGGTTCAGATCCTCGCGCAGAAAGCCGGAGACGCTCAGAAGTAGTCAGCTGAGTCCTTGACGGCACAGTTGTGGGCCAAGCGCCAGTAGGTGGCTTGGCCCACAATCGCGTATCTATTGAAACTGGAACTACATATGCCTAAAACAGATATCCCAACGATGGGGCGGCCGGTCACCGTGCCGACATTGCCATCCCGCGCAAACGCAGTCGCCGCACGGCGTGCCAGA
Organism: Rhodoglobus galactosidasius; assembly: GCF_054957775.1. NCBI lineage: Bacteria > Bacillati > Actinomycetota > Actinomycetes > Micrococcales > Microbacteriaceae > Rhodoglobus > Rhodoglobus galactosidasius. Next base: position 194,890 of record NZ_JBQIAV010000006.1, on the reverse strand, counting down.
TGGATTCCTCGTGGTCTCGTGCTGCCGGCATTGGTTGTCGCCATTGCTCTTACGCAAATCCCATTCCTTGCCACGATCGCGTATTCCTTGCAGGACTGGAATCTTTTGCGGCCAGCGTCTCAAAAATTTGTGTGGTTCGAGAACTATGTGACAGTATTCACCAGCACAGATCTGTATTCCTCGATGCTTGCGACAGTGGTGATCACCGGAAGCTCAGTAGTTCTCTCAGTTTTATTCGGGCTGATCTTGGCCCTGCTGCTCGACCGCAACTTCCGAGGGCGGGGCCTCGCGAGAACACTTCTGATTACACCATTCCTTGTGATGCCGGCGGCGGCCGCCTTGATGTGGAAGTGGTCACTGTTCGATGCGAACGTGGGAATCTTCAACTGGGTTCTCGGTGTTGTCGGGATTCCCGCTGTCGCATGGAATACCGACTTTCCTGCACTAACGATCATCGCGGTGATGACCTGGCAGTTCACCCCGTTCATGATGCTCATCCTTCTCGCTGGATTGCAGAGCCAGAGCAAGGACGTCCTCGAGGCGGCAAGCGTTGACGGAGCTGGAGTATTCCGCACCTTCACCAGCATGACCCTGCCTCACATGCGCCAGTACATTGAGTTGGCGGCGCTGCTCGGAACCATTTTCATGATTCAGGTATTTGACCCCGTTAACATCATGACGAAGGGAACCGGGGGTACCAAGACACTCCCTTACCTTTTGTATGAGAAGGCGTTCATCGCCCTCAACGTTGGTGAGGCGGCTGCGTATGGGGTGGTTACGGTTGTCTTCACGATCGCTATAGCTACGTTCGCCCTTCGATTCATGTTCAAGATCTTCTCGCTGGAAGGAAACAAGTAATGTCAACACGAGTTGCGCGACGTCGAAGGGCGCCGCTGTTGAGCCTAGTTCGGGGCGGCGCATTGACCCTTGCGACCTGGGCGATCACGTTCGCAGTGTTCTTCCCTATCCTGTGGATGGTCTTCACTGCTTTTAAGTCCGAAAAGGATGCCGCCACCGCAGTGCCGACTATCTTCGTCGAGTTGTCGCTACGCCAGTTCGAATCGGTGATTGGCCAAGGCTTGGTCCCGGTCCTAGTGAACTCCCTTACCGCTAGCCTGCTTTCGACGATGATAGTGCTTGCACTGGCGATTCCGGCCGCGTACGGACTTTCCATTCGGCCCATCGTTAAGCCCCAGAATGCACTATTCTTCTTCATCTCCACGCGGTTCATGCCTATCGCGGCGAGCATCATCCCGGTGTATTTAATTCTGAAGGCGTTGGGTGCAGTGGACAACATTACCGCTCTTTCCCTGCTCTACGTGGGCATTAACCTGCCACTGGCGATCTGGATGATGAGGTCGTTTTTCTCTGAAGTTCCCGTCGAGATCATCGAGGCTGCACAGGTTGACGGCGCGAACCTGCGAACCGAACTGGTCAGAATCGTGCTTCCCATTGTTGCCCCGGGTGTAGCCGCCACAGCCCTTATCTGCTTTATCTTCGCGTGGAATGAATACTTCCTTGCGACGATTCTCACATCCACCATGGCTCGGACGACGCCGCCCTGGCTCGGTGGATTTGTCGACGGTCGAGGACAGTTCCTCGCCGTTCTGAGCGCGGCATCCACTTTAGCGGTTCTTCCTGTCGTCATCGCGGGATGGCTGGCGCAGAAGCGGCTCGTGCGCGGTCTCGCTATGGGTGCGGTCAAGTAGATCGAGCCGGGGGCGATTTAATGTCTAATACGATCGGACCAGTCACGATGCAGGACGTCGCGCGTGCTGCAAATGTGTCGCAGTCCACGGTTTCTCATGTGCTCAACAAGACTCGCCGGGTGTCCCCTGACGTTGTTGAGCGGGTCAATATCGCTATCGAGCAAACGGGCTACACCAACGACATCATTGCTCGATCATTGAGGACGGGTCGCACCAACACCGTCGGGCTGGCGGTGTCAGCCATCAGCAATCCGTACTTCGGTGAAGTTGTTCACGCGATCGAACGTGAACTTAGTTCCGCGGGTTACACGATCATCCTCGTGGACAGCCACGACGATCCCAGCCGCGAGGAAACGGTTCTAGCCGAGCTACTTAGTCGACGGGTTGACGCCGTTATTGTGGCACCCTCTGAAGAGGTGGCCACAGTAGTACGGCAGCTAAGGGCACGAAGCGTGCCCGCTGTGCTCTTCGACCGGATTCCCGAGGGCATAGATCTGACTGGTCTGGATGCGATCGGAGTGGAAAACCTCGAATCGATGGCTTCGCTGGTCAACCACTTCACGTCTGCCGGGCACTCTCGGATTGCCATGATTGCTGGCCGAGCGGGCCTGACCACGTCTGAGGAACGAGTGAGCGGATTTAGGTTGGGCATGGCGCGCGCAGGCATCGAAGTGGACGAGAACTTCATCGCATACTCTGACCCAGGGGAACAGCCAGCCGAAGGCCCACTACGCAGAATCTTGAATGTGGCAAACTCCCCAACGGCGATCATCACTGCCAATAACATGGTCACGATCGATGCAATGCGCACCCTTCGTGCCCTAAATATGACAGTGCCAGACGATCTCGCGTTGGCATCGTTCGATGACTTTGTTTGGGCTGATTTCTTCCATCCGAGACTCACTGCAATTGCACAGCCTCTCGCCGAATTGGGCCATCGCGCCGTCACCCTACTGTTGGAGCGGCTCGAGAATCCTGACCTTCCCACGAGGGTTGAGACACTCAAACCCACTTTGATGCACCGCGACTCCTGCGGTGTGATACACGCGACCTAGCCAACGAATCCAGCGACACAAGTGTGTCCCCAGCCTAGAAGAAATGAAGTGATCACCTTGCCGAAGTTGTCACGGGAGACCGTCGACCAGGTCAGTTCAACGGTGCCGATACCGAACTACCTTACAGAGCACATCCCAGCTTCAATCGTCCATTTCGGTGTCGGTGCTTTCCACCGAGCCCATCAGGCGATGTATCTTGACCGTCTACTCAACGCTGGAGAGCGCGAATGGGGGATCTGCGGGGTTGGTGTTCTGCCCTTCGACCTGCCGATCAGGGATGCGCTAGATCATCAGGACAACCTTTACACTCTGGTCACTAAAGACACGGATGAGGTCAGCCAGGCCGCGGTCATCGGTTCCATCGTTGAGTACCTGTATGCCCCCGATGACCCTCAGGCAGTCGTCGACAAGCTCGCGGATCTGTCCACTCGAATCGTGTCGCTGACCATCACCGAGGGCGGCTACAGCATCAACGACGCAACCGGCGAGTTCGACCCGCGTGACCCGCTCACGCTCGCAGACATCGGTTCTAAAACTACTCCCCGAAGTGTCTTGGGCCTCATTGTTGCGGGGCTTGCACGCCGCCGCGCCGCTGACGAGCAACCGTTCACTGTCATGTCGTGCGACAACATTCAGGGCAACGGGGCATTTGCCAAGAAAGCTGTAGTCGAGTTCGCTCGCCGCAAGGACACCGGTCTCGCAACGTGGATAGAAGAATATGTCGCATTCCCCAACTCCATGGTTGACCGCATCACTCCAGTAACGACCGACGAGACGCGCGCGAGCATCCAAGCTGAGTTCGGGATCGACGACGAATTCCCGGTTCGGTCCGAGGCCTTCGAACAGTGGGTACTCGAGGACCGCTTCACACTTGGCCGACCCGCCCTGGAAACAGTCGGCGTTCAAGTAGTGGGCGATGTCGAACCGTACGAGCTCATGAAATTGCGACTGCTTAACGCATCCCATCAAGCGATAGCGTTCACCGGCATTCTGGCCGGGGAGACTTACGTCCATGAAGTGTGCCGAAGACCAGTGTTTTCCGACTTCCTGCTCGGCTACATGAGAAACGAAGCGATCCCCACCCTGCTTCCGGTCCCCGGAGTCGACCTAGACGACTACTGTCAACAGCTGATCAGCAGATTCAGCAGCCAGGCGATCCTTGACACCCTCGCCCGCCTAGCCGTCGATGCCTCGGATAGGATCCCCAAGTTCCTGCTCCCGGTCGTGCAAAACCAGCTCAGCAACGACCGCGAAACACGTCACTCAAGCTTGGTGCTGGCCGCCTGGTGCACCTATCTCGAAACTCACGCAGGGCAGGACGATCCGACCCCCATCGTCGACAAACGCCGTGACGGTCTTGCCGCTGCGGTGGCTCTGGAGCAGCGCGCGCCGGGTTCCTTCCTCGACTACGCGGATGTATTCGGGAACCTCGGAGAGAACGATCAACTCCGGCAGGAATTCATCGGCTGGAGAGAAAGAATCGCCAATGTCGGCATCGTTGAAGCGATATCAACCATCTAATTGGGGCTCTCTCGAGCTGCCTTGACCACCAAACAACGGAGGACTTGATCTTTGGCTATACCACCTAACGGAACCGAGCGGGTCACTGCCGCCGGCGTAAGCATCTGGCTGGATGACCTCTCCCGAACTCTTCTGGAGAGTGGGGGTCTCAGAGATCTGATCGCCGAACGTAACGTGGTCGGAGTTACGACGAATCCAACGATCTTCGCGGCGGCTATCGGTAACGACTTTTCCTACCAGCGCCAAGTCCGACAACTTGCGTCCGAAGGTAAGGATGTTGAGCAAATCGCCTTTCGGCTCATCACCGATGACGTCCGAGCAGCGTGCGACGTCCTACGGGATACTCATATCCTTTCCAGAGGGCGCGACGGATGGGTGTCCGTGGAGGTTGACCCACGTCTGGCACACGACGCCGACGCCACAATTGTTCAGGCTCAGCAACTCGCATCCGTCGTTGACCGGCCCAACGTAATGATCAAGATCCCCGCGACCGACGAAGGATTGATCGCGATTCGACAGACAATCGCATTGGGCATCAGTGTCAATGTGACTCTCATCTTCGGGGTTCAACGGTATCTCCAAGTAGTCGACGCCTATCTTTCAGGGCTGGAGCAGGCTGCCAAAGATGGGCTTGATCTGGCGCTGATTCACTCAGTCGCATCCTTCTTTGTGTCGCGAGTTGACGCCGAAGTGTCGGGACGTCTGGGAGCTAGCTCGCCGTTAGTCGGGAAGGTTGCCATCGCAAACGCGCTCACGGCTTATCAAGCCTTCTTGGAGGCATTCCGCACCGAGCGCGCTCGCGACCTCCAGTCGATCGGCGCAAACGTTCAGCGACCCCTGTGGGCGTCCACCGCGGTCAAGAATCTAGCCCTGCCTGCCGCCCTCTATGTCATCGGACTTGTCGCCCCGAGTACAGTGAGCACGATCTCACCGGCCACGCTGGAGGCCGTGGGAGAGGCTAGCGAGCCGATCTCCGAAACAATCCAGTCCAATCTCGACAGCGCGTGCAGCAGCATGGCGAAGCTCAGTCAGGAGGGGGTCTCAATTGCCGATGTCGCGCGCGTCTTGGAGGCTCAGGGAGTCGATAAGTTCCAATCGTCTTGGAAAGAGCTTCTCGCCTCCGTGAGTTCGGCGATCGGTGACAAGAAACAATGAGAGATCCGCTGCCGGCTCTCGCCACGGAACTCAGTGAGGGAGCTGCGGGTAGTCAGCGACGGGTGATTATCGGGATCTTAGGTGCGCCAGGAACCGGAAAGTCCACGGTCGCCCAGCGTCTCCAAGGCCTAGTCGGTGAGGATATCTGCGTTGTCGTGCCCATGGACGGGTTTCATTTGAGCCAAGATGTGATTCGCGGGACGGACCTTGAGAAGAGGAAGGGCGCTGCTGATACTTTCGACGTTGGGGGCTACATCAACCTCCTCGAGAGGCTTAAGCGAAATCGTGAAGATGTCATCTACGCTCCGGACTACCGACGATCGGTCGAGGATCCGATTGCTGCGGCTATCGCTATTCCCAAGTCAGTGCGAGTCGTCCTCACCGAAGGCAACTATCTGCTGGCCGACACGGGCAGGTGGGGTGAGGTGAGACAGTTTCTGGACGAAACATGGTTCGTCGACACCCCACATGATGTGAGGGTTGCCCGGTTGATCCAGCGGCACACGGCTTTCGGGAAAGCCCCCGACGTCGCGGCGCAGTGGGCAAAGGGATCCGATGAGCAGAACGCGTTGCTGGTCGAAGCGACGAGGTCTCGAGCAGACAGAATAATCGTCTGGCAGTGAGCTATTTGCAGGCTCATTGGCCAGGAAATCATGATCATCGCGACCTGGATCGTGACTGTGTTACTCGCTTTGGTCAACCTCGCGGCGGGCGGGATGAAGGTCTCATCCCCGGTGTCGCGGCCGCAGCTGAACTGGGCCGAATCTGCGGGAACCGTGCTGACTCGACTGATCTGGGCTGCCGAGGTCCCCGGTGCGATCGACCTCGGGGTCGTGCAGATCGCCGTGATCGTCTTCCACATCAGCCGGAGATGCGGACCGGTTGTACCCGGCTGGGCACGACGCCCTCCTCACGCGCATCGTGGAGGTGGGAGCAGTTATGTCCGAGCTGCCGTGCGGTGCCGCGCCAACGCGGTGGCGATTCTTGCACCGTTACGAGCTACAACTACGAGCGAGTGCAGCCCTAGCGTTGCTTACCCACGATCGGGCGAACCACGATGCCGATGAACCAGCTAATTAGGCCCAAAACAAGAGCGCCGAGTACGCCCCACCAGAAGCCGTTCACGACGAGACCGAAGCCGAAGAGGCTCGAGATCCAGCTGACGAGCAGCAACAGCAAGCCGTTCACAACAAGAGCAAGAAGACCGAGGGTGAGAACGTACAGCGGGAACGCGACGATGCGGATCAGGTTGCCCAAGATACCGTTCACGATTCCGAATACCGCAGCAACCAACAAGAAGGTCACGACGATCTCGAGGGTTCCCCCCGGCTCAAAAGGAACCAACTCCACGCCGGCAACAATTACCGTAGTAAGCCACAAGGCAAGAGCATTGATCAGCAGGCGCACGAAGATTCTCATGATTCAACTATGCACCCCCAAATTGTTAGGCCGCAACGCTTGCGACCGGATACCTCCCCCAATTGGAGACACAATTTGTGATGACAGCGAAACAACCACGTGGCCTGGCGGCTCTAGGCTGGGGCAGTGACCACCAACCGCGTACAGCTTCGGCCTGAAATCGCCGCCCTCGTGCCCTACCGTCAGGGCGCCCCCGCTGATGCGGACGCCTTCAAGCTGTCCTCAAACGAAAACCCCTTTGAGCCGTTGCCGTCGGTGCGAGAGGCACTATCCACGCACAGCATCAACCGCTACCCGGATGCCTCGGCCTACGCCCTCTGCACCCACATTGCGGCCCGCTTCGGGGTTACCGCCGAGAACGTGCAGGTCGGCGCCGGATCCGTCGCCGTTCTCGCACAGCTCATCAGCGCAGCCGCAGCTCCCGGCGACGAAGTCATCTACGCCTGGCGCAGCTTTGAGGCCTACCCGTTGCTCGTATCCGCTGCCGGCGCCACAAGCGTGCAGATCGCGAACGGTGCCGACCACCGGCATGACCTCGCAGCAATGTGCGCGGCTATCACGGCATCCACTCGGGTCGTCATCGTGTGCAGCCCCAACAACCCGACCAGCACCGTCGTCACCGATTCCGAGTTCCGTGAGTTCATGGCCGACGTTCCCGAGAACGTGCTCGTCGTGCTCGACGAGGCGTACCGCGAGTTTGTGACCGACCCCGAAGCAGTCCGTGGCGAAACCCTCCTCGGCGAATACCCCAACCTGGTGCTGCTGCGCACCTTCTCTAAGGCTTATGGGCTTGCAGGCCTACGAATTGGGTACGCTGTAGGCCCCGAATACGTGATGGATGCGGCGCGAGCGGTAGCAATTCCTCTGTCGGTTACCGAGCTTGCACAGACAGCAGCCATCGCATCCCTCGAACATGAAGATGAATTGTTGGAGCGTGTGAGCCGAATTAACACCGTGCGTGATCGCATCGTGGACGGCCTGCACAGCCAGGGCTGGGAGGTGCCAGCGCCAAGCGGAAACTTTGTCTGGTTGCCCACTGGGGCAGCAACCAATTGGGCGGCAGAGGTTTTTCGCACCCACGGAATCGTCGTTCGTGCGCTCGGTGAGGGCCTTCGGGTGAGCGTCGGGGAGGAAGAATCTGTGGAGAAACTCCTAAGGGCAACGCAAGAGGTTGTGAGTTCTCGCGAAAACGAACCCGCACGAGCCACGTTAGATTAGTCGAATGCCTTATACCGCCGCGACGGTTCAGCTGCTGTCTCCCGAAGGCACGCTCGTTCCGAGCGATGCCAACGAACAGTACATTCCGTATGTAGACAAGCTCAGTGACGACGCTCTTTATGAGTTCCACCGCCACATGGTCGTGATGCGCCGTTTTGATATTGAGGCGGCAAACCTTCAGCGGCAGGGGCAACTTGCGCTGTGGATCCCCAGCAATGGACAAGAGGCGGCTCAGGTCGGTTCGGCGCTTGCTGCGAAACCACAAGACCACCTCTTCCCCGCCTATCGCGAACATGTGATCGCCCGCATCCGCGGTGTTGATCCGGTGACGATCTTGGCGATGCTGCGTGGCCATAGCCACGGTGGCTGGGATCCGAAAGAGCACAACAACTTTCACCTCTACACGTTGGTCATTGGCTCGCAGACGCTGCACGCCACCGGTTACGCCATGGGAATCAATCTCGATGGGATGGTCGGCACTGGCGATCCAGACAAAGACACCGCAGTCATGGTCTACTTCGGCGACGGTTCCACGAGCCAGGGTGACGTGAGCGAAGCAATGGTTTTCGCGGCAAGCTACCAAACACCTCAAGTCTTCTTCTTGCAGAACAACCACTGGGCAATCTCAGTGCCTGTCTCACGCCAGTCGCGCACACCGCTCTATTTGCGCGGCGAAGGCTTCGGCATCCCGAGCGTACAAATCGACGGCAACGATGTTCTTGCCAGCTTCGCCGTAACCAAATCCAACTTGGATGCCGCCCGCTCAGGTCAGGGCCCCCGCTTCATTGAGGCCCTGACCTATCGCATGGGTGCCCACACCACGAGTGATGACCCCTCGAAGTACCGCGAAGACAGCGAGCTCGAATTTTGGGGCCAGCGCGACCCGATCACCCGCTTCGAGACCTTCCTGCGTGGCCGCGGCGCGAGCGATTCCGTCTTCGCTGACATCGCTGCCGAGGGTGACGACTTGGCTGCCGACATCCGCAAGCGCATCACTGAGCTGGAGGTTCCCGCGAACTCGACAATGTTCGATCACGTCTACTCGGATCCGCACCCGTTGATGGATGCGCAGCGCCAAGCGCTCGCCGACTTCGAAACATCGTTTGAGGAGGGTCAGTAACGTGACCGAAACACTAACGATGGCCAAAGCTCTCACTGAGGGACTCCGCGCCGCGCTCGCCGCAGACGACAAAGTTCTACTCATGGGCGAAGACATCGGGCCGCTCGGTGGCGTCTTTCGGGTAACCGAAGGGTTGCAGGCTGAGTTCGGCGACAAGCGTGTAATCGACACTCCCTTGGCTGAGTCAGGCATTGTTGGCACCGCAATCGGTCTCGCAATGCGTGGATACCGCCCCGTGTGTGAGATCCAGTTCGACGGATTCATTTTTCCTGGCTTCGACCAGATCACCTCGCAGTTGGCCAAGATCACCGCTCGCCACGAGGGCTCACTTTCGATGCCGGTCGTGATTCGCGTTCCCTATGGCGGACACATTGGTGCGGTCGAGCACCACCAGGAAAGCCCCGAAGCGTACTTTGCCCACACACCAGGCCTGCGTGTGCTCAGCCCGGCAACTCCGCAGGACGCGTACTGGATGATTCAAGAAGCCGTCACCAGCAACGATCCCGTGATGTTCTTCGAACCCAAGAGTCGCTATTGGCAAAAGGGTGAAGTCGACCGCGAATCAAGCGGAATCGCCACCCACTCCAGTCGGGTCGTGCGCGAAGGCACCGAAGTGACCCTCGTTGGCCACGGCGCGATTGTGTCGATGCTGCTGCAAGCAGCAGAACTTGCCGCAGAAGAAGGAACGAGCATTGAAGTCGTTGACCTTCGATCGCTCTCCCCCATTGATTACGAACCTGTTGTGGCATCCGCCCAAAAAACGGGCCGTGTAGTTGTTGTTCAAGAGGCGCCAGGGAATGTGAGCGTTGGCTCTGAGGTTGCCGCTACGGTGGCAGAGCGAGCGTTCTACTCACTTGAAGCCCCAGTGTTGCGAGTGAGTGGCTATGACACGCCGTTCCCTCCCGCCAAGCTGGAATCCGTGTACTTGCCTAGTGTTGACCGCATCCTGGATGCTGTCGACCGGGCGTTGGCCTACTGACGAAGGAGGCCCTTGTGGCTGTATCTGAATTCCCTCTCCCCGACGTGGGCGAGGGGCTGACTGAAGCCGAGATTGTCTCCTGGAAGGTCGCGCCCGGCGACGAGATCACGATCAACCAGGTGCTTGTCGAGATCGAGACGGCAAAGTCGCTCGTTGAGTTGCCATCGCCATTCGCCGGCACGGTGAAGCAGTTGCTGGTTGAGGAGGGAATGACCGTTGAGGTCGGAACCCCCATTATTTCGGTACAGTCGCAGGGTGGCTCGATTGAGTTGACAGCGCCTGGCTCAGGAGAGGATGAAGCCCACGGCACCATCTCTGACATCGCCACGTCAGATGCAGCCTCTGCGGTTGCTGACACGGCATCGACCATCGCGAGCGAAGAGGACAAACCCGGCGCAGTGCTCGTGGGCTACGGCTCGGCCGGACACGTGAGTTCGCGGCGCCGTAAGGGTGCGCAGCCAGCGAAGGATGATGCGGCCGCAACCGCTCCGTCGAAGCCGCGTCCGGCATCCGTTCCCGCAGCATTCGCAAGCCCGATCATCGCCAAGCCGCCGATCCGCAAGCTTGCCAAAGACTTAGGCGTTGAGCTTGCCGAGGTCGTTGCCACCGGTTTGGCTGGCGAGACCACTCGCGAAGATGTGATTCGTCACGCGTCGCAGGCGAGCGTCTTCCGCAACATCGAAACACCCCAGTGGGGTGGCGAGCGTGAAGAACGCATCCCCGTGAAGGGCGTGCGTAAGGCGACCGCGAAGGCCATGGTGCACAGCGCATTCACTGCGCCGCACGTGAGCGTGTTCTCTGATGTGGATGCCACGCGAACCATGGAGTTCGTGAAGCGTCTCAAGAACTCCACCGACTTTGCTGGCGTGCGCGTGAGCCCGCTGCTGATCATGGCGAAGGCCGTGAACTGGGCTGTGCGCCGCAACCCAACGGTGAACTCAAGCTGGACCGACAAAGAGATCATCGTTCACCACTACGTGAACTTGGGCATTGCGGCGGCAACTCCCCGCGGCCTCATCGTGCCGAACGTCAAGGATGCTCAAGACTTGAGCCTGCTCGACTTGGCGAAAGCCTTGGAAGCACTGACGATCACGGCGCGCGATGGCAAGACGCAACCTGCCGAAATGTCGAACGGCACGATCACGATTACCAACATCGGGTCGTACGGCATGGACACGGGAACCCCGATCATCAACCCGGGCGAGGCAGCGATCATCGCGCTCGGTTCTATCAAGCTCAAGCCGTGGGTTGTGGATGGCGAAGTGCGTGCGCGCTACGTCACGACTGTCGGCGCGAGCTTCGATCACCGCATTGTCGATGGGGATGTCGCGAGCCGCTTTGTGGCCGATATTGCGAGCGTTCTTGAGGAGCCTGCACTGCTGCTCGACTAGCTGGCGTCGGGCGACATTTTTGACCAGAATCGGTTTCTAGGCGCTAAGTGCGCCGTCAGGGAACCAGGGGTCAGCGTGCCATATTGGGCGTCGAAATAGCTCAAGTGGGTGACACGAGATTTTTCCCACTCTCGTAAAATTATCTGATGACTCGTTATTTCGATGTCAGTTATTTCTTTAGAGGCGAAGCCGTTGCACGCGTCGAGTAGCGACGTTTGCAGCTGTACTGCCTCCAAAAGCTGTTGTGGCAAATTCGTTTAGATCTCGAGCTGTTCGAGAACGGCTCTTCGCGCGAGTTTGACGCTACGGGCAAGGGTGCCCGGTCTTGTTGACCAGTGCCGTGACGTCTTGCGCTTGACAAAAATAGGGGCGCGCACGCACCCGTTTCGATGAAACGCAGCTTGTGGTGTTGGGCTGCACGATAAGGAGAAATTTCATGTCGGAAGTTGTGACAGTGGCAACGGTGATCGGCAGTGTCCTCCGGACGCACGGTGTACGGACCATCTTCGGGGTCGTAGGCAGCGGAAACTATCTACCGACGGCAGCGCTTAAGTCGGCGGGGGCACGTTTCGTCCCGGCACGTCACGAAAGTGCGGCGGTGTCGATGGCAGATGCATTTTGGCGCACGACGGGCGAGATTGCCGCAGCCAGCGTGCACCAAGGGCCGGGGTTGTCGAACACGGTAACGGCTTTGGGCGAGGCGGTGAAGTCCCGGGTGCCTCTGGTAGTGATCTCTGGTGCGACCTCGGCAAGCACACGTCGTTCGAACTTTCTTATCGACCAGCAAGCTCTAGTCGAGTCAGTGGGCGCTGGCTACGAGACCTTACGGTCACCTGAGACGGCGGTCGAGGATGTAGCAGCGGTGATGCAACGGGCGCACGATGAACGACGTCCGATCGTGCTGGCTGTTCCGATCGACGTACAAGAGACTCTCATTGAGTTCGATTTATCGCTTATTCCACCGTTGCGTGAGCGGCCTCGCGTGGTACCACCGATGGCGGAGCTAGCGTCAATCGCTGAACGCCTCGCCGCCGCCGAGCACCCGGTTATTCTGGCAGGCCGTGGCGCGATGCTGTCTGGCGCGGAGGACACGTTAGTGAATCTTGTCGAGATTCTCGACGCGAAACTTTGCACGTCAGCGATGGCGCACGGACTCTTCACTGGCAGCGATCGTCTTCTGGGAATCTGTGGGGGTTTTTCTTCGGACGCTACCGTGGAGACGGTGCAAGCCGCCGACCTGGTCTTGGTCGTTGGAGCCTCTCTGACGACGTGGACGACACGTGCCGGTACGTTGTTTGACAACAACCCGACGGTGATCCAGATTGACTCCGAGTTGCCCGGCCTTCACGCCAGTACGTACGCAGACGTGGCGATGCTAGGGGATGCGCGGGAGACCGTAGCAGCGCTTCTGACGCTCCTGCCTGAAGCGCAGGGTGACGTTACTCGTGACCCTCAAACGGCTCAAAGAAATCTCACGGATGATGTGCCTGCGTACGCCACCGCGGCCGGAAGCCCGCTGCATCCGGGTGAAGTAACGGCTCGTCTTGAGACCATGTTGCCTCGAGAACGAACGCTTGTCGTCGACGGCGGTCATTTCATTGGCTGGCCCGTTCGCGGACTCAGCGTTCCCGACTCTGCAGGATTCGTCTTCTCGAGCGCGGGTTTTCAGTCGATCGGTCTCGGCATGGGATCCGCCGTCGGCGCCGCGATCGGGCGGCCGGACCGCACGGTCGTGCTGGCGTCTGGCGATGGCGGCTTCCTGATGGGGATTTCGGAACTCGAGACGATGGTTCGACTTAAACTGCCGATCGCGATCGTGATTTACAACGATGGAGCCTATGGGGCCGAGGTTCACCATTTCGGTGCGGATGATCCTCACGTCGATCTGGTGCGATTCGCGGACACAGACATCGGGGCGCTCACCTCCGGGTCGGGCGCAAGAGTGGTGACCGTGCGCACGCTTCTCGATCTCGACGTCGTCAAGGATTGGGACGGATACCGCGATGGTCCGCTCCTGCTCGATGTAGTAATCGATCCCACCATTGTTGGTGAGTGGGCAGCGCAAGACTTCGTCGGCCACTAGAAGCAGGCCTCGCGGACCCTCGCGGCGACATAAAGCGGGTGTTGGCTGTGAGCTCTCCAGAGCACAACTAACGCCCGCTAAGTGGCACAGCGACTGGGCTACGAGGCGGCGTCGGCGAGGAAACAAATGCGCCAGCGCCCATTGGCCGTTGCTGGGTGGCCAAGTTTCCAGGCGATGTTCCAGCCATCCTGCATCGACGCGTTCATCCCCTGCGCCGCCTTCGCGCTATGGGTGTGACAGGCGTCACCTGCGATAAAAACGCGCGGCGCGCGGGTGCCGGCATCAGACAACGCAACGTCGTCGAACCGCTCAGCTACTCGATGTCCAACTTCGTACACGCTGTGCCAAGCAACATCTTTCACGTCGAGAACGTAGGGGTGCAAGATCTCATCTGCATTCGCGATGATCTGATCGACCGTCGTTTGGCGCACCGCACCATTGTTACCGTCAGCAACTACGCTGAGGACGTACTTTGCCTGGATGACGCGCTCCTCGCCATCCACGGGCTAAGGGTGACGGGAACGGGGTACTCGCCTTCACTCGCGATCTCGAGGTCGATGAATTCGACTCCGTAATCTGGCGCGAGGCGGGTCGGAGGGATCTGGTTTCCAGAAGGAGGTTGCAGGTCGCCCGAAACGTAGCCGTACTGATGAAACTGCATCAAATCTCCTTGCGCCCACCAAGATCACGCGATGATGTGGGTCGAGCCGAGGTGATCATACTGAAGAGCCCACGAAGGGAAGCCCTAATGCCAGGGCTCCCCCAATGGAATCGGTGCGAAGATCACGTCACCTCTGAATCCTACGAAGCGGCGGTGCGCGACCGCGTCACCCTGTTGGGGTATCTGTCGCTAAAAAAGCGGCTTATAGGCCAAAACGTGTGGATGGCTTTGGGCGTGTCATGCCCGGCCGGCCCATCCTGATCTGGCCCAAAGGCCTTCTTCGGCTGTTGTGTTGGTGTCGTAGTAGCTCGGCTCGGCTTCTTCCTCAGCGTCAGTTTTCTGGTCTTCGGGTGTCGGGGCTGGGGTGGGGCCTGGGGTGAGTTCGTGGGCGCGTTCCAGTGGTATTTCGTGCAGGGTGAGGAACCATTCCGCGGCACGTTTCATGTGGGCCTCGTTCATGCCGCGGTGGTTGCGCAGCACGGTGCGGATGCCGTTATTGATGCCGCCCTCGAGTGGGCTGGTGGTGCGGGCGTTGCCATGGGTAACGTAGGTGAATAGGGTGCCGTCTCGGCTGAGTTTGGCCAGTAGTTGCCAGGCTTTGCGGAGCCGGTCGTGGGTGAACCAGTACCGGTGACCGTCGGAGCTGCGTTCCTTCGTGAGGTGTCCGTGGGCTTGCCACCAAACCTCGAGCTTCAGCCGCCACGCGATCACCGCGTCCTCGTTCCGCACGGCGGACAGCTCTCGGGATAACGTCAGCAGGCGGCGGCCGGTATCGGTGCGGGGATTCAAAGTGAGGTGACGGCGGATGTTCATCTGCACGTGAAACAAACACCGTTGCGTTTTCGTTTCTGGCCAGACACGGTGCACCGCAGAGGCGATCCCGGCACCACCATCACAGACCACGACCGTAGGGGCGGGGAGGCGTTCCAGTAGTGCCGTCCACGCTGCCGTCGATTCCCTAGCGCACCACTGCCAGGCCAGGACTTCCAGGGTCTCGGTGACTGCGATCAACAGGCACCAGGAACCAACCCAGACCCCGTCGATGAGGATTTGGTGGTGGGTAGTCTCGACCGGTCCCAGACGAGGTTCAACACCCCAGCACCAGGCGGTGGAGCGGCGAAATGAGCGACCCGTAGCAGTGCCAGTGATCTCCGTCTGGGACTGTTTGCCAAGCAGCCACCGCAAGAACTGTTCCAGCTCGTGCCGCCGGGCCAGGTCCGGACGTTTTCGGACTGAGGATGCACGACAGTTTGGGCATAACCACCGTTGTGTTCCTGCGACAGTGCGCCCGTTCTTTATCAGGGTCGTTTCACATACCAGACAACGGGTCGAGTTGAGAGAGTTCGGCACACCTAAGGGTCACCGAGTATGACAACCTCGCTCTTGCCCAGTATTCATATGGTCAGATCAAGATCCCATCCACACGTTTTGGCCTATAACCCAAAAACACAACCGTGTTCTCGCTCGGGCGTTCCCAGCGTGCCCAACGCTCACAGCGTCGAACGAAACCGCGCTGACCTCAGAGCGTTCGGGCCATGGCCGGCAGGGTTGCGGCAGCCGAAGCCTTGACGTGCTCGATGCAGGCGTTTCGAGCGTCAGCTGGGTCACCGGCGAGAACCGCATTGACAATCCTCTGGAGGGCATCAATCGTGGGCTTGGCCTGTTCTTCCACCGAAAGAGAGACACGGCGAATCTGGTTGATGCGCACGTGCAGTCTCTCGATGATCTCGTGTAGTTCATTGTTGCGGGCACCACGCAGGAGGTGTGCGTAGTAAATATCGCTGGCAATAAGCGCACGGGTGATGTCGGAAGCCTCGATGGCGTGCCGCACTGGCTCAAGGGACTCAGCGAACTGCATTTTCTCTTCTGCCGTGCCACGCACCGCGAAGAGTTCACCAGCCAAGCCCTCCAGTACGCCACGTACTTGGTACATATCGATGGCCTCGGCGTAGCTCAACTCGCTTACCCGGGCACCCCGATTTTCGGTGAGTTCAACAATGCCTTGGGCGGCGAGGTGACGGATCGCATCTCTCACGCCGGTGCGGCCGATGCCGTAGCGCTGGGTGAGCTCTCGCTCAACGAGCTTGACTCCTGGCGCGTACTCGCCGTTCGCGATGGCCTGTTTGAGAGCGTCGCGAATATCGATGACTGAGTCAGTGGTGACTGTGAGCTCGTCTGGCGGCATGGGGTTCTCCGGAGTTGGCGTGGATGGTTCGTGAGGTGTGGATGCTCGGAGTCGAGCATATCGAGAGGCTGCCGTCGACGAGAGACTATCCGGCGCCACTAATAGTAGTAAATGTCGACAAAATCACCGCCATGATCCGGAGAGATCACCAGTATCCTTATCTTCTGCACGGCGGGGCGAGCAGGGATCCAGGCAGTTCAGCCAGCAACTGCAGGAGATAGCGGTGCCATTTCGCAGAAATGCGCGCACCGTGAGCACCCGGGTCAAAAAACCATTCTCGAATAACTGGTGTTGTTTTGTCGACAATTTGTGTAGTGTGACTTCACAACAGGAATCCGCAACCGCTGGTCGGCTACGGAAACCAAGCATGTGAGAACAACCGAATACCCTCCGAAATCGCCACAGATGCCCCAGACGGGTGACGCGAAGAAGGACAGGGTCTTCGTAGGATTCAGGTGATCCGGAGTCGCATCCGAGGCCATCTCCATTGAGGCAAAGAAGCCAGGACGGGCGATCGAGAGAGGCAAGCAAATGTACAGTCTCCACAAATTGTTGTGGGAGATCCGCAAGCATCCCGAGCTTGCAGAGCGCTTCCGCTCCACGCCGTCATTGGTACTCGATGAATACGGGCTTGAGGGCGACGCACGCGAAGCGATGCTGACGCTCGACTTCAAGAAGCTCCACGAGATCGGGGCCAACCCGTATCTGATTTACTTCTGCGCCCTGCAATTGCAGGTGGGCCGTGAGAGCTACTACGAGCAGATCCGTGAGGGGAAGAACTGATGGGTAAAATTGTCGGGGCGTTCGCAGCATCCCATTCTCCAGGAGTGACTGGATGGCCGGAGCGTGCGGAGCCAAGGAAGCGCGAGGCAATCGAGAACGCTTTCGCTGAGGCTCGACGACGCATCGATGCGCTGAAGCCAGACGCTATCGTTGCGATTTCGGTTGAGCACTTCACCAACTTCAACTTCAGCAACCTGCCGGCATTCGCGATCGCGACGGCAGACTCCTACCTGGGTCCGGTTACGGCCGAGATGTCTGAGTTCCTCAACGTTCCGCAACACGACTACCCCGGCAACGGGAAGCTCGGTCGGCACATCTACGAGTTTGCGCTCACGAACGAGTTCGATCCCGCCCTCGTCGAAGGCGGACTCGCGTTTGATGAGAATTTCTGTGTTCCGCTGAAGCACCTCGATCCGGAATCCAAGTACCCCCTAGTGCCGATCATCGTCAATGGCGTAAACCCGCCGTGGCCCACAGCGAAACGCTGCTACGACTTTGGCGTGATGGTTCGTCACGCTATCGAGGCCCAAAACGAGGTCGAGCGCGTCGTTGTCATCGGCACGGGTGGCCTCTCGCACTGGGTCGGACTTCCAGAATCCGGCACCGTCAACGAAGAGTTCGACCGCGACTTCATCGCCCGTATCGAAAGTGGCGACCCGGAGCAGCTCAAGAACTACTCACCGCAAGAGATCGATGCTGCCGGCAATGGTGCTCACGAAGTTCGCACTTGGATCGCTGCGGCGGGTGCCATCGGCGCTCCGTTCGAAGTGCTCGCGTACGAACCAGTCCCCGAGTGGTTGACAGGAACGGCCGTAGCGGCCGCGACTCCCGGCCTGCACCTGTAAACAGTTCCACCCAGTTACCGCCAGCCGCGACTGTTCGCGTCTGGCTTCTACGAAATGAGAAAACAGTATGAGCAAGCTTCCTAAAGTTACAGGTCGCGACATGCGAGGCGTCATGTCCTATCCTCCTACCCCGGCTCTTCCTGGTGCCGAGCTAGTAGAAGCACAGGACACCGTTGACCTCGTCGAGACCGAGCGCATGATTAAGGCGCTCATGGCAGACGGCGTTGACGCAATTGCGCTCAACGGAACCCTCGGAGAGATGGCAACGCTGACACTCGACGAGTGGAAGGCGTTCGCCGAGTGCGCAGTACAGACCGCTCACTCGGTTAACCCTGACTTTCCGATTTTCGTTGGCGCAACCACGCTGAGCACTCGCGAAACAATCGCGCGCACACGCTTCCTCTCCGAGCTTGGTGCTACCGGCACCCTGCTTGGTCGCCCGATGTGGGGCGAAATGGTTGCCCCCGTTATGGAGAAGTTCTACCGCGATGTAGCTGAGGCCGTTCCTGAGATGGCAATGGTTGTTTACGACAACACTGCCGCCTTCGGTGGAGTCATTCCTCGCTCGGTCTACCGCACCCTCATCGAACTGCCTCAGGTAGTTGCCGTGAAGTACGCCGGTGGCGCATCAGTTGGCTTCCGCTACCACAATGACATGGCTCACACCGGAACCCGCTTCCCGCTCATGCCGATCGAGACCGACTGGTTCCCCGCGTGGGAAATGTACGGTGAAGAACTCGTCGGCATGGCCTGGTCCTCAACGACCGCGATGGGCCCGGATCCCGTTCTGCACCTGCGTGACGCTTTGCAGCAGGGCCGCGTAGACGATGCACGCTGGCTCACCGAGCGTCTGCGTTGGGCGCACGAGCCCTTCATCGTCGGGCAGGACTTCTTCGAGTTCGCAAAGTACAACATCCCGCTCGAGAAGATCCGCGTGAACGAAGCCGGCTACATCCACGTCGGCAAGAGCCGCGTTCCCTACACCGAAGACCTCGTTCCTCAGAAGCACTGGGACAGCACCTTCGAGCACGTTGAGCGTTACAAGCAGATCATCACTGAGATCGAAGCGCGCATGGGCGCCCGCAACAAGTAGCTAATAACCACCACAGAATCAGTTAGGTCATCATGACAACGCAGTCAGAGAATCCGGACCTGAAAGCTCGCCTACGCGACATCCGAGAGGGTATCGAGCAGGGTCGCTTTCCCGCGTACGTGTTCAACGATCAGGAGATATTCGATCTTGAGCAGGAGAAACTCTTCGGGCAAGCTTGGACGTTTCTCGCTCACGAGTCGGAGATTCCGAAGCCGGGCGACTATGTCACTCGCTACATCGGGAACAACAATCTGATTGTCGCGCGTGACGAACAGGGCGAGATTCACGCGAATCTCAACATGTGCCGTCACCGCGGAAACATGATGTGCAAATCGGAGATGGGCAACGCCTCGCACTTCCGTTGCTCGTACCACGGTTGGGTTTACAAGAACTCTGGTGAACTCATCGGGGTGCCCTACCTCGCTGAAGGTTATGAAGGCAAGTTAAAGAGGAAGGACTGGGGCCTCATCAAGGCACGTGTCGAAACCTATGAGGGTTTGGTGTTCGGTACATTCAACGAGGACGCTTCGTCGCTCGAAGATTACCTTGGCGGGTTCCAGTTCTACCTTGATCTCTATCTCAAGCAGGGCCCTAACGGCAGTGAAGTGCACGGCCCGCCCGACCACTGGATCACCGAGACAGACTGGAAGATCGCTGCCGAGAACTTCGCGGGCGATGGATACCACACGCCGGTGGCGCACCAGTTCGGATTCAATCTCGGCTACTTCCCCTCCTCAGGGGCAACGCACAGTCAAGGTTGGGCGGCGAGCATAACCGGCAAGGGGCACGGGATCGGTCTCGGCCACACCCCTGGTTTCACACCGTTCGCCGGGTTCCCCGACGAGCTCACCGAGGAGATCAAGCGCAGTCTTACTCCGGATCAGGTCGAGGTGTTCAGCAACACCCGGACCGCAGTGGGAACGGTGTTCCCCAATCTTTCGTTCCTGATGCAACCCTTCAGCCTGATTCCGGGTGAGACCGGAGTGCGTTTCGTTACGATGCGGCTATATCACCCGATCGGCCCAGGCAAGTGCGAGATGTACTCGTGGTGCCTCGTGCCGAAGGATGCGTCGGACGAGTATAAAGAAGCGGCATACCACGCATACACGCTTACTTTCGCGCAAGCGGGCACTTTTGAGCAGGACGACTTGGAGAACTGGGCGCGAGTCACACGCATGGCGAAATCGTCGGCGGCGAAAAACATCGAGTTTCCCTACCTAATGGGGATGGAAACGGAGCGCGATGAAGACTTCCCCGGACCCGGCCACGTTGTCAAGCCGTATGTAAACGACTCGAACTTCCGAAACCTCTGGGGTCGTTGGGCTGACTACCTCCTTGGGGAGGCGTAAGCATGACTGCTCTGAGCACGGTCGATCGCTCGATTCAAGAAGACATTAAGGAGTTCATCTCTCGCGAAGCTTTAGCGGTCGATGAACGTCGATTCCGGGATTGGCTCGACTTTCTCGCCGAGGACATCACCTATGACGTGCCATTGCGCGTCGTGCGTGAAGGACTTGCCGAGTGGGAGCTTTCTCCGACCGGTCGCATCTTTCAGGACAATAAGCAGACCCTAGAGGTTCGTGTTCGGCGTCTAGAAACTGACTTCGCGTGGGCAGAACAGCCACCGTCGCGAACACGGCACTACGTGACGAACGTTCTCGTCGATGACAGCGAAAGGGTCGGCGAATACGAGGTCACGTCGTATTGCTTGATCTACCGCAGCCGCGGCGACAGCATCGAGCCGAACTTCGTGTCGGTTTTCCGTAAAGACCTCGTGCGTCGTGTCGGTGACAGCTATCAGATCGCTCGACGTTGGGCGGCAATCGATCAGGCGATCATCAACGCGCACAACCTGTCCATCTTCATCTGATCGGAGTACATCATGACAGAATCGAATCCTCGGCCTCAGGCAGAGAACCCAGACGAGGGTGAAGTTTTCGAGTTTCCTAAGGACGGCGGAAACGCCGGACCAATCGTCATCGCGAATGAGTTTGCCGATGTCGTCGTGCGCAAGGTCTCGACCCGCAACGGTATGCGGCTCGAGCTGTGGTCGCCGCGTCGTGGAACCAGCGTGCGTTTCGACGCAGTGGCCCTTGACGTGCTCAGCTACCAAGAGCCCGAGTTCATCACTGAACTACTGGCCAGGACCCCTGGCGCATGAGTGATTCCCTCGCCGGGTTGCATATCCTCGTCACCGGTGGCGGATCAGGTATCGCCCGTGCCGCAGCCGAGCGATACGACCGTGAGGGTGCGATCGTCACTGTGCTTAACCGTTCAGCTGCCGGTGCGGATGCGGTCCGAGAAGCGTCGGACGGTCGGATCCGCACAATCGTCGGTGACGCGACAGATCCGGACACGCTTAGTGCCGCAGTCGCGGCCGCGGTTGATGAGAACGGTAAGTTGCACAACCTCACGTGCGGAGTCGGTGCGTTTGACAACTATTCCCGAGTGAGCGCCCTCTCTCCAACGGAATTGATTGACGCTGCCGACGAGATCTGGCGCATAAACGTGCGCTCGACTCTCCTCGCAGCAAACATCGCCGTTCCCCCGCTTCGGGAAGCGTGCGGGTCGATCACTCTTACGCTCTCGGAATCGGCATTCAATGCGATAGGCGGAGGGGTTCTCTACGGCAGCTCGAAATGGGCTCTTCGTGGAATCGTTGACCATCTCGCCGCGGAGCTCGCTCCCGTCATCCGAGTAAACGGCGTCGCGCCGGGAGGAACCGGAGGTACCAAGTTCGGTGGCCTCTCTTCTCTCGGTCAGACAATGACCGCCGACAAGGTCGACGGCCGAGACGAGCGGATTGCCGCGGGCACGTTGCTGGGCATTACGGCGATGCCGGAAGACCACAGCGGTGCGTACCGCTTTCTTGCCGATCCGGTCGATGCCCGCGTCGTTACAGGCGTCGTGATCCGCACTGACGGTGGCCGCAGGCTCTAGTTCTATCGGTTCACATCCGCGCCACAATACCGTCCACCTATTCGGGGCCTCGTGGTCCCCAGTGTCCAAACCCAGAAATTGAGGAATGAAATGACTGAGAGTCTGATCCAGATCCGTAAGGTGTTTTCGCAAATCGAAGAGACTCGTTCTTCCGCGGGAAACACCGATGCTGGTGGCCCAGTGCGCAAGGTCGCTGTGTGCGCCGTGATCAAAAACCCGTTCGCCGGTCAGGGATACGTCGAAGACCTCTCGGGTCTGGTCGAAGCGTCAACCGAAATCGGAACGATGCTCGGGGAGCAAGCTTTGCAGCTGCTCGGGGCTCCGGTTGAGAGCTACGGTAAAGCCGGCCTCGTGGGAACCGATGGCGAGCAGGAGCACGTTAATGCTGCACTTACCTCTGTCTTCGGTAACGCTTTCCGCGAAGCAATCGGTGGAGGTGCTGCCTGGATCACTTCAGTGACGAAGCCTGCTGTAGCCGGCACCGTCATCGACGTCCCCACGGCATACAAGGATGATGTGTGGGTTCGCTCGCACTACGACTCGATGGAAGTTCGCGTGCCTGACGCACCTCACTCCGATGAGCTCGTTGTCATCGCCGCTGTGACCAACCGTGGTCGAATCAATGCCCGTGTTGGTGGCCTGTCGATCGCTGAGGCTCAGGAGAAGCACCGATGAACGGCTCACTCGCGGTAATTGGTGCTGGCACTATCCTTTCCGGAGACTGGCGCGCTCCCGTCATCGCGGATGCCGACACCATCGTTGTTCGCGATGGCAAGATTACGGCCGTCGGGATGCAGAGCGACTTGCAGGCCGAAGTCGACGCTTCGAAGTACGTTATTGACGCGGTAGGCACGACCGTTGCTCCTGGCCTGATCGACTCGCACTGCCACGTTGTTCTTGGCGATTACACGCCTCGCCAAAAGACGGTCGACTTTCTCGCTAGTTACGTACACGGTGGCATCACGAGCGTTGTGTCTCCCGGGGAGATTCACGCACCGGGTCGCCCGAGCACGGCTTCCGGAGTGAAGGCCCTCGCTATCGCGGCAAAGGAATGCTTCGACAATTTCCACCCGAACGGCATGACTGTGCACGCGGGTGCTGTAGTTCTGGAACCGACGTTGCAGGAGAAAGATTTCGCCGAGTTGCAGGAGGCCGGTGTACATCTCGCAAAGTTTGGCTTCGGTCGATATAGCGATCCCGCCGACGGCTTGGCGCAGGTGACCTGGGCTAAGCAGTACGGCATTACCGTCATGAGCCACTCGGGCGGCGCCAGCATTCCGGGCAGCAAGCCGATCACGCCGGAGCACCTGATGCTTCTTGCTCCTCACGTTTGCGGTCACATCAACGGTGGACCAACATCACTTCGCGAGGATGGCGTCGATCTCATCATGGATGAAACCGACATGGCCCTTCAACTGGTGCAGGCGGGCAACCTACGCTCCGCGGTTCGAATTATTAACCGGGCAGTCGAAAAGAATGTCTTCGACCGTGTGGTCATCGGCTCAGATACTCCGACCGGCACCGGCGTCATGCCCCTTGGTGTGATGAAGACTGTCGCCGAGCTCTCGTCCCTTTCGGATGTTGATCCGGGCATGGTGTGGGCAGCAGCGACGGGCAATAACGCGAACGTCTGGGATCTTCCTGCCGGCTTCATAGCCGTGGGCAGGGCCGCCGACATCGTGGTTATTGATGCGCCATGGGGTTCGACCAAGGACGATGCACTTGGTGCGCTGTCCGTGGGCGACATTCCTGGAATCTCCGCGGTAATCACGGGCGGCATCGTGCGTACGCTGCGCAGTCGAAACACGCCTCAGGCCGCCCGTGCGGCAGAAGTCTCACCGCCAATCGAGCACCTCGAGTCCTCGGGGCACTAACCACACCGTTATCCGCACGAAAGGATGAAGAGAATGGCGTTCAAAGTTACGGTCGATCTAGACCTTTGCCAAGGCTATGCCAACTGTCTCATCGAAGCTCCTGCACTTTTCGACATCGATGATGACACCAATAAGGCCATCATTCTTGGAGGAGACGAGCATGATGAAGCACTCCGAGCTCAGGCTGATGCGGCTACGCGCGGATGTCCAGCTCGAGCCATCGTGGTCGAGGATCTCTAATGGATCGCATCGTGGTCGTCGGGGGGTCTCTTGCGGGTGTAAACGCCGCAGAGGCCCTCCGCGAGCACGGCTTTGACGGGGATCTGACGCTGATCTCCGCTGAAGGTAGTTTGCCTTATGACCGGCCGCCGTTGTCGAAGCAGATGCTTTTCGGAGACATGGCGCCAGAGCAGGTTCTGCTCAAGCCAGCCGACTGGTACGGGCAGAACGGGATCAACGTTGTGCTCGGGAATCGTGCTCGTGGCCTCGATCCTGTGGCGCAGCGAGTTGCCTTAGAAGACGGTACAGAACTTGAGTACGATGGGATGGTTCTTGCCACTGGTTCCTCCGTACGCGAGCTTTCTGTTGCACACGGCGACCCCAGACTGCACGTCTTGCACTCGATGGATGATGCCGTCAGGTTGAGGGCGGAGTTCGTGCCGGGAAAGCACTTGGTGCTTGTCGGTGGTGGCTTCATCGGCCTCGAAGTCGCGGCCGCAGCCCGGTCGCAGGGCCTTGACGTCACGGTCGTCGCGCGAGGGCCGGCACCGCTTTCACGAGTATTCGTCGGTGATATTGGACGCTGGTACCAGGGTCTGCACGAACGCAACGGTGTGGACGTGAGGTGCGGTAGCGCGCTCGACGCGATCGAATGGGGCGTCGATGGCGGCGCTGTAGTGACGTTGAAAAATGGCAGCGTCATCCAGGCGGACATTGTCGTTGCTGGTGTTGGGTCAACGCCTGCAGTCGAGTGGCTGGCGAACAGCGGGATAGAGATCTCGAATGGTGTCACCTGCACCCCAGACTTGATGACCTCCGTGCCGAACGTTGTCGCCGCGGGAGACATCGTTAACTGGCGCAATCCGATTTTCGAAGAGCAGATGCGAGTCGAGCACTGGACGAACGCTGTCGAACAAGGTCGCCACGCTGCGACCACACTTCTCGGCAACCGCGATCCTTTCGCTTCCGTTCCCTACTTTTGGACCGATCAGTTCGACACGAAGATGCGTTTCGTCGGTCGAACTGCCGGTGCGGACCAGACGAACATCGAGACCATGTCAGACGACAAGCTTGTCGCGACCTTTGGGCGCGACGGGGTGCTCATCGGTGCTGTCTGCATCGGTTCCCCCCGCCAGCTCGCGAAATACAAAGTCGCGATTCAGAACCGTACACCTTGGGATGAAGCCGTCGAGGCCTCGCTCATTGCGGCACGTTAATTCACCATGCACTGTAAGAAAACACTGAAGGAGATAGAGAATGTCTACTAGCAACAACGGCGACGCATTGTCGCTTATCGAGCTGTTCCCCCAAGATGAGGACTGGTCGCTGCAGACCATGCGTCTACTTTCGCAGGTTGCCGTTGGCGGCGCTGACCTCTTCGAGTGTGCTCGCACGGCAGGTCGCATCGGCACTGAGACTACCGACCCTGAGGTCTGGCAACGTGAGTGGACCCGCACGGCGACAGATGTCGCTGCGGAGGCCACTGCGGCACTCGAGCGCGGCGAGAACACGACAGCCCGCCGGGCATTCCACCGGTCGATGAGCTACTGGCGTCACTCGGAGTTCTTCCTCGACTCGTTTGATCCTCGCCGCGCTGTGGCATACACCGAGGGCACGAAGAACTTCAAGAAGGCCGCAGAGCTCTCGGGAGGGCTGATCGAACCTATCGCCGTTCCCTTCGAAGGGCAGGAGATGGAGGGTTACATCGTGCGCCCGGATAGCTCCGGTCAGGCTCGCCCCACCGTACTTTTCCTCGGAGGAGCTGACTCCTGGGCCGAAGAGCTTTACTCTCTCGGCGGCACCGAGTTCCCAGCGCGCGGCATGAACGTCGTGATGGTGGATACTCCTGG
This sequence comes from Rhodoglobus galactosidasius, assembly GCF_054957775.1. NCBI lineage: Bacteria > Bacillati > Actinomycetota > Actinomycetes > Micrococcales > Microbacteriaceae > Rhodoglobus > Rhodoglobus galactosidasius. The sequence continues at coordinate 168,790 of NZ_JBQIAV010000006.1, read as the reverse complement.
TCGCGGAAGCTCTTTGCGGTTCAAGGAAATGTATAGCCGCCCCGACTACGAAGTACCGGTTGCCGCTATTCTCGACTTCCTCGAGGAGCGTAGCGACGTCGATGCGGATCGTTTCGGTCTCGCCGGCGTGAGCTTCGGTGGATACTACGCACCACGGGCCGCAGCTTTTGAGCCGCGTATTAAAGCGGTCGCTGCATGGTGTGGCACGTGGAGCATTTTGACGGATTTCTACGAGTTCTACCCGCCGCTGCAGAAGCAGTTGCAGTGGTTGACGGGATCGAAGGACGATGCCGAGGCGCGTACCAAGCTCGCAGAGTTCACGCTCGATGGCATTGCCGACAAGCTGAAGATCCCCGTCTACGTGATGCACGGCACCGCCGACATCATCATGGATATCAAGGGAGCGGAGCGCTTTGTTGAGGCACTTACTTCCGACGACGTCACGGTAGACATTTACGATGGAGCCGGCTCGTTGCACTGCAGCTATGACTACATGTCAGTAGCAGGTGCGCGACTGGGTGACTGGTTCCTTCACCGGATCTAGAGCAGATAAGCGAGGCTGTGGCGGGCACGATAACCCGTCACAGCCTCGACTCATAACCCGCTGGCATCGGCAGCGTGAACTATATTCCTTTGGCTTCCGTTTCAGCGTCCTGGCCAAGAAAATACACGCAGTGCTGTTCGTGCAGTTTGTTGGCGGATCGACGGTGCTGACAGTCGTTCTAACTAGCTGGATCCCGGGTTCGACCGCCCAGCGCTGCGGAGGAACTCAAGCGAGCAGAACAGGCTTTTGACGTTAGTCGCGCCTGAAGTTAGAAAAGAAAATTCCACATAGAACTCCTTTTAATTGTGCCCCCGTATCTCGACACATGGTCGACGCCGACAGCGAATTTTGCCAGGCGCTGCTGTTAAATAACCGGATCGCGCTCGTCGCTGGTCTGACCCTTCCGGTCTGCAGAGCCAATCGAGCGGAACAGTTATCAGGTAGTCCTGTTGATCGACTTCGCAGAACTTACTGACAAACGAGGAGATAGTTCTTGATGAATCTCACAATATTTGCGAAGCGATACGTCGGAGGCGAATAGCGCGATGGAACCGCCAGCAAGGAACTGGTGGTGACCAACCCGTTCAATGATGAAGCGATAGGAACCTTCAGCATCCCCTCGAAGCAAGACATCGACGAGGCGTACGAGCCTGCGAAGGCCTCATAGCTGGCTTGGGAGAAAATGACGGCTCACGCTACGTCGTGGCCACGCCCTCAACCGGCAACGGCGTGTTCATGAAGCCCCACGAAGAGACCCCGATCACCGAGATCGGAGACTACTTTCTTGAGCATCTGATCTCGCGCGCACACGTGTTCACTGCCTAGTCACCTGTCTTTAGCCGCTTCACCCATCAGGGTCAGATCTGTATGTCAGCGAACCGGCTGCTCGTGCACTCGAGTGTCGCTAGTGAGTTCCGCGAAAAGTTTGTGAAGAAGGTTTCAACGCTGAAGACACACGATTCTGCAGATCCCTCGAGCGTCCTCAGACCGCTCATCAACCAGCGTGAGGTTCGAAACCTCGAAACTCGTATCGACGCTGCCTTCGCGAACGGCACAAACTATGCGCTCGGGGGCGCGCTTCACACTCGGGACCTTGCGAAGGGTATGAGCATCGCGAAGCGTATTGATACGGGCATAATGCACATCAACAACTCGACCGTCGCGGACGAGCCACTCGTGCTCTTCGGCGGAGAAGAGCACTCTGGCATGGGACGATTGAGTGGTCAGGCGACGATCGGCGAAATCACGACCCAGCAGCGGGTCTCTGTCAACCACGGCCAGACTCGCTATCCGTACTAGGGGCGCACTAATAGGCGGGTCCGCCCCATCCGCGATGGAATCTGGAGACCCGACTGCACAGCAAACGTATACAGCGCAGGCGCTCGACACCTGGCGCCGGTATCACGCAGGAAAAAGACTAGATCGATAATTCCACCCACTCGGGTGACGCGAGTGATGCGTGCTCGGCCATAGCCTGCTCTACGAATGAACTCGATATTCGGTTGTCAATGGAGACGAATACCGTAAGGGAGAATCACTTCTCGCCGACGGGATCAACCCCCCCCCCCGAGAATCCATGCGATTTTCGAATATCAACAGCCAAGCGCCGACGAAATACGCTCGAATTGAGCGGATTAGGCGGCTACTCCTTCACAGACATATAGATCTCAACGAAGAGGAAAACTTATGATCAAAAATAGCTATCGATTCACGGGCTTTGCTGCTCTAGTGGCGGGTGCCTTAGTACTCACGGGTTGTACAGCAGAAACTGGAGAGTCCACGGGTGACGGACCAATCACCCTGAGCTACGCGTTCTTCGCGCCGGCGGCGTCGTTCCCCGCAGTCCAGATGGAAGAATGGGCGAACCAGATCAGCGAGCGCACTGATGGACAGGTTGAGGTCGAACTGTTCGTTGGCGGCACATTGCTCAGCTCCGGCGACATTTTCGACGGAGTAACCGAAGGCGTTGTCGACATTGGGTTGGACTCACCGGCGTATGACACCGGGCGATTCCCGTTCTCCTCTGTGATTAACGTGCCGATCGGTATGGACAGCGCAGAAACTTCGTCGCGTACTTTCTTGCAGCTCCTGGACGAGTATGAACCAGAGGAGTTCGACGGGTATGAGGTAATCACCGCATTCACGACAGAGGCGTCGTACCTGCAGACCAAGACACCCATCGTGTCGGAGGCCGACATCTCCGGTATGTCTTTGCGAGCTGCCGGGGCAAACGTGCCGGTGCTTGAAGAGCTCGGAGCGGCACCGATTGGAATGTCGATGGCAGAGGTTTCGGAAGCACTGAACACCGGTGTAATCCAGGGCTACATGTCGTCACGTGAGGTCATGAAGGACTTCGGTCTTGCTGAGTCAATCGGCTCTGTGACCGACTATCCATTTGGAACGTCGAACAGTTTTGTTGCCGTCATGGATAAAGACCGCTTTGATGCCCTGCCAGAAAAAGTTAAGACAGTCATTGCCGAGTTGCGCGAAGAAATGATGCTCTTCGCTTCGCAGGGCCACGATGAGTCCATCCAGGCCGCGATCGACTTTGCCAAGGACGAGCACGGTGTTGAGGTCGTTGAGGTTGGCGACGCTGCACGAGCCGAGTGGGATCAGATCTTGGACGGCCAGGCAGATCAGTGGGTAAAGAGGAACGCTGACTCGTACTTCGATTCTGAAGGCGTACTCGCTCGCATGCGAGAACTTGCGGCTGAAAACGCCGCGCGATGAGGGATATCCTCCCTCGTGTAATCCCGGCGATCGCGCGGACTTCCGCCGCGGTCGCCGGGGTTGCGCTCCTCTTAGCTGTCGTGTTGCTGGTCAGTGGCATCGTCTTGCGGCTCATGGGAACACCCATCGCCGCAACGTACGAGTTGATGGGGCTACTCAGCGTTGTCGTTCTGGGGCTGAGTTTCGGTGATGGACAGGTTGCGAAGGCGCACGTCTCAATCGACCTTCTCACCGCACGCCTCAACAAACCGACTCAACTCGTAGTTGAGGCCGTAATAACGCTGTTGTCGATAGTGGTCTTTGTCGTCGTCATGTATGCACTGTGGGGTTACGGTTTGGCGCAGACCAATACCGGTTCGACTACGGAGCTCCTTAAAGCCCCTACGTGGCCCTGGGTGTTTGTCCTCATGTTTGGGTTCGGCGTTGTTGTGCTTGCTCTCGTCCGTGATTTCGTGCGGATCATTCAGGCCTGGATCACCAAAACGTCTGAGGAAGAGGAACGATGACCCCGATCGCCTTGGCAGTGCTCAGCATTGTTGTCCTGCTTGTCCTAATTTTTCTGCGGATGCCGATCTCGTTTGCTCTGTTATCGGTCGGTTTGGGCGGAATGGTGCTGTTCGCTGGGCCAGGCGCGGCCATGCAGCTAATTGCTTCTGACGTTTACCGGCAGACTGCGTCATACAGCATGTTGGTAATCCCACTGTTTATTTTCATGGGTCAAGTGATCTTCAACTCGGGGATGAGTACGAAGCTCTTCAACTCCGCTTACAAGTGGCTCGGCCACCTGCCAGGTGGGGTTGCAGCGACGACGGTTGCAGCCAGTGCGGCTTTTTCTGCGGTTTCTGGTTCGAACTCCGCGGCGACTGCGACCATGGGCGCGATCGCCATCCCGGAAATGAAGCGCTACGGGTACGACAAGAAATTCGCTGGTGGTACCGTCGCGATCGGTGGAACGCTCGGCATTTTGATTCCACCGTCTACGGCGCTGATCATCATCGCTGTGCAGTCGGAGCAGTCGATCACCACACTGTTCCGGGCGGCACTGTTCCCCGGTGTTCTTATCGGTGTGTTGCTGGTGCTGACAGCTCTCTTTATTGCTTGGCGAAAGCCAGAGCTTGGTCCTGCAGGGCCAAAGGCAACGTGGGGCGAAAGGTTCCGGTCGCTCGGCGGGGCAGTGGAAATCGTAGTGATATTCCTGTTCGCAGTGGTGGGAATGTTCGTAGGTTGGTTCACGCCGACTGAGGCCGCTGGCGTTGGAGCCGCAGGCGCGGTGCTCATAGCCGTGTTGACGCGTTCTCTCACGTGGGCTGCTTTCCGGCGTTCAATTACTGAAACCCTCCGCATCAGCTCATTCGTTGTGTTGCTTGTGGTCGGTGCGGTCGTGTTTGGCAGATTCTTGACGCTGACACGCATGCCATTTGAGCTCGCGGATTCGGTGCAGGCACTGCCCGTAGCACCCGTGGTGGTTCTCCTGATTGTTATCGTGATCTACCTGCTAGGTGGGGCGCTCATGGATGGCTTGGGGTTCCTGGTTATTAGCATCCCCTTGTTCTTCCCGCTGCTGTCGGCACTCGGTTACGATCTGGTCTGGTCGACCATCATCGTGACGCTCGTGACCACGCTGGGGGCGGTTACCCCGCCCATCGGGGTGAATGCGTTCATTGTGACGGGTATTGATCCGGACATCACGATCATCGACACGTTCCGGGGGGTCACACCGTACTTCGTAACTTACGCGTTGGCGATCACCGCGTTTATCGTGTGGCCTGATCTCATTCTGTTCGCCGCGTGACGGGAGCCCGGACTCACAGTAGCCCGGGCTCACCAACCGCACGAGGCTCGGTTGGGTTTCAACGAACAGCTCAATCCTGGATGTTCTGAATCCGGCACGTTCTCTCTGCTGATCACCTCAGTGGGCCAGCACAGAGAACGTGTTTCGGTGGGTCAGTCCTTAATCTCAGTGTGGCCTGAAGTCCAGATCAGTTGGATGAGTTCTGCGCGCGAGCTCACGCCAGTCTTCACAAAGATGCGCTTCAAGTGTTGCTTGGTCGTGTTCTCGCTGATGAAGGCGCGCACCGAAATCTGCTTGGTGGTGAGTCCCTCGCTGACGAGTTGGGCTATCTCTTGTTCGCGGCGAGTTAACACGTCCCAAACCGGGAGCTGCCTGGCGGCTGGGCCGTCAGCATACGGAAAGATGAGCGACACTGCGGTATCTTCGCTGTCGGAGAGCCGGTATGACTTCATCACTGCACGCCGGTTCAGCGTCTCGTCTTCTAAATTACGGACAGAGACTCTTTTGCCCAAACCGCGGAACTCACTCATCGCCGTCAAGATTGCGTTGGCGGTCGCCCCGGGGAGGGGTGCGCCTTCGACATCGACTTCGACGCCCCAATCGTGGCGTGCTGTGCGGTTTTGGTAGAGCACCTGACCTTCGAGGTTTGTGACGATCACCGCTTGCCCTAACCGGTCAAGTGTTCGCTCCAAGGTTGAAACTCGACGGCCCGTTGTTTCGTAGTGCAGTGCTCTTTCCAGTGCAATTGCCAACTGTTCGCTTACTAGGCTCGCGGTCTGCAGCTCAGCGGAAGAGAACGCAGGAAATTCTTCGGGGCGGGCAAGGTTGATCGTTCCGAAGAAGACCCCGGAAACGACTACTGGCGCTTCTAGAGAGTGGGCGAGGCCTCGGAAGCGGAGGGCCTTCCGAGCACCGGACGACTCCCATTCGTCCTCTTTGTGGAGGCGAGATGAGTCAACAGGTCGGCCCTGTTTGAGCACAAACTGCAGAACTGGATCATCTTGTCGCCCGTACTCTTCGTATCTATCGAGCCAGTCGCCGCGTAGGTTGGACCGGGAACTGATCACCGAAAGGCTGGCTGTGTCTAGTTCGTAGACGCCGTGTGCCGCCGCCGGGATCACGTCGCCCACCGTCTTGAGGTAAGCAGTGATAACCTCGTCGGTCGTCACCGCAGAATGCAGCGCATCAGAGTACTGTCTATATCGACTATCCACGATTTTGTGTGTCATTATCTCAGCTACCTTCGCCCTTCATCCACTACTTCGTGGCTCTGGGTGGGGTGTAATCTCGTACCCCAGCGTGACCCAAGACACTACCATCACCACTGTCGCGCGACGTCTTCAACGGTTGGCGTGACGCAAGTTGGTTTGCAAGGTTAACATCAGGAAGATGTTCGCCGGTGCCAGTGTCTAGCCGCGCGACGGTGGTCGTATTCGCCCATGAGCTCGTCGTTCCCGCTCAGCTGGTGTCGCGTTTCTCAAGGCCGGACAACCTTCTCCGTCGATTCCTCTTTTCTGGCGCTAATGTGGCCAGATGACTACGTCGAAGGATTCGCCCGCTTCCGGTTCCTCCTCTGATCCCGAGCTCGTCGGCCTGCGCGCAATGTGGACGGACCGGCTCGGTGCCTGGTCAACTCGAGCACTGCAGGTGCTCCTGCTGCTCACTCTCGTCTCCGTGACCGTGTTTGGGCTGACCCAACTCAAACTCGTCGTGATTCCTGTCCTGATTGCATTGATCCTCGCTGCCGCAGCAAGTCCGTTAGTGATGTGGATGCGCCGACGCGGCATGGGCCCACTGCTCTCGACGTGGGTGACGCTCCTTGGCGGCATCCTCGTGTTCGGCGGTCTCGTCACCGCAATTGTGTTCGCTGTGCGCGACCAGTGGTCGGAGCTGGCGACGTCGGCGACGGACGGCTTTGAGCAGCTCAAGGGGTTTGCTCTAGACGGGCCATTCCCGATTGACCAAAATGCACTCGACGAGGCGTGGAACGCGACCCTGGATTTCTTCACCAGTGCATCCTTCGGGCTCGGTGCCATTCAAGGTGTTTCTGCCGCAGCACAGGTCGTCACCGGTGTGCTGCTCGGCGTCGTGATTCTGTTCTTCTTCCTCAAAGACGGTGACAAGATTTGGGAGTTCTTCCTGCGCCCGATGCACGGCGTGCGTCGGGAGCGCGGTCACCGCATTGGCAGTACCGCGGTGCAGACCCTTGGCGGGTACGTGCGCGGAACCGCCATCATTGCCGCCGTTGACGCCATCGGAATTGGAACGGGGCTGCTGATTCTGCAGGTGCCGCTAGCCCTCCCTCTGGCCGTGATTGTCTTCCTTGGAGCGTTCATTCCCCTTGTTGGCGCAACTGTCGCCGGAATTTTGGCTGCTCTGGTTGCCCTAGTGACAAACGGTTGGGTTGTCGCCCTCATCGTTCTGGGTATCGTGGTGCTCGTTAACCAGCTGGAGGGCAACCTGCTTCAGCCCATCGTGATGGCGCAATCGCTCAGCATTCATCCGTTGGTGATTCTGGTGGCTCTGACCGCAGGAACGGTTCTCGGCGGAATTATTGGTGCGGTGTTGTCGGTTCCGATTGCGGCGGTCGGCTGGGCGATTATCAAAACGTGGAACGTGTCGGATGATGCGCCGGACGAGGCCGACGAGGACCACGAAGAGGTCGACGCGCCGGATCGAGACTGAGGCGACTCAGCACACCGGAGCGCGCCTACGGCGTGCCGAGAGTGCGTTCGAGGAACGGGTTCCAGAACTTCCCCTCCGGGTCGTACTGTTTTTGCAATTCCTTAAAATCGGTGACCCGGGGGAAGCGTTCGGCGATGACGTCCGCGCCGTAGTGGAAGAGTTTTCCCCAGTGCTGCCGGGGAGCAAACGGCGCGAGGGCGTCCTCAATCACGTGCATAAGCGCCGTTACGTCTGCGGGACGCTTGGCCCAGGTGAAGCCGATGCACAAGACGTCCTGCTGATAGGCGGGGCTGAGCCAGAGTGAATCGGCTGCTGCCGTGCGGATTTCCGAGATCAGAAGGTGCGGGGAGATCTGCTCGCCCAGAGTTCGCAGCACCTCTAGCGCTTGCACGCTGTGCTTCCGGCTGACGTAGTACTCGCTCTGTAGTTCATCGCTGCCGTTGGAGGGCTCGCGATCAAGACGGAAGTGCGGCATCCGTTCGGACCAGGGGCCGGGCACGCTGGCGCGTTGGTTCACACTTTCTGGTGCGAGTTCGTCTGAGTCGTCGTACCAGGCGCCACCGAACAGGGTGGGAGCTATCTCGGGATCTTCGCCATCGTCGAGCCGAGTCTTGAGCCAGATTTGCATGACGGTGGGGTTGGCGAAGTTGGCGAGGAGGCTGACGCTGTACGCGCTGGCCATGACCTCGTCTAGTTGTTCGAGTACAGTCTCCCAGGGTGCGAAGCGGTAGACATCCTGGCGCACACGGTAGCTCGGTTCGATATCGAGGGTGACGCGCGTGATGATTCCGAAAGCACCAAGACCGACGGCGATTGCGGATAAATATTCGCTGGACCGGTCTATCGTGACTAGCGAGCCGGTGTTGTGCAGGGCGAAACCGGTGAGATTGCAGCCCGTTGATGAGCACCCCGAAGCGGGTTCCGCCGGTGACGCTCACGGTCATCGTTGTGGGGTCGATCCTGAGATCGGGATCAATGCCGGCCAGCGAGATCAACGTGCCCGGGGTATCCGCGATATCGGTGAACGAATGTCGGGTACCGAGTGCCTGCACGCGTGGATACCCAGCGACGAGGCTCTGCAGTTCGTCGACAGTCGCTGGTTGCAGGATCGCCTTGGCACTGTAGGTCAGGTTGCCTGCCCGATTCGCAGTGAGAAACTCTAGCGTGTACGCTACTGATAACGAATCTCATTACCACTACCGGCTTCGGCCTGAGAAGGACATCTAGATGTCTCGCATCACCCGCTCCCGATCGCTCACACTCACCACCGGTGCCGTGCTCGCGGTCTCCGCCCTCACTCTCGCTGGCTGCTCAGCAACCACCCCACCCGAGGACGACGGAAAGATCGACGTCGTCGCCTCGACGAGTGTGTACGGCAATCTTGTCTCGACCCTCGGCGGTGACGCCGTATCCGTCACCAACATCATCGGTAACATCGCTCAAGACCCCCACAGCTACGAGGCAACTGCCCGCGAACAGCTCGCGGTCTCCCGCGCCGACCTGATGGTGCTTAACGGCGGCGGATACGACCCCTTCGCAGAGGCACTCTACGAAGCTGCCGGCGCCTCGGCTGTTCTCGTGAACGCGGTTGATGCGTCAGGCCTACCCGACGACGTGGAGGGCTTCAACGAACATGTCTGGTACAGCTTCCCAGCGGTAGAGCGCATCGCCGAGCAGATCACCGACGAGCTGAGCACGCTCGACCCGGCCTCGAGCGACGAATTCGATACGAACCTTGCTGCCTTTCTCGCTGAACTCGACGACCTTGGGGCTCAGGCAGATCAGATCGCCGAGTCGGCTGACGACCGTGCTGCTGCCGTTAGCGAGGTTGTCGCCGTGTACCTCCTCGAGGCTGTCGGTCTGACGAACGACACCCCGGCCGAGTTCACCGAGGCTATCGAAGAGGGCACCGATGTGTCGCCGACCGCACTCAGGGATGTGCTCGAACTCATCGAGTCGGGCCAAGCAGCACTGCTGGCGTACAACGAGCAAACGGCAAGTCCAGAGACCGAGCGTGTGCGCTTGACCGCCGTCGAGGCAGGGCTTCCCGTGGTGTCTTTCACGGAGACGTTGCCTGAGGGCTCAAACTATGTCGAATGGATGTCGTCAAACCTGGATTCACTTGCGGCAGCACTTGCCAAATGAGCGGGGTGACGGCATGACCGCTACCCCTGTGCTCAGCATCCACGATGGTGCGCTCGGCTTTGGCTCACGCACCCTGTGGTCTGGCCTGAACCTTGATGTTGCTCCTGGCGAGTTTGTGGCGGTGCTCGGGTCTAACGGTTCGGGCAAGTCGAGCCTGCTGAAGGCAATTCTTGGGCAGCAGAAGCTTGATTCCGGCACGGTCACGGTTGCCGGGCATCCGGCTCGCCGCGGCGATCGCTGCATCGGTTACATTCCGCAGCAGAAACTTGCCGCGCCTGGTACGCCGTTGCGTGGCCGCGACTTGGTGACGCTCGGAGTGAACGGCCACCGTTTCGGTGTTCCAACACTCCCCCGCAGCGTCAAGGTTCGGGTCGACGAGTTGATCGCCTCAGTTGGCGCCACCGAGTATGCAAGCCAGCCGATCGGTTCGCTCTCGGGTGGAGAGCAGCAGCGTTTGCGGGTCGCGCAGTCGCTGGCCGATGACCCGGTGCTCTTGTTGTGCGACGAACCGCTGCTGAGCCTCGACCTGCAACACCAGCGTGGGGTCTCTGAACTCATTGATGCGCGCCGTCGCGAGCACAACACCGCGGTGGTTTTTGTGACGCACGATGTGAATCCGGTCCTGGGAATGGTTGACCGCATCCTGTACCTGGCTGACGGAAACTTCATGATCGGCACGCCAGATGAGGTGCTGCGCAGTGACGTGCTCACCGAGCTGTATGGCACGCCGGTCGAGGTTGTTCGTATTGGTGGTCGAGTGATCGTTGCGGGCATTCCCCACGGCGATCATCACCACGAGGAGGAGCTCGCATGACCTTCGACGATTTCTGGAGCCAGATTGCCGGGTTCACTGACTATGGCGAGCTGCTCACCCTGGTGCGCTTCTCGCTGATCGCCGCTGCGGTGTTGGGCATCGCCGGCGGCCTCATTGGCGTGTTTGTGATGCAGCGCGACATGGCGTTTGCCGTGCACGGCATCAGCGAGCTCTCCTTTGCGGGAGCCGCTGCAGCCCTCCTCTTTGGTGTAAACGTTGTTGCTGGCTCGATTGCTGGCTCGCTGATTGCTGCGATTGTGATCGGGATGCTCGGGGCGAAGGCTCGCGATCGAAACTCGATTATTGGCGTGCTCATGCCGTTTGGTATGGGTTTGGGCATTATGTTCTTGGCGCTCTACCCCGGACGCAGTGGAAACAAGTTTGGCCTCCTCACCGGCCAAATCATTTCGGTCGATGGCCCTCAGCTTGGCTTGCTCATCGGGATCAGCATCGTCGTGTTGGCGGCACTGTTCGTCGTATGGCGCCCACTGACCTTCGACAGCATTGATCCTGAAGTTGCGGCGGCACGTGGCGTTCCGTCGCGGATGCTCTCGCTCGGGTTCATGGTGCTGCTTGGCCTCATGGTTGCCGTGGCGGTGCAGATCATCGGAGCACTCCTCGTCATGGCACTCCTCGTGACGCCGGCGGCTGCGGCAATGCGCGTCTCTTCATCGCCTCGTCTGGTGCCGGTGCTCAGCATGATCTTCGGATTTGTCTCGGCAACGGGAGGCGTGCTGCTCGCTATTGGCGGGTCGTTGCCGATTAGTCCGTACATCACGACGATCTCGTTCGCGATCTACCTCGTGTGCCGTGTGGTCGGTGCGCGACGCGGTCTCAGCCGCACCGGCAGCCGCACCGGGAGCCGAGCATCCGGAGCCGCATTGGCGACCGCCAGCACGCTGGGCAAAAGTTAGAATGGCAACTATGAAGCGCAATACGTGGCAGCGAGAAGCCGTGCGGGATGCTCTCACCGATTCAGAGGGCTTCGTGAGCGCCCAGTCGCTGCACGGTGCGCTGCGCGACGCGGGTAGCTCCATCGGTCTTGCCACCGTGTACCGGGCCTTGGCAGACCTTGCCGGCGCCGGTGACGCCGACTCACTGCAACAAGATGGCGAAAGCCTGTTTCGTGCCTGCACGCCCGACTCGCACCACCACCACTTGATCTGCCGCGAATGTGGAACAACTGTAGAAATCAAGGCGGATGCCGTAGAACAGTGGGCCAAAAACGTTGCGGCTGAGCATGGTTTCACTCAGCCGCACCACATCGTTGACGTCTTCGGCTTGTGCCCGGCGTGCTCTAGCACGTAACATATACCGTTGATCGAGTGGTTTCTTCCACTCTCGCACTCACCATCCGCCCTGTGTTGAAGTCAACTCTGTGTTGAAGTTAACACTGTGTTGAATTCAATTTTGTATTGAGTGGTTGGCGTGTGCCGACAAGTGATCTTGGGTAGGGCTTTGTTCCTACGGTAACTAGAACAGGAGTATGACCATGGCAGCAACCTGCCAAGTGACCGGCGCCATTCCCGGCTTCGGACACGCTATCTCGCACTCGCACCGTCGCACGAAGCGTCGTTTCGATCCGAACATCCAGAAGAAGACGTACTACGTACCGTCGCTTCGCCGCAAGGTAACCCTTCAGTTGTCCGCAAAGGGCATCAAGGTAATTGACGCTCGTGGCATCGAATCCGTTGTCAAGGACCTCCTTGCACGTGGGGAGAAAATCTAATGGCTAAGGCACAGGACGTACGTCCAATCATCAAGCTCCGTTCAACTGCTGGAACGGGCTACACCTATGTGACACGCAAGAACCGTCGCAACAACCCCGACCGCCTCGTACTCAAGAAGTACGACCCAGTGGTTCGCAAGCACGTTGAATTCCGCGAGGAGCGCTAAATATGGCTAAGAAGAGCAAGATTGCAAAGAACGAACAGCGCAAGGTCATCGTTGCGCGTTACGCCGAGCGTCGTCTCGAGCTGAAGAAGGCTCTCGTCGATCCAGCAGGAACTGACGAGTCACGCGAGGCTGCACGCCTCGGACTTCAGAAGCTTCCCCGTGATGCTTCGCCGATCCGCGTACGCGGTCGCGATGCCATTGATGGACGTCCCCGTGGATACCTCAAGCAGTTCGGAGTATCCCGTGTTCGGTTCCGTGAAATGGCTCACCGGGGCGAGTTGCCCGGAATTACCAAGTCAAGCTGGTAGATTCCAAGCGGTTCCGACGTTTCCTAACGTTCTGGAACAACTAACTGCTCAACGTCCGAGGAGGACCACCCATGGCTGATAAGTCGCTAAACCGTACTGAATTCGTAGCGGCGGTTGCCGCACAGTCTGGCCAGAGCCAGGCTGCTGTATCCGGCGTCGTAGACGCTTTCTTCGCTGTACTGTCCGAATCGGTCGGTAACGGAGTTAAGGTTTCGATCCCAGGTTGGATGGCTGCAGAGCAGACATTCCGCGAGGCTCGTACCGGACGCAACCCGCAAACCGGCGAAGCAATCCAGATCAAGGCCAGCAACGGCGTAAAGCTCAGTGCAGGCAGCAAGCTCAAGGCAGCAGCTAAGGGCTAAGCACCACAGCCTTTTTAGGCTTCATAAACAGGGCGGCATCCTTTGGGATGGCGCCCTGTTTTGTTTAACGGCAAGCTCTCCTGCTGGGTGGTCAGCCTTCTTTTCGTGGACTGCCTTCCCTTTGGCGACGAGTACTCTTGAGGAGTGCTTCGAATCAGCCGGATAGCGGGACCCGCCCTGCTGCTCGTTGTTGCATTAGTTGCCGTTGTTGCGGGCCTTCAGTTCGGTGGCGGAGTTGAAGCACCCATCTTGCTCGACCCTGGCGCAGTCGTTCGCTGGGGTCTCCCAATCTCTAAGCTGTTCGTGAACTTGGGGCTTGCCGCAGCAATTGGCGCACTCCTGATCGCAATTTTTGCGATGTCGCCAAAGCGGGACGAGTTCTCCCTCACCCTCGACTTTGCTGCTGCAGGGGCAGCGGTCTGGGCTGTGGCATCCGCTTTCACCGGGTTTTTCACGTTTCTTGCGGTGCGCAACCAACCCATTGACCTCACAAGCGCCTTCGGCGACGTTCTGGCGAACTTTCTGACCGTTACCGAGTTGGGCCAAGCCTGGCTTGCCACGGTGCTCATAGGGGCTGCGGTGACGGTGCTGTGCTTTGCGGTGCGCAACCGGACTGGGCTCGCCTTCGTGCTGGTGTTGGCTGTTGCCGGTCTCGTTCCTATGGCGCTTCAGGGCCACAGCGGTGGCACAGCAGACCACGATGCCGCTACGAGTGCGATCTTCCTGCACCTCATGTTTGCGGCCGTCTGGCTCGGCGGCATCCTCGCGATCGCTATTGCGCAGCCGAAGCTTACGAAGAACCGGCTGACCCTCGTGCTGCGTCGATATTCGACAATCGCCCTGATCAGCTTCATTGTCGTAGCAGTCTCCGGCTATGTGAGCGCAGAAATTCGCGTCGAGAACCTGAGCAACCTGCTGACGCCCTACGGGCTCCTCGTTCTCGTCAAAGTCTTCGCGCTCATCATGTTGGGACTGTTCGGTGCCGTGTATCGCAACTACGCGATCCGCCGGCTCGAATCGAGCCAAACCAAGAGCCGCGGATGGTTCTGGTGGATCGTCTCGGCCGAGCTGGCATTCATGGGGCTCGCTTCAGGCGCAGCAGCCGCACTGGCAGCAACCCCCACACCCATTCCCGAAGTCGTGGCGGCGGATACCCCGGACTCCTCGCCAGCCGCCTACCTCACCGGTTCACCTCTTCCACCGCCAGTGTCCGTGAGCAATTTGTTCACCCTGTGGAGCTTCGATCTCATCTGGGTGTTGATCTGTGCCTTCGCGATCTTCTTCTACCTCGCAGGCGTCTGGCGTCTCCATAAGCGCGGCGACAGTTGGCCGATCCACCGCACCGTGTTCTGGGTCTTAGGCATGCTGCTGCTGTTTTACATCACCAACGGTGGAGTGAACGTGTATGAGGGTTATCTGTTCTCGATGCACATGCTCGGGCACATGACCCTCGGAATGATGATCCCCGTGCTGCTCGTACCCGGTGCGCCCGTCACCCTGGCGATGCGAGCCATCGCCAAACGCACCGATGGCAGCCGTGGCGCGCGCGAATGGATTCTACTCATCGTGCACTCCCGCTACATGGCGATAATTGGGCATCCCGTTGTTGCTGCCGGCATCTTTGTCGTCTCGCTGTGGGTCTTCTACTACACGCCGCTGTTCCGCTGGGCAACGACCGACCATGTTGGCCACGAGTGGATGATCATCCACTTCTTGGGCTCCGGTTACCTTTTCGTGCAGGCGCTGATCGGTATCGACCCCTCGCCGCATCGCCCCGCATTCCCCATCCGGTTGCTCATCCTGCTCGCCACGATGGCGTTCCACGCCTTCTTCGGGCTCGGTCTCATGACAGGCACCGGGTTACTGCTGGCCGACTGGTACGGCGCAATGGGTTGGGACACCGGCGTTACAGCGCTTCAGGATCAGCGCATTGGTGGTGGTATCGCGTGGAGCGTCGGTGAGATTCCTACGATCTCACTGGCCATCGCGGTCGCCATCATGTGGAGGCGCAGCGACGGCCGTGCCTCCGTTCGCTACGATCGCAAAGCCGAACGCGACGGGGATGCCGAACTTGACGCCTACAACGACATGCTGGCGAAGCGCAGCTAGCTAGTTCGGGTACTGCGCAGTGATGAGCAACTCGTCATTGGGCAAGATCTTCACGAGGTAGCTTGCGCTAAAACTGACATCTTCATCGAAGGTCGAAACCGAGCCATCGAAGATCGAGCGCACATTGACGCGCAAATGGGCTACGGCATCCGTGGCGGGCATGAGCCAGCTCGACGACTCCGAGCCTGGCCTGAGCGACACCGGGGGATACGCGGCGATGCTCCACTCGGGGGTCGTAACGATGCGGTTGGACATGGGCTGGCCGAACGGACACCCGGTTGGAAGCAAGACCACCTGGGTGGCGCACTCGTCGAGGTAACCATCAACTTCGCGCTGGACCTGCGCAATCGTCGCCGCATTTGCGACGACATCGAGCCTGGCACGCACCGTGCCGCCCGGCTCTGTTGCCGAGACGACGATGGGTTCTGCCGTAAGGAACGTTGACGTGTGGGTAATATCGAAACTGCTGGGCGTGAGTACGACGTACGACGAGGGGGCGTCTTGCGACGACACAAAATCGGTCCCATTGGCGTTAAATTCTTGAGAATTCAGGACGGTGAGTCGCACGATGGTGAGCGGCGCGGTGACAAAATCCCAATCGGCGAAGACGCCAAAGTTGGTTCCGGCGCGGGTAACAGTGAAGGTCGACTGCGCTGAACGGCCATCCAACTCAAAAGTAAAGGTGACCGTCTCGGTCCCGTTGGCGTTGGTCTCTTTCTCGACCATCTCGATGTCTTCGAGCGAGCTGAGAGAGGAGGGTCGCAACAGATCGTGCGAGCCAGCCAACAGCATCGAGCCTGCGCCAGTGGTGTCAATGGGTGTTGCGCCGGACCCATCATCGGAGGCCGCACCGTGTTCTTCTGCAAGGCGGATGTCGGCAATATCCAACGCCGATGCCATGTCATGGCGAGCGAGCGCCCCGAGATAACTGCGGACGAAGCCACTAGAACCGTAGATCGTGGAATTGAGCACAACCACGGTGGTCACGAAGGCGGCGATAATCAGCCCGAGCACGATAGACCAGGTAACAAGCTCGCGACGCATTCACACATCCTAAACCGCTGAGGTGAGAGATATGCCACGCCACGAAAGTGGCGCAGGAGGTGGGGAGCCGTCATCAGCAGCATTAGGGTGATTGCGTGTCAAAAATCACCCTGTCGCCCGAGCAAGCAGCAGTCTTCGCTGCGATCGAGACGACGAGCGACAACCTCTTTGTTACGGGGCGCGCTGGCACCGGAAAATCGACACTGCTCAACCACCTCTCACACAACACGTCAAAGCAGATCGTGATTTGTGCACCGACGGGAGTTGCGGCCCTCAACGTTGGCGGCCAGACGATTCACTCGCTGTTCCGGTTGCCCATTGGCGTCATCGCTGACCACGAGCTCGAGCAAAACCCGCAACTGCGCAAACTGCTCAACACCATCGAAACGCTCGTGATCGACGAGGTCTCGATGGTCAACGCCGACCTCCTCGATGCCATCGACCGCAGTCTTCGCCAGGCTCGCCAGCGCAAGAACGAACCGTTCGGCGGCGTGCAAGTGGTGCTCTTTGGTGATCCATACCAGCTTGCTCCAGTGCCTGGCGATCCGGATGAGCGCGCCTACTTTGACGACCGCTACCGTTCGATGTGGTTCTTTGACGCTCTGGTGTGGGAGCAGACAGACCTGACGATTTATGAGCTGACGAGTATCCACCGCCAACATGAAGGCGAATTCAAGTTCATGCTGAACGCCGTGCGCCACAACGGCGTGACGGCTGAGATCGCTGAGCGGCTCAATGCGGTGGGGGCGCGGCAGGCCCCGACGGACGGAACGATTACCCTCGCAACAACAAACAGCGCAGTCACCCGCATCAACGCCACAGAGCTCGCACGGCTACCCGGCAAAGTGCTCACGGCCAAAGCAGAAATTTCTGGTGAGTTTGGTGGGCGTGCCTACCCTGCTGACGATGCGCTCGACCTGAAGGTCGGCGCGCAAGTGATGTTCCTGCGCAATGACACCAACGAGGGCGGAACCCAGCGGTGGGTCAACGGCAGCGTTGGCACCGTAACCAAGATCGCCTCCACGGTGTGGGTAGAAGTCGACGGTCGCGACTACGAAGTGAAGCCGGCGATCTGGGAGAAGTTCAAGTACTCATACTCAGCTCGCACCAAAGCCCTTCGCAAAGACGTGGTTGCCGAGTTCACGCAGTTTCCGCTGCGGTTGGCCTGGGCTGTCACCATTCACAAATCGCAAGGCAAAACCTATGACAGCGCGATCGTTGACCTCGGATCGCGCTCGTTCGCCCCGGGCCAGACCTATGTTGCCCTCAGCCGTATCAGCAGTCTTGAAGGGCTCTACCTGAGCCGTCCGCTGCGACCGAGCGACATAATAGTTGACGACAACGTTGTGCGTTTCATGTCGCGCACTCAGCCCATCCCGGCGATCGAGGCTTAGCCGGGTCGCTGCTGCAGGGGCAGTCCGGTCATTTCGGCAAGCCCTGTGACCGAGGTGTCTCCGAAAAGCTCCCGTACGTAGATGCCGTCCGGCCCGAGGTCAAAGACAGCGTAGTCGGTGTAAACGGTGTTCACGCAGCCGATCCCGGTTAGCGGATAGGTGCACTCCGTCACCAGCTTGCATTGGCCGTCTCGGGTAAACAGCTCCATGATGACGAATACCTGTTTAGCGCCGATCGCCAGGTCCATGGCGCCGCCGACCGCAGGAATCGCATCCGCTCCGCCAGTGTGCCAGTTGGCCAGATCGCCGGAGGTCGACACCTGAAATGCCCCGAGTACGCAGATGTCGAGGTGGCCGCCGCGCATCATCCCGAATGAGTCCGCTTGGTGAAAATAGGAGGCTCCAGGCAGCTCGGTCACCGGGATCTTGCCCGCGTTGATCAAGTCGTAGTCGATCTCGTCGGCCCTAGCGACCGGGCCCATCCCGAGCATCCCGTTCTCGGTGTGCAGAACGATCTCGCGGTCAACTGGCAAAAAATTTGACACCTTAGTAGGTAGCCCGATTCCGAGGTTAACGTAGGCGCCCTCGGGGATATCCTGCGCCACCCGGTTCGCCATCCCGTCGCGGTCTAATGGCCCCTTCATCACTGTCCTTCCGTCACTGCGGGCAGAGCGCCGCCGACCCCGACAAGCCGTTTGATGAAGATACCTGACGTCACCACAGCCTCTGGGTCGAGGGAACCGAGCTCGACGAGTTGGCTCACCTGCGCGATAGTGGTGGCCGCGGCGCTCGCCATTATTGGCCCGAAGTTGCGTGCCGTCTTGCGGTATACGAGGTTGCCGAGGCGATCGCCTTGGTGCGCTTTAATGAGCGCAAAGTCGGCGACCAATGCATCTTCGAGAACATAGTCGCGCCCGTTAATGTGACGAGTCTCCTTCCCCTCGGCCAGCGCGGTTCCGAATGCGGTCGGCGTGAAGAACGCGGCGATACCGGCACCGCCTGCTCGGATGCGCTCGGCCAGTGTGCCCTGTGCCACCAGTTCCAGCTCCAGCTGACCGGCCCGGTACAGTCCGTCGAATACCTGTGAGTCGACCTGACGGGGGAACGAGCAGATGATCTTGCGTACCCGCCCGGCAGCGAGAAGCGCCGCCAGCCCGGTGGTGCCGTTCCCGGCATTGTTGTTGACGATGGTCAAGTCAGATGCCCCCTGCTCGAGTAGTGCTTCGATCAGCTCGATTGGCTGCCCGGCCGTGCCGAAGCCACCGATCATTACGGTGGCGCCGTCTGCGATGTCCTGCACAGCATCCGCCGTGCTGCTAACGATTTTGGAAATCATTGGTGCTACTTCGGCTCGCCGACGAACGCGTGCGCGTCGACCCAGGACGGGAACGAGATGGTCTTCGCGTCAATCACGATCGGTGTGGAACGGTCACCGTCTAGCCACTCGCGAAACCCGCTGAGGTCATCGAGTGATCGTACAGTGATGCCGGTGCAGCCGAAACCGCGGGCGATAGCAGCGATGTCGGTGTCGGGAAACTCGACAATGTCGAGCGGCTGACCGCTGTGCCCGAAGTGGTGCACTTCCGCCCCGTATGCGCTGTCGTTGTAGACGACCACGACGAGCGGCAGGCCGAGGCGCACGGCCGTATCGAGCTCCACCAAGCTCATCATGAATCCGCCGTCACCGACTCCGACGACCGGTAGGCGGTCCGGCTGGGCGACGGCAGCTCCGATAGATGCGGGTAGCGCGAGCCCGATGCACTGAAACCCCAGCGGCAGGCAATAGCCGCGATCATCCGGAATCTGTAGGTACATGGCTGTGTACTCGGTGTGGCTTCCTGCATCCGCGGTGACGATGCGTTCGGCAGGCAGTAGGTCATCGAGCGCGATGGCGAGCATGCGCGGATCGATGCGGCCTTCGGCGGAGCGCGGCTCAAACGGCTGGTCGCGCCACAGTCGTCCCGATGCCAGTTTTTTGGCCGTCTCGGGTGTGCGGTAGCCGATGCGCAGTGCCGGGCCGAGCGCGTCGGCAACGGCACCTGCGACAAGAGCGGCGTCGCCGATGACGGATGACTCCACGCCCCTATGGCGGCCGAACGCCGTGCGATCGACATCCACCTGCACGACGGGTGTGTCACCGACCAACTCGCCGTTGCGAGTAGTCCAGCGGTTCAGCGATGCGCCGAATGCAACGATTAGGTCCGCACCCTGAATGATCTCAGCCATCGATGCGTTCGCGAACCCGCCGATGACATCCACGTTCCAGGGATCGTCGGTGAACAGGCCGCGAGCCATCGCCGTGGTTGCCAGAAGGGCCCCGGATGCCGTTGCCAGACGAACGAGCTCGTCGTGCGCAGCGAAGGATCCACGACCACCGACGATCAGCGGACGCTCCGCCGCGGTGAGCCGCGACCTCAGATCTGCCACGGTGTCACGGGATGGTGCGGGCGGCGAGGGCACAGGCGGGAGTGCTGGCGCCGAACCAGACCAGTCGAATTCGGCGGCCTGCACATCGAGAGGGAGGCCCAGCAACACGGCTTGGCCTTGCCTAGCCACCGAAAATGCGCGTGCGGCATCCGCCAACGCAGTCTCCCGGGATTCGAGGCGGAATGCTTTCGCGCCCAACGCCTCCGCAGCGGCGGCCTGGTCGAACCAGAAATTGGAAGTCTTCATGGTCGCCGGAGTCTCGCCCGCGACGATGATCAGCGGGGTGTGCGCTTTCACGGCTTCGCCGAGACCTGTCATGGCATTAGTCAGACCGGGGCCCTGGTGCACGCTCGCGACCGTGACCTTCTTGGATAGACGGGCATAGCCGTCCGCCATCGTGGTCGCACCACCCTCGTGGCGCGCTGCAACATACTGCGCACCGGCGTCGATCATGGCGACTGTGACCTCGAAGTTGCCACTGCCGGCAACGCCGAACACGCGGTCGACTCCCCACTGCGCCAGCGCCCGGCCGACCGCTTCGCCGACCTTCATCGTTTTGAGACCTTCTGAATCGCAGTGACCCCGGTCGGCTTAGAAGCTTTCGCAATCTGGATCTGCTCGTAGACGTGCGTGCGAAGCTCCGCGAAGCGCTTGCTCGAACGAGTCTCGAGCTGGTCTCGCTGGTCGGGGAGATCGATCGTCAGGTCGTCCTGCACCACAGTGGGCGAGTTCGAGAGCATGATCACGCGCTGCGCCAGGTAGACCGACTCATCGATGTCGTGCGTGATAAACAGGATGGTGACGCCTAGCTTGTGCCAGATGTCACGGACCAGGTCTTCCAAATCGGCGCGGGTTTGTGCATCGACGGCGGCGAATGGCTCATCCATTAGCAATACCTTGGGCCGGTACGCGACGGCGCGAGCAATCGCAACGCGTTGCTGCATACCGCCGGAGAGTTGCCACGGATAGCTGTCTGGCATGTGCTCGAGCTCGACCGCCTCGAGGGCGTCGCCGACCAGCTTGTCGCGCTCAACCTTCGACACTCCAGCGTTCTTCAACGGAAGCTCGACGTTTGCCCGAACTGTCATCCACGGGAAAAGGCTGCGGCTGTACTCCTGGAAGACGACGGCCATGGCCTTCGGTGGCCCAGTGACCGGCGTGCCGGCCAACTCGATGCTGCCAGCGGTCGGAGTCAGCAATCCCGCGATGCACTTGAGCAGCGTCGTCTTGCCTGCCCCGGACGGACCGACAATGCAGATGAGCTCGCCCTCCGCGATGTCGAGGGTGATGTTGCGTACCGCCTCGATCTCGCCGTCGCCCACCTGATAGGTCTTCTTAAGGTTCTTGATCGACAGCATTGGAGTGGTCATGGTGTTTCCTGGTCTGCTTGCTGGTGCGGGGTCGTTGGTCAGGTCGTCAACTGTCACGTTGTACCTCTTTTAGGCCGTGGTACCAACGCAGCACCCGGCCCTCGATAGCTTTAGAGATCAGGGAGAGTGCGATACCGATCAGGCCGAGCACGGCAATGCCGCTCCACATCTCTGGGATGGCGAATGTGCGCTGGAACAGCACGATGGTGAAGCCGAGACCCGACGATGAGCCGAACATCTCCGAGATGACCATGAGGATCAAGCCGATCGACAGACTCTGGCGGATGCCGGCCATGATCTGCGGGCTAGCTGCAGGCAACACCAAATAGCGCAGCCGGGAGATGCCCCTGATGCCGTAGGTCTTGCTCGTGTCGGTGAGCACCTCGTCGACGGCTCGCACACCTTCGACCGTGTTCAGCAGCACCGGCCAGATGGCACCAGAGATGATGACGAGGATCTTCATCTGATCGTTGATGCCGATGAGCAGCATGAACAGCGGTACGAGAACGGGTGGCGGGATGGCGCGGAAGAACTCGAGCATCGGCTCGGTGAGGCTACGTAGCCAGCGGAAGGAGCCGATCAGGATCCCGGCGACAATCCCTAGAACGATGGTGGCGATCAGGCCGATGAACAGTCGGATGACGCTGGGGAGGAAGTCGGTGACGAATCTCTCGCCCGACCACACTTCCCAGAAGGTCTGAGCCAGCACTTGCGGGGTGGGAACGAAGAAGTTCGGCTCTCCAAGGGTGAGCGCCCACCACATGGTGACGAGCAGAACTGGCAGGCCGAGGAAATAACCAGCACGTTTGAGGAGGATCATGCGACGACCTCCCGCCGGATCGATGAGTGCCAACTCAGCAGCTTCTTCTCGATGACGCGCATGACGAGGTTGATGATGACGCCAATCATCCCGGTGGCGAGTATGAGCGCGTACATTTCGGGAATTGAACCACCGCTCTGGCTGAGCCGGATTTGGTAGCCGAGCCCGCGGCTGACGATGATCAACTCGGCGGTGATGGCGAGGATGAGCGCGACGGCGGAGGCGAGGCGGATGCCGGTCATCAGGTACGGGAGCACAGTGGGCCAGACAACATAGCGTGCCCGCGCGAGGGGGCCGAGCCCATAGCTCTTCGCCGTGTCATTGGCAACCGGGTCGACATCCGCCACCCCGTACAGCACCTGGAGTAGCACCTGCCAAAAGGATGCGTAGACAATCAGGAGCAGGGAAGACTCGATCTTGAATCCGAAAAGTAATACGGCGAGGGGGATCAGCGCAACCGACGGGATTGGGCGCAGGAACTCGATGGTCGAGTAGGTAGCCTTACTGAGGAAAGAGCTCGAACCGATGATGAGCCCGAGTGTGACGGCGGCGACAATCGAGAGGACGAGGCCGATCGTCCAAGCGAGCATGGTTTCGCTAACAGCCTGGTAGAAGTCCGGGTCGCCGAGGCTGCCGAAGAACGCGACCAGCACTGTGCTGGCGGGTGGGAGGAATCTCTCCTCCACCACGCCCAGACGAGATACTGCCTCCCAGATGAGCAGGAACAGCAGGATACCCGCCAGTCCGAGCGCCGAGTTGGCCACCCGTTTATTGCGTATCCTGCTGCTCATACTCGTCATTGGGTACTCGACTTCTACTCGGCTGAAACGGTCGGGCTACGGAAGCAGCTCGTCGAGGTTCGGCTCAGCACTCAGCGTGCCGTAGCCGAACGCGGCTGCCCCAAGCTTCTCCATCGCTTCGCGGTTGAAGTCGACGTTGAACTTCGGAAGCACCATGGCGTCCAGCTGCTCCATCGTCATCTTGGTGTACGTGGTCACGATTTGCTTGACCTCGTCCGGGTTGCTGTCAGAGTACTCGAGCGATTTGTTCATCGCTGTGGCGAATGCTTCGACCAGTTCTGGCTTGTTCTCGAAGGTGTCCAGCGTCGTGAAGTAGCCGGCGATGTCGAGGTTCGGGTTGAATTCCGAGAAGTTGTACGAGATCACCCGTGCACCGTTAGCAACTGCGGAATTGAGGAACGGCGCGAGGATCCACGCCGCATCCACCTGTTCGTTGGCCACGGCGGCTTCCGCGTCAGGGAAGGCGACCTCGACGAACTTGATGGTCGAGGAATCTCCACCGTCGTCGTCGACGACCGTGCGGATCGTGGTGTCACCGATGTTCTGCAAGTTGTTGACCGCGACGATCTTGCCGGACAGGTCGGCCGGGGTCTGGATGTCGGAATCTGCCGGAACAATGACGGCACCAAAGTCGGGGTCGCCAGCGGTCGTGTTGCCGTTGGCGACGTACTTCAGCGCGAGCCCTTGGTCGTTGGCGACCATGCCCGAGACGTAGTTGCCGAAAGCGAAGTCGTAGCTTCCTCCCACCACGCCGGGCACGGATGCTGCACCACCGGTCGTGGGTTGGACTGTCACATCGAGGCCTTCGTCGGAGAAGAAGCCCTTTTCGACACCGAGCCAGAGCGGCGCGGTGTCGACGATCGGGATAACTCCGACGGTGATGGCGATTGGTTCGCCGGCGCTCGGTGCAGCGGCACCGTCATCGACGTTTCCGCTGCTGCAAGCAGCTAGTGCGAGGACGGACGCGGCTGCGAATCCAGCCATTAGCGATTTCTTCATTTGGCACTCCTTTGTGGCAAGAATTTGTCATGCGTAATTTGTACGGGATGCGAACTAGTGTTCTCTATACAGTACAAACGGTTCGACCGTTCCGTCAAGGATGTGCGTTGACTCAGAAGAAACGTCTGTGGAGCCCGATACGTTGCCTCATATGGAAGCCTCCGCTTGGGTGTCGTTCTCGGGACTAGCCAGGGTGCGGGTGAGCGCCGCGACGCTCGACCACCGATTCGCACCAGAATGCGCGCAGCTGATGTTCAATGGTCGGTCCAACACGAAACCGGAAACCTTGTTAAAGTCGCAGATTCTCATCCGCACTTGGGCTGACGGGAACGAGGCCAGATGCTACAACGGGTGGCTGGTCGGGCTGAAACCGCTGTCTCCGGGACGCGAGAACGGACGGGAGGCGGTCAGGTCGTGGCTGATGCGTTCCGCCGCAAGCTTCAGTGGAGGTAGCAGGTTCTCGTGAATCGATTCCACCGAGTGGCTGTTTGCGGTGGTTGACACGTTGATTGCGGCCATCACGGTTGAGCCGTGCCAGATCGGGGCGGCGATCGAGCGCAAACCGTCCTCAAGCTCCTGGTCAACCATCGCCCAGCCCTGCTCGCGAACCCGCGCGAGCTCTGCTACCAGCGCTTCCCGGGACTTGATCGTGTGAGAAGTGAGGCCGGTGAAGTCAATGCCACTCAAGTGCGAGTCGAGCTCGTCCGCGTTGAATGACGCCAGCAGCACCCGGCCCATCGAGGTAGCGAATGCAGGGAAGCGGGTACCGATGTTGATTCGCACCGTCATGATGCGCCGCGTGGGTACGCGTGCGACATAGACGATGTCCGTGCCGTCGAGCACTGACGCCGAGGTGGATTCGTGGATGCTCGCGGCCAGGTGCTCGAGGTGCGGCTGGGCAATCTCCGGTAGCGAAAGTGCTGAGAGGTAGCTGAAACCCAGTTCCAGTACGCGGGCGGTGAGGCTGAACATCCTGCCATCCGTCTTTACGTAGCCGAGTTCGACCAGGGTGAGTAGAAACCGACGACTGGTCGCGCGAGTAAGCCCGGTGCGTCTAGCGATGTCACTGAGCGTCATCACCGGGTGGTCGCCGTCGAAGGCGCGGATGACGCTGAGCCCGCGTGCCAGCGACTGCACATACTGCCCGCTCGGGTCGCGCGCCGAGTCTGCTTGTTCCGTCGATTCCGCAGCGTTCCCCATCCCTCTATCATCCCCTTCTGGTGTCTCCGCCGCGTCTAGGCTCGCGCTCACCGTTCAAGCACAATCGCGAGACCGAGGCCGACACCGATGCAGATCGCCGCAACGCCCACGCCGCCGCCGCGCCGGGCGAGTTCGTGCGCGACGTGGCCGACAATTCGAGAGCCGGAGGCCCCGAGCGGGTGGCCGATAGCGATCGCGCCACCATGGATATTCACCTTCGCCGGGTCGAGCTCTGGCCACAGCTGCAGGCAGGCGAGGCTCTGCGAGGCGAACGCCTCATTCAGCTCAACCACGTCAACATCCGCCCAGGTCTTACCTGCCCGGGCGAGTGCTTTGTTGGCTGCTTCGACCGGCGCAATGCCGAAGATGTTGGGGTCGACCGCGTGCACGCCTCGAGAGACGATGCGTGCCAGAGGCTCCGCGTCGATGGGTGCGTTCTCAGAACCGATCAGGATCGCGCCGGCACCGTCGTTGAGCGGTGAGGAGTTACCGGCGGTGACCGATCCGTCGGGCCTGAACGCGGGTTTCAGGGCACCGAGCGATTCTAGCGAAGCGTCTGCCCTGATCCCCTCATCCCTGGCCAAGTCGACTCCCGCGACTGGCACGACTTCTCGGTCGTAGATGCCGTCGTCCCAGGCGGCTGAGGCGTTGCGGTGGCTGAGGAGGGCGAACTCGTCTTGTTGCTCTCGGCCAATTCCATAGCGTTCCGCGAGGATCTCGGCGGTTTCACCGAGAGACACGCTCCATTGTTCGGGCATCTTCGGGTTCACCATGCGCCAACCGAGGGTAGTGGAGTGCATAGTTTCGTGCGCGCTTGGGTAGGGGCGCGACGACTTGAGCATCACCCAGGGCGCGCGACTCATTGACTCGACACCGCCGGCGATCATGACGTCGGCGTCACCTGTTTCTATGGCGCGACTTGCCTGGATCACGGCTTCCAAGCTGGAACCGCAAAGCCGGTTCAGCGTGGCGCCCGGGACGGAGGTGGGGAATCCGGCCAGGATGGCGGCCATCCTGGCGACGTTGCGATTGTCCTCACCAGCAGCGTTGGCGTCGCCGAGGAGCACATCGTCGATGGTCGACGGATCGAAATTCGGATGCCGCGCCACCAGTTCGCTGAGTACCCCGGCAGCTAGGTCGTCAGGCCGGGTGCCCGCGAGGGACTTTCCGTATCGTCCGAAGGGCGTCCGTACGGCGTCGTAGATGAAACTGGTGGACATAAAACTCCCATCACCAAAGCAATTCTGTGCGCACAACGAACTTGTGTTCTAATGATGGACGTACCATGGGGAAATATCAACCCAGCAAAGCCCGTGAACGGGAAGGATGGCAACGTGGCCACGTGCACCAGTATCAGTACCCAGATAGCAATCATCGGCGGAGGCCCCGCCGGGCTGCTGCTCTCCCACCTGCTGCGACGATCTGGCATCGAGAGTGTCGTGCTCGAGCTGAGAGACCGCGACTACACCATCCAGCGTGTGCGCGCAGGCGTGCTGGAACAGGATGCCGTCAACCTGCTTACTGAGGTCGGTCTGGGTGAACGGCTGCATCAAGAGGGCCAGCGCCACGACGGCGTCTACCTGCAGTACAACGGAGACCGCCACCACATCTCGTTCCGCGAGCTGGTCGGGCGTTCGGTCTGGGTCTACGGCCAACAAGAGGTCGTGAAGGACCTCATTGACGCACACGACGAAGCGGGCACCCCGGCCCGATACAGCGTGTCCGACATCGAAATCGACAATGTGGCCCACGGCCCAGCGACGGTGCGCTTCACCCAAGACGGCGAGGAGTTTGAGTTGACCGCCGACTTCGTGGCGGGGGCGGATGGAGCGCACGGGGTGTGCCGGCCCAGTGTTCCGCCTGCGCAGAAGAAGACCTATCAGCGCGAGTACCCATTCGGCTGGCTGGGCATCCTCGCCCACGTGCAGCCGTCAACAGATGAGCTCATCTATTCGCTGCACGAGCGCGGCTTCGCCATGCACAGCATGAGGTCGGAGACGGTCAGCCGTCTCTACTTGCAGGTTGACCCTCACGACGACATCACTAACTGGTCGGATGATCGCATTTGGGATGAACTGGACCTGCGCCTCGGCACCCCGGGATGGACGCTGGAACGCGGGGAGATCTTTGACAAGAGCATCACCCCGATGCGCAGTTTTGTAAGTGATCCGATGCGCTTCGGCAAGCTTTTCCTGGTTGGCGACTCTGCGCACATCGTTCCGCCGACCGGGGCCAAGGGGCTAAACTTGGCGATCGCAGATGCGAGTTACCTGCACGATGGATTGGTTGCCTGGTACCGGAACGGCGACGCATCCGGTCTCGACGAGTATTCGCCTCGCTCATTGCAGCGCGTCTGGCAGATCCAGTATTTCTCCGCCTGGATGACTCGTATGCTGCACCGTTTCACTGAGTCGACGGATTCCGGGCATCCCGAGAACGTGGACTACGACTACCGCGTGCAGTTGGGGCAGCTGAGCCAGCTGTGCGAGTCGCCACGTGGCATGGCGTACCTGGCTGAAATGTACACTGGGCTGCCGTTCCTAACGCACCCGCACTGACCCCGGCGCTCCCTGAGCTTGGGGGAGCGGCTTCACGACTCTTCGTGCAAGGCGCTTCGACAATTTCAGCGAGCGTAGCGCCTCATCAGAGTCGACAAGCGCTATCAGCCTTCGGTATCTCCCCCAAAAACTTGCTGCGCTACGTGGAACGCCGAGTTTGCTGCCGGCACCCCGCAATACACCGCGGACTGAAGAATAATCTCGGACACCTCCTCCTGCGTGAGCCCGTTGCGCAGTGCGGCCCGCAGGTGCATGGCGAGTTCTTCCCAGTGGCCGTGCGCGATGAGCGCGGTGATGGTGACGGTGCTGCGCAGTCGCCGGTCCAGCCCGGGGCGCGACCAGATATCGCCCCAGGCGTAGCGCGTAATGAAGTCTTGGAAGTCGCGCGTTACCTCGGTAACGCTCGCGTTCGCACGGTCGACATGCTCGTCTCCGAGCACCTCGCGTCGCACCCCCATCCCCTGGTCGCGTCGCTGGTCGTCGCTGGTCATCAGCCGTCCTTTCCAAAGAAGTTCTTGAGCAGTTCCGCTATTACTGCGGGTTGTTCCGCGCTGGCGAGGTGCCCCGCATCCGAGACGTCGGCTGCCCGCCCGTGAGGGGTAGCCGCAGCAAGTTCAGCCATCGCGTTGGGTGGCGCAACCGGGTCGTCGTGCCCGGAAATCGCCAGTAGAGGCCGAGTCAAGTCGCCGAGCTCGCCTCGTAGGTCGTACGCTGCCAGCGCCTCACAGCACAGTGCGTAGCTTTCGTCGTCGGCGTCGGCGAGGGTATGCAATAGCTGGCCGGTAATCTTTGGTAACCGCGCAATCGACCCGGGCGAGAACCAGCGGCCGGCGGATGCTCCCACCAGCGCCGAGGTCGACTGCGCCCTCACGAGGGCGGCGCGTTCCTCCCACAAGGAGGCCTCTCCAAATCTGGCGAGTGAGCAGATCATCGCGACGTGGTCGAGACGATCCGGATGGCGTAGTGCCAGTTCCAGTCCGACGGCACCGCCGAGTGAGACACCAGCGTAGTGGAACGTGGGTTCGTCAACGAGATTGAGCACGGCATCCGCCAGCTCCGCCACGCTGAAGCTCGAGCATGCTGGCGCCGAGATGCCATGCCCGGGAAGGTCCCAGGACAGCAGGCTGAACCGTGAGCCGAGCAGTTCGGCGGCGTCTTCCCAGACCAGCGACGACGTGCCTAGCGACGGTCCGAGCACGATCAGCGGAGCGCCGGCGGTGCCGCCCCTAGTCGCGCGGATCACGGGGGCGGTCATCCGTTTGCCTTTACGTGAGCCAGGGCCCGGTCGATGAGGTCGTCACTCAGCCCGAGGTAGCACTCCGGTCTGAGGAGGTCGTTAAGCTGTGCGTCTGACCAGCCAGGGAGTTCTCGTGCCAACGTTTCTCGCAGGCTTGACGGGTCGGACGCGGCGGCGGCGATAAGCTGTCGCACTTTGTCCTTGCCGAGCACCGGACCCACGACGAGCATGACCCGCTCGCTCACGATGAGTGGCCCGGTCAGCCGCAAATTCTGGCGCATCCGTTCGGTGTCGACGCGGAGCCCGGTCAACAGCTCAGCGGTGAGCGATGCCGCACCACCGGCCGCCCGCAGCAGACTGCGCAGCACTTGCCATTCAGTGTGCCAGGCGCCGTCGGGGCGCTCGTCGACGGCGATGGCGCTGCGGTGAAGTTCGGCGGCGAGCCCGGGAGTCTGGCGGGAAGCCGCCTGGATCAGCACGCTGAGTACCGGGTTCTTCTTCTGGGGCATGGCTGACGACCCGCCACCGGATACCTCGCTCAGCTCGGCTATTTCCGTGCGCGAAAGCAGGGCCACGTCGGCGCCAATCTTGCCAAGCACAGTGCCTGCGCCGGCGAGTGCATCCGCCAACCTGGTGACCGGCGTCCGCATGGTGTGCCAGGGCAGCGGCGCTGGCTTTAGGCCGAGCTCGTCAGCGAATGCGTCAACCAGCTCAAGTTCGTGGCCAGGAAGAAGCTGTGTGAACGAGGAGAGCGTTCCTGCCGCTCCACCGAGCTGAGCAGGCAAGGCCTCTGCAACCGCCGCGAGGAAACTGCGGGCGTCGGCCACCCCGACCAGCCAGCCGGCCGCTTTGAGTCCGAAGGTCGTCGGCACGCTGTGCTGGGTCAGCGTGCGACCCGCGATTGCCGTGGTGCGATGAGCGTCGGCCAACGCGGCGAGGGCGGCGATCGCGGAGTCGAGGTCGCTGACCAGTGAGTGGATGCTGCGCTTGGCCACCAGCATCAGTGCGGTGTCCAAAATGTCCTGGCTGGTGGCCCCGAGGTGCACATAGTCGGAAGCGTCGGGACCGACCGCCGACCGTAGTTCAGCCAGCAGCGGGATGATCGGGTTGCCGCCGCTCGAGCGGGAGGCTACGGCCAGTTGGGCGGGGTCGAGTTCAAGCCCGGCTGCCGTGTTCCGGATGGCTACGGCAGCGGCATCCGGAATCAAGCCCAGACGGGTCTGGGCGGTGGCCAATGCGACCTCCACGTCGAGGATCGCACGCAGCACCGCGTCGTCTCCTGTCGCTGTCGCCACTGGTGTGCCGGCCCAGTACGGCGCGAGCAGACCGTGATCTGCCGCGTTGGAGTTATCCGAAGTCAATGAAGACTGTCTCCTTGTCACCCTGCAGGTGAATGTCGTGGTGTAGCGACCCGTCGCTTTGACGTGTCGCTATTAGGGTAGCCCGACGCTCGGAAGGCAGCGCAGAGAGTAGTGCGTCGCGTTCGAGCGCGTCGTCGTTTTGGGGTAGGTAGATTCTGCTGTGCAGCTTGTCGAGTAGCCCGCGCGCGAAGACGACGACAGCGAAGAACGGTGCCGTGCCGTTGACTGGGCCCGGCTCAACCGTGGTGAAGGAATAAACACCGTCGCGCGTGGTCGCCGATCGTCCGAAACCGGTGAAGGCGTAGCCGTCACGGGAGAGTGACCCGCGTGCGGTCGGAATGCTACCGGTATGGTCGGCCTGCCAGATTTCGATGAGAGCATCCGGCACGGGAACGCCGGCTCCGTCATACACGACACCTTCCAGCCGCACGGAGTGAGGCTGGTGCGGTGGAACGAGGGTCTCGCCTCCCTCGTAGGGAAGCGCGTAACCGAAGAACGGCCCAACGGTCTGGCCCGGGGTTGGGAGGAGGCTCATGCGTCGCCTCCTTCTGTCTCGAACCAGGTTTGTTGCGGACCAGTCAGCACGATATCCCAGCGGTACCCGAGCGACCACTCCGGTGAGGTGAGGTCGTGGTTGTAATCGGCGACGAGGCGGTCGCGTGCGTCCTGGTCGATGATTGAATTGTAGATCGGGTCGAGAGGGAACAGCGGGTCGCCCGGAAAGTACATCTGGGTGATAATCCTCTGCGTAAACGCATTGCCGAATAGTGAGAAATGGATGTGTGCCGGCCGCCAGGCATTGGTGTGGTTCTTCCACGGGTATGCGCCCGGTTTGATGGTGACGAAGCGGTAGTTGCCGTCGTTGTCAGTGATGGTGCGACCGGTTCCGGTGAAGTTTGGATCGATGGGTGCCGGATGCTGGTCCCGCTTGTGGATGTACCGTCCCGCCGCGTTCGCTTGCCACACTTCGACGAGCTGGTTGCGCACCGGGCGCCCCTCGCCGTCAAGTACGCGCCCGGAGACGAGGATGCGCTCACCGAGTGGCTCCCCGGTGTGCTGCAGGGTGAGGTCGGATTCGATCTGCGCAACGTCGTTGTGTCCAAAGGCTGGCGATACGAGTTCGATGGTCTCAGGGTCTGCATGGTGTAGGTCTTTCGTGGGGTGCCGCAGGATGCTGCTGCGGTACGGCGAATAGTCAAGCGTCGTGCGGTTGTTGGCTGCGGTGCCGCACGCACGATCCATCTCGTATTGTTCTCGCCTCGCGCTGATCTCGCTTGAGATCTGCTGCTGGTCACTGAGTGTCATGTTGCCCTTCGTCACGGGCGCTCATCGTCCGTGTGCCCGATAGAGCGTGGCATCCGTGAGGTTGGTAAACAACGACACAGTTCCACTCAGCAGAAACTAACCCAGCGACTCGGTTCCCTCGCGGTCCATCAGCTCGAGCAGGCTCGCTGACATTGCTGACGCGGCATTTTGCAGTACCGGAACCAGCCACGGTGTTTCCGCTTTTACGGTGTGAGTGACGAGGCCCACGGCGGCCAGTAGACCAGAGTGGCCCAGTACAGGCACCGCAATGGAAGTATTGCCGAGGGTCATCTCTTGGCGCGTCCGGCTAACACCAGAGCGCCTGACCTCTGCGAGTTGAGCGCGCAGCATTGGCTCTGAGGTAATCGAGAATTTGGTCGGGCTTTCGAGTTCTCGCGAAAAGAATGCGGAGAGAAAAGCTTCATCTTGCCAGGCGAGAAGCACCTTGCCGACGCCCGTGGTGTGCAACGGCAGGCGTCCCCCCATCCGGCTGATCGTTGGTACCGAATGTGGTCCCACCACTCGGGCGACATAGAGTGCTTCGATCCCATCCAGGATGGCTAAATGCACGTTCTCCGCGGTCGCCTCATACAGTGTGAGCAGGTAGGGAAGGGCCGTCTCCCGCAGGTAAAGACTCAGTGGTGAAACCTCGCCCAGTTCCCACAGTGCCCGTCCGATTGAGTATCGATCGTCCGCTCCCCGTGACAGTAAGTTCGCTGCGGTCAGCTCCCCTAGCATCCGGTGTGTCGTGGTCATTGACAGACCCGAGCGAGCGGATACTTCGCTCAATGTCAGGCGAGAATGCTCGCCATCGAAGACACTCAGTAGTGTCGCGGTGCGCGCGATGACCGAAGCTCCTGGTTCTGCAGTGTTGCCCGCCATGGGCTGCAGTCTAACGAGCCACCACCCCGCGGTCCAGATTCACGCAGTGAGCAGCCTGGTGACCTCGTTGACCGGCGGTTTAGCGCGCTGGCACCGGACTGCCTCCGGGTGGCGGATAGTGCATATATTCAGACCTCTTGGATTCCAAAGAGGGCTGTAGAACCCTTCTATCATCCCGTGAGCCGGATGCCCGATTGGCCACCATCGACACCGATAACGGTAGGCGTCAGCTGTTCCTTGCCTGTTCGGGAGTGAACGCCCCACTTGAAACCTGGGCGGTGAGTTGGTACTTGTCGCCGCGGTAGAAACAATTGGCAACCATGATGATGTTGCCCCGCGAATCGGAGTCGATCCTGCGAAGGCGCAGGCAGGCTTGATCTTCGGTGATAGTCAAGAGCTCACGCACCCGCTGGTCGGCGAGAACCGGCTCGATGGAAACATTGGCAGCGCCGGGGACGATGCGGTAGCGCGTGCTGAGAAGTTCGCAGAGCGAGCCTCCGAGGTCACCTCCGTTGAGACCGGGAACAAGCGCCTGCGGAATCCAGACAGTTTCGACAGCCATCGCTTCGCCGCTACCTAAGCGCAAGCGGGTAAAGCTGACCACAGGGTCGCCAGGCGTGATCTGCAATTGTGATGCGATCGCGGAGTCCGAGGCCGCGACGCGGTAGGCGAGTAGTCGGGCGCTTGGTTCGAGTCCGCGGTCTCGCATGTCTTGAGAGAAGGAGGTGATTCCGAGCAGGCGAACGAAAGGCTGAGGGGTTACATAGGTTCCGGAGCCATGACGGCGTTCAACGACGCCTTCGGCGACGAGAGCATCGACGGCGCGGCGGATCGTCATTCGGGCGACACCCCACTGCGCGCTCAAGTCACGCTCACTGGGCAGGCTCTTTCCTACCTCTGTCGACGCGACCAACTCTCGAAGGCGCGCTCTCAGTGTGTTTCTGATTGACTCCACGACGACTGTCACCTTCACATTAGAGCCCAGTTACGAGCATGCCGCAAAGATCCGGTTAGACCAATCATGGCACTGCCCACTGACATGTATGCCCCACGGAGTGCCCCAATATCCACAATTTTAGCCAGAAGACGGGACTGAGCTCGAGTCGCCCTAGACCACTCCGATATCGTAGCGTGATGCTCGTTGTAGACCACTTGACGTGCGATATATGGTGAAACCATGAGTCATATCCGCCCGCGGTGCTGACTCGATCTACACGGGAGGGGAACTGTCGTGATTCTGCCTGAACCGACCGCTGTACCGCTTCGCGGCGGCCCGACGCTGCGTTGGGGCGTGCTCGCACCCGGAGCGATCGCCACCGACTGGGTGGCAACGATGCACGCGAACACCGATCAGCGGGTGGTCGCCGTGGCGTCCCGTTCGGCCGAGCGCGCTGCCGAGTTTGCGCAGAAGAACGGCATCGAGCGCAGCTACAGCAGTTATGAACAACTGGTCGCAGACCCCGAAGTCGACATTGTTTATGTGGCGGCGCCGAATGTGTTTCACCGACCGCTGGCATTGCTCGCAATCGCGGCAGGCAAGCATGTGCTGATCGAAAAACCGCTGGGAGTGGATGCCGCAGACCACAGTGATTGCCCAGCTCATCGCTGAGGGTGAGCTCGGCGACCTCTCGATTGTCACCGCTGACTTTGGCGCAAACTTTGGCACGCCGAGCGGACAACCCGTGTTCGACCCGGCAATGGGCGGGGGCGCGCTGCGAGACATCGGCATCTATCCGGTGTGGTTCTCCCGCTTTGCGCTCGGCGCACCCACCTCAGCTGTGGCGACGGGGCGGATGCTCGACAGCGGCGTTGATGGCCAGGCGGCGATGATCCTCGGGCACGCCGGCGGAGCCCAAGCTGTGTTGCACACGACGATGCGTGCCGACACCTCCACGGCACCCGTGGTCGCGTCGAGGTGCGCACTCCCTTCTACGCGCCGAATGGGTTTGCGTTTGTGAGCGACGAGGAGCGCACCGAGTTCACGGATGGCACTGGGCTGCGCGGCCGCGAGGGGCTCGCATTTCAGACGACGGCGATTGCCCAACACATTGCGGATGGCCGAACCGAGGCGCCCGAGCATCCTCTCGATGTGTCGGTTGCGATCCTGGAGACCCTCGATTCGTTACGCGCCCAGGTTGAAGCCGGCTAGCTTTGCGGCGGCTCGGCTGGTTAGGCGGCAGCCTTAGCGCGCGAAAGGTCGACGAACAGGTCAGTGTTGAACCTGTAGGCGGCCAAAACTTCGTCGATGACGCGCTCGCGTTCGGCGTCATCCCACTGCACAGCATCGAGTTGTTCGCGGTAGGTGTTCTTGAACTCTTTGGGCCTCGCAATCTGGTCGAACAGGTAGAAGCCAACACCGTTGGTTTCGAAACCGAACTGGCGCTGCATGAGGGTGCGGATGACCTGCCCGCCCGAGAGGTCGCCGAGGTAGCGGGTGTAGTGGTGGGCGATGAACCCGCCAGCCCAGTCTTGGGCGGCAATCTCGCGTACGCGAGCCGCGTAAGCGGCAGCGGTCGGCAGGGGAGTGATTTGGTCGCGCCAGTCGGCACCAATCAGAAATTCGAGGTCTGCCTCAATCGCGGGCAGGCGAGTCAGCTGCGACGTAATGAACGGAGCAGTAACGGGGTCGGCCGCAAAGTGGTCGGCTGCAGCCTCAATGGCTTCGTAGATGAAGTAATGCTGAGCGACCAGTGCGATGTAGTCGTCGCGGCGGCCCTTGCCCGTCATCAGATCTTTCATGAAGTCGGCACCCTCGCTGTCGCCGTGGCTTGACCAGGTGCGCTCACGAAGGGCCTGCGAGAACGGAATAACAGCCACTGAGGTCTCCTAGCGAGGTTAGTTAGGTAACCCTCACTCTAGTGGGATGGGCTGTCGTTTCGCTTGTCGGGAGCATCCGGCTGCGGTGTCTAGGATTTACATTCTTCACGGACCGTCACAAGTGTTTGGGTGGGGGCGCCTTTCTCACAAGCACGCAGGCGATGCCGGCTGCGACCAGCTGCGTCACGCCCACGGTGATCCAGAGGGGCGTTTCATCAACGACAGTGAACAGCAGGCCGAACAGGAGTGGCCCCGCGCCGCTGCCAATATAGGTGCCAATCTGCACGATGCCTGTCGCGCTGGGTGTTGCTGGTCCGGAGACTCGGGAAATCACGAAGTGGGTGAGGCCGGGCCAGCCCCAACCGATACCGAGGGCGAGAAGCATTCCGACGACAAAACTCCAAGGAGTGTCGAGGGCCAGGAGAAGTATCCCGCAGCCACCGATCGCCATCATGCCGGCCGTGGTCACGAGGGCGAATCCGGTGCCGCCCCGATCAGCCAGGCGGCCAAAGATGACTCGGGTGAGTACGCTCAACAGCCCGCCGACGCTCAGCAGAATCCCGGCCGAGCCCAGATCGAGCCCACGCTCGATCCCGGTAACGACGGCATAGGCCGTTACGGCACCGGTCGCTGCCGCAGACAGGGTCGTGATGCTGGTCATGAGCAGCAGGTAGCGCAGAAGCGGCGCACTTAACGGCACGTGAATCCTGCTGAGCGATGTGCGCATCCGCTCGGGGCCCGGTCCGTAGAACCAGAACGCAATCCCGACCAGCACGGCGAAGGTGCTGGCCAGACCGAAGCCCCAGTGCCACCCGAGGGTCAGTGCCAGGGTCGGCACCGCGAGCCCGGCGAGAAACGCCGCGAAGGGAATCGCCGACTGTTTGAGACCAAAGGCGGTCGCCAGTCGGCCCTCGGAAACGCGCAGGTTGATCAATTGGTTCGCGGCCGGGTGGCTCACTCCGTTTGACATGCCGCCGACGGCTGCCCAGACGAGTAACCATGGCCAGAGGGGAACGAAGATTGCGCTTCCGATCAGGCTCAGGACACCGAAACCCACGCCCAGAAGCGTTGCGGACCGAATCCCGACCAGGGACACGAGCCGGCCCGCGCCCAGCGAGGTGAACGCGGCTGCACCCCAGTAACTCGCCACAGCCGAGCCCAGAACCCACCCGGGCGCCGGAGTGTCGCGTTGAATCTGTACGAAGAGGGCCCCGAGCAGGAAGACCGGGAGCCCCCCGACGATTGTCGTTCCTACCGCGAGCAGAACGGCGGGTTTCCCTCTGTGCCCTGCTGCCACCGTCATGTTAGTGCTGGGGGAGGGCGACAGGGAATGAGGTACGTTCCGCAATCACGTCGTCGTCTTCCAGCCCCTGGACCATGTCGGCAAGGGCTCGCGCAATTGGGGCTCCCACCAGCCCTTCGGCCTTCGACACGATGTCGGCCCACTCGGCGCGGTCACCAGGAGCACCGCGGAAGGAGTCTTCCTGCCGTTCGATGATCGTGCCATCTACCAGGAGCACGCTGACCTCCGCCTGCCACTGCGCAGGGAATGCTGACTCAAGTCGGTCGCTGGAGTAGCACTGCACTTTCTCCATCCACTCGTGCAGGTGGGACGCGACGGCGGGTGCATCATCAAACTGGTCGACAACTGCCTCTCCGGTCGCCAAGGCAACCGCCGCGCCGAACGGCATGTTGAACTGGGCGTCGACGGGGCTCGTGACCACCAGTTTGCGAGCCGCAGGTTCTGACACCAGAGCGGCGCCGGCCTGGATGACGCCCACATTGATGCGTGCGACGTCGGCGACGGCAAGCTGCGGGTACTCGACATGAATGTCCCGCAACAGATCGATGCTTCCATGCATGTACCGGCAGCACGGATAGAACTTGATCGATGTGTCGAGGGCGCTGCGTCCGAATTCCAGAATCAGCTCGCGACCTTCCACCACGCCGGCCCCATACTGTCGCAGGAATCCGTCGCGCCCCTCGATCGATGTGCCGGGGGCCGTGAAACCGGCGGCCGCAAGTTTGGCTGCGCGAATTCCCGTCGCGGCCGCGTTGCCGGCGTTCAGTCGTTTCGTCCACGAACCATCGGAGAGGAATTCCAGTGACCCCGACGCCATGTTGGCTGCCAGACCAAGCGCGTGAGTCGCTTCGCTCACAGTCAGGCCGAGAACGGATGCGGCGGCGGCGGCGGACCCGAGGGCTCCGACGACTCCCGTCGGGTGAAAACCCCGACCATAGCTTTCACCGGCACCGAGCAGAACACCGACCGAACACATGACGTCGTAACCCACAATGGCCGCCCGCAGCGCCTGAGCTACCGTGGTGCCCTCCCCACCAGCCATCGCCAGTACGGTCGGAAAGATGACCACTCCCGGGTGCAGGGACGATTCCTCAAAGGTGTCATCCAATTCAAGCCCGTGCGCCGTGATGCCGTTGACAAGAGCCGCATCCTCAATGCTCATGAAGCCCTCGGCGGCGAGCCCGTTCCCGCCATAGAGGGCTGCCGGGAAGAACGCGGTTTTTTCAGGGGAGATCTGAGCGAACTCTCGCGCCGCAACCGCGGATTCACGGTTGTACCCGCCGCCCGTCACCGCGAGGTAGTCCAGAAGGAGCAGCCGCATCCAGCCAGCGAGCTCGGCGGACACCGGTTGGGTGCCGACAGCGTGGGCCGCGAGGAGGTGCGAAAGAGTTGAGTTCGTCATGATGCGCCTTTCAGGATGTGCGGGATTAGTCGGCGAGCCTGGTGGGCCCGAGTCCGATGACGGGTCGGTCATCTTTCTTGAAGAAATCGTTTCCCTTGTCGTCAACGATGAGGAACGCGGGAAAGTTCTCGACGTCGATGCGGAAGACCGCTTCCATGCCCAGCTCGGGATAGTCGATCACCTCGACGGAACGGATGCAGTCCTGCGCCAGCCGTGCCGCCGGCCCGCCCACCGAGCCGAGGTAGAAGCCGCCGTGTCGGGCACACGAGGCAGTGACGGCCGCCGATCTGTTGCCCTTGGCGAGCATGACGAGAGAGGCGCCGAGTGCCTGAAACTCCTCAACATACCCGTCCATGCGGCCCGCGGTGGTGGGTCCGAAGGACCCGGACGGCAATCCCTCCGGTGTCTTCGCTGGACCGGCGTAATAGACTGGATGCTCCGCGAAGTAGGCCGGAATCCCCTCGCCGCGCGCAATCCGCGCGCGAATCTCCGCGTGGGCAATGTCTCGGGCCACGATCAGGGGGCCGTTGAGGGAGAGACGCGTACTCACGGTGCACGCGCTCAGTTGATCGCGAATCTCATTCATGGGACGGGTGAGGTCGATGGTGACGGATGCCGAGGCATCCGTTATCTCTTCCAGCCCGACGCTCGGAATAAAGCGTGCGGGGTCGCGTTCAAGCTCCTCAAGGAACACTCCCTCCGGGGTGATCTTGCCGAGCACCTGGCGGTCGGCTGAACACGACACCGCGATGGCGACGGGTAGGGAACCGCCGTGCCGGGGCAGCCGCACGACCCGCACGTCGTGGCAGAAGTACTTGCCGCCGAACTGGGCTCCAAACCCGATCTTCGTCGTGAGGTCAAACACCTTCTGTTCGAAGTCCTGGTCGCGGTAACCGTTTCCCGCATTCCCACCTTCGGTGGGAAGGGTGTCGAGGTAGTGGGCGGAGGCGAGCTTCGCCGTCTTCAGAGCGAACTCGGCCGACGTTCCGCCGATGACGACCGCGAGGTGGTACGGAGGGCAGGCGGCCGTTCCGATGCTCTCAATTTTCTCGCGGAGGAATTTGAGCATCCTCTCCTCATCGAGGATGGACTTCGTCTCCTGGTAGAGGAAGGACTTGTTGGCGCTGCCGCCTCCCTTGGCCATGAAGAGGAATTCGTATTCGAGCCCCTGCCCGAGCGAGATGTCGATCTGGGCGGGCAGGTTATTGCCCGTATTTGCTTCGGTCCACATGTTCACGGGCGACATCTGCGAGTACCGCAGATTGAGATCGCGGTAGGCCTGGTACACGCCGCGGGAGAGACTGCGGGCATCGGTTCCGTCGGTGCGGATGCGATGCCCGCGCTTGGCAGAGATGATGGCGGTCCCCGTGTCCTGACACATCGGCAAGACGCCCCCCGAGGCCACGTTCGCGTTCTGCAGAAGATCGAGGGCCACGTACCGGTCGTTCGCCGAGGACTCGGGGTCGTCAATGATGCGTCGCAGTTGCGCAAGATGATCGGGCCGCAGAAAATGCGCGAGGTCGCGGAAGGCCTCGTCCGCCAGCGATTGAATCGTTGCGGGATCGATGTCGAGCTCGGCGTCATCGCCGGCCCCGCGCATTCGGTATCCGTCAATGCTGAGGCGTCGCATCGTGATCGTTCGTGGCCCCAGTGGCAACTGCTCGGTGTAGGAGAATTCCTTGGAATCGGTCATTGAAGCACCCCTGCTCCGCTGAGCGCATTTATGGCTTGCGCGCTGTAGCCTAGCGACTCAAGAATCGATTCGTTGTGCTGGCCGACGCTCGGCACAGGATCCATGCGGGGTGTTTGACCGATCACGGTCACCGCCGGGAGCAGGGCACGCACGGTGCCGACCGGGGTTTCGACCGTTCGCCAGCGGTCTCTGGCCGTGAGCTGTGGGTGCGTGAGGACATCGGCTACCTCTCGTTGACGCGCGTAGGCCACATTCGACGCAACAAGACGGCGTTCCATCTCCTGGCCGTCGTGATCCATAAAAACGGCATTAATGATGGAGTGTAGTTGCGCGACGTTCTCTACCCGTTTGCTGCCGGTGGCGAAGCAGGGATTATCGGCAAGTGAGGGATCCTCGATAACTCCATCGCAGAAACGGGCCCAATCCCGGTCGTTCTGCACGGCGAGCACAATATCGACCCCATCGCCCGCGCGAAACGTTCCGTACGGCGCAATGGCGGCATGGCTGGTACCTGCCCGGGCGGGGGCGGTGCCGCCGTACTCCGTGTAATAGAGAGGATAGCCCATCCACTCGATGAGTGAATCAAACAGGCTCACCTCGATTGCGCTCCCCTCACCGGAACGTTCACGCTGAAAGAGGGCAGCGAGAATGCCCGAAAGGGCGTACATCCCCGCGCCAATGTCCGCTGCCGGGATTCCGCTCTTGGCCGGGGCGTCTGTCGTTCCCGTTATGGCAACCAGTCCCGCTTCAGACTGGATGAGCAGGTCGTACGCCTTCGCCTCGCGGTAGGGTCCGCTGCTTCCGTACCCGCTGATGGAACACGTGATCAGGCGGGGATACCGTTCGCGTAGCGAGGCGGCACCGAGGCCGAGTCGTTCGGCCGCATCCGGGGCCAGATTCTGCACGAAGACGTCAGCCGTCGCGAGTAATTCGTGCATCACCTCTAGAGCCTCTGGTCGCTTCAGGTCCAGAGCGAGACTCTCCTTGGACCGGTTGAGCCACACGAAGTGACTCGACAGTCCGTGCACGGTTTCGTCGTAGCCGCGGGCGAAATCCCCGGAGCCGGGGCGCTCGATCTTGATCACCCGCGCCCCCTGGTCAGCGAGGTGGCGGGTGGCGAGAGGGGCGGCAACTGCGTGCTCGCATGAAATGACGGTGATTCCCTTGAGGGGAAGACTCTGCAACATATTCAACCTTCGACACTGAGAAAAAATGCATTCTTCTTCAAATAATGTATCATTTCAATCAAGCGGTATCAACCTAATGTGCCTCGAAGGTATTCGGCTACAGTATGAAAGGGTCCGTCGCGTGACGTGATAATCGAGAAAGTGAAGTGGCATGCCCATTGCACCCCCTACAAAACGGGACCAGATTGTCGACGAACTTCGTCGGCTGATTCTTTCGGGCGATTTGCCGCGCGGCTCAAAACTGCCCCAAGATGAACTCGCCCGGCAGTTCCAGAGCAGCATCACGCCGGTGCGTGAGGCGCTGCGCGCTCTGGAGGCCGAGAGCCTCGTGGTTTCCGAGCCGCGCCGGGGGGTACGTGTTGCCGGCGTCAACTTTGATCGGGCCAAGGCCACCTACATCATCCGGCGCCTGACCGAGAGCTACGCGATGCGCCGCGCCGCCATTCGCCTGTCCCCGTTGGAACTCGCTCAAGCAGAGCAGGTGCTCGCCGAGGTCAATGAGGCTGTCGCGCGGCATGACTCAGAGACGGCGCGCGCACTCAATAGAAAATTCCACTTCTTCTTCTACGAGCGCTGTGGACTCCCGGCCCTCGTTGACGAGATTGATGCTCTCTGGCGCGTCTTTCCTTGGGATCTGTTGCTCGACTCACCCGAGCCCGCCGAGGCCTCGGATGTCGAACACCGCGCAATCCTCGATGCCGTGCGCGCGGGTGACGCCGATGCGGCCGGCGCTGCCATGGAGCAGCACCTCTCGCGCAGCTTCATCGCGCTCAACGCCCAATATTCCGGTGCGCTGGCCGCCGATCCCTTCGACATCACTACCAATTAGGTGGATGCCCGGGTCACTGCCCGGAACCGCCTTCGTGCACTTGTGCGGTCGGTTCGATTCCGTCTGCATCCACCACCTCGCGCCAGGCTTCGAATCCAGCCTGGAATGCCACAATTCCGGCCTCGGGCAGGGAGATCTCGATGGCCTCGAGAATCTCGGTGGGCGTGACGCCAAGGTCAAGGGCGACACGAATGTGACTTTGAATGTGGCCCTTTGACGCGCGCATCACGGTGAGGCTCACAATGAAGATGAGTTCTTTCGTGGTGCGGGCGAGCGTGCGCTGATCGAGATAGGCGGCTGAGACCAGGTTGTTGGTCGCCTGCAGTACCGTAAAATCCTGCTTCGCCATGATTTTGTGGTAATCGAGTACGTAGCCGCGGGTGCGAGCCATCTCGTCGATGTATTCTTGTGGGTTCTTGGTCATGAGTTGTTCTCCTTCGGTTCGGTCGGGCTGGTTGACCGGGTTTTTGCCTGCGCAGTACAACCCGGTTAGTGATTTCGTAGTACCGGGCCACTTCACCTCAGTGGCCTGGCTGCGCCTTGTTGGCGCGTTCACCACGTTGACCATCACCTCGGGGTCGATTCCGAAGTTGGCCGCGACAGTGAAGATTTCGGCTGCGGTCGACTCCTGAGCAGTATCATGATCACCGTGGGCCTTCGGCCGTCGTCGTTCTCTGAGTGGTAGCGTGACGCAGCAGTATGCCCCTCGCCCGCAGAATGACGGGAAGATCGATCATCTGTCCGTTGACCTGAGCGATGCCGCCCGTCGCGCCCACTACCGAGTGAGCCCAGGCGACGTCTGCAGCACTCGGATAAAACGCCGCACCAACAGCAACCAGCTGTGCCGGATGGATGCAGAGCTTGCCGGTGAATCCAAAGTTACGGGCGCGCACGGCGGACTCAGCCACTCGATCAGTTTTGGCGATCTCGATGCTGGGAGAGTCGAGCGGGCCGGCGAGTCCAGCTGCTCGAGAAGCCACGACGATCACCGACCGTGCGTAATCGAGGGCCCTGTCATCGGAGTCGGCCTGAATGTCGAGCGCAAAGTCGATTGCGCCGAAGGCGAGTCGTGTCACTCCCGGAACCCGGGCCAGGTCTGCTGCATTCTGCACGCCCACGGCTGATTCGATGAGCGGCACGAGAGCGAGCGGTGCACCGGGAACGGCAGCAAGGGCGAGCGCACGTTTGAGCAACGCCGAGGGACTCTCGGTTTTGGGGAGCATGATGCCGAGCAGACCGTGCCCTGGATGGTGTGCGAGGTCGAGGAGGCTGGCGAATTCGGCCGTGAGGGTCCCTGATCCTTCGGCATTCACTCTAACGATCGCGTGAACGCTATCGGGACCGGGCGCGAGGTGCCTCACGGCGTTGACGAGGGCATCCGCTTTGCGCTCCGGTGCCACCGCGTCTTCCAAGTCGATGACCACGAGGTCTGAGCCTGAGGAGGAGGCCTTGTCGAAGCGGTCGGGGCGGTCCCCGGGTACGAATAATGCGGTGACGGCGGTGCCGACCGGGGTGATGTGTGTGGTCACGGGATTCTCCTTCGAATCGGTGGACTGTTCAGCGTGACGAGTGCTTCTAATAGGAGCGGGGCAAACCGAGCACCTTGGTGGCCACAAAACTCTTGATCATGTTGTTGCTCACCGGCGCCGTCTGGAACATCCGCGTTTCGCGAAACTTGCGTTCGACGTCGTATTCATCGACGAAACCGTAGCCTCCGTGGGTGTCGAGGCACGCGTTGGCGGCGGCCCAGCTGGCCTCCGATGACAGGTGCTTGGCTATGTTCGCTTCGGCGCCACAGGGCAGGCCGGCATCGAAGAGCCTCGCAGCCTCGTATCGCATAAGATCTGCGGCCCGCACCTTCATGTAGGCGTCAGCGATGGGAAACTGCACGCCCTGGTTGCTCCCGATGGGGCGGCCGAAGACCTCTCGGGTGTTCGCGTAGGCACCGGCGCGCTCGGTGAACCAGTAGCCGTCGCCGATGGCTTCGGCCGAGAGCAGAATGCGCTCTGCATTCCAGCCGTCCAGAACATAGCGAAAGCCCCGGTCGACGTCGCCGATGACGGCGCTCGCAGGCACGCGCATGCCTCGATAATGTACCTGATTGGTCGCGTAGTTGAACATCGTGCGCACCGGGATCGTTTCTAAGGTCTCGGGTTGCTCGCGACGCACCTGGCGAAGGTCGACGAGAAAGAGGGTCAGTCCCACCGTTTTGTCGGCACCCTTCGGGCTGGTGCGCGCCAAGACAAGGGCAAGATCGGAGTCGTTGATGCGGCTCGTCCAGTTCTTGTGCCCTGAGATGACGAAGCTGTCGCCGTCGGCGACAGCTTCGGTCTCGATACTCGTGGTGTCCGACCCGGCGGAGTCCTCCGTGATCGAGAACGCCTGCAGGCGAAGCCGACCGGCGGCGATCTCTGGCAGGTACGTGTGCTTCTGCTCGCTACTGCCGTGGCGAAGCAGTGCTCCCATGACGTACATCTGGGCGTGGCAAGCGGCTGAGTGCCCACCGGAACGATTTATTTCTTCCATGATGACGCTCGCCTCGACGAGTCCGAGTCCGAGTCCGCCATATTGGGTGGGGATGAGGGCCGACAGGAGCCCCGCCCGAGTGAGGGTCTCGACAAATTCGAGCGGGTAGCGGCGTTCGCGGTCAGTCTCCCTCCAGTATTCGTCGGGAAACTGCGCACAGAGTTCACGCGTTTGCTGTCGAATCGCATCGAGAT
The DNA here is from genome assembly GCF_054957775.1 of Rhodoglobus galactosidasius. Taxonomy (NCBI): domain Bacteria; kingdom Bacillati; phylum Actinomycetota; class Actinomycetes; order Micrococcales; family Microbacteriaceae; genus Rhodoglobus; species Rhodoglobus galactosidasius. Next base: position 124,057 of record NZ_JBQIAV010000006.1, on the reverse strand, counting down.
CAATGTGAAGTACAGGCATCTGGCTCCTTTGCTGGCTTCCTGAGGCACTGGCGAGTGCATCGATCGAGTTCAGACTACATAATATATTCAAATTCAGGGAGGGGTATTATTTACCATGTGGAGTCAGGCAGATGCTTGAGATTGCAGTGTTAACACGAAACTATTGGCTTGAAAATAGAATATATTCCTTCAAAAAGCAATCCGAGGAGATTTGACTCATGGTCGAAACGACGCTGTCCGCTGATTCACACACGCGCGTGGTTCCCGGTTGGACGGGTCGGCTGTGGGAGGACTTTCAGGTCGGAGACCTCTACTATCACCCCCTTGGGAAGACCGTCACCGAGGGGGACAATCAGTTCTTCACCCTCATGACGCAGAACACATCGAAGACGCACATCGACCGCAATTACGCCCTCAAAACGGAATATGGTCTGCCGCTCGTGAACTCCACGTTCATACTTGCACTGGTGACTGGGCAATCCAGCATTGACCTGTCGATGAATGTGTACGCCAACCTTGGTTGGGACGAGGTGCGAATGCCCCATCCCGTTTTTGAAGGGGAAACCATTTACTCGCGCTCCAAGGTCTTGTCGACGAGACTGTCGAAGTCCCGTCCGACCCTCGGCCTCGTGACTGTCGCCACCGAGGGATTCAACCAAGACAGCACCATTGTGATCAGCTATCGCCGCACCTTCTTGGTCTACCGTGAGGGCTACCTGCCGAGTGTCGAGTCCGCTCGCCCAAGCGAGTCCACCCTGCCGTCGATTCCCTCGTCGACCGCGTCTGTCGCGAAATAACGCCATGGGCGCGCTTCCACTTCTCGGGCTCACTGTTGTTTCCCTCGAACAGGCGGTCGCGGCGCCCTTTGCAACCCGCCAGCTCGCGGACCTTGGGGCTCGGGTGATCAAGATCGAACGCGACACCGGAGATTTTGCCCGCGGCTACGACGAAAAGGTTCGGGGGCTGTCGAGCTACTTCGTATGGCTCAATCGCAGCAAAGAGAGCATCGTGCTTGATCTCAAGAGCGACGTGGGTCTCGCGGTGCTGCATGAACTCGTGTCCCGCGCCGATGTCTTGGTGCAGAATCTCGCGCCTGGAGCCGTGGAACGCCTCGGGGTCGGCCCGGATGATGCTTTGGCGGTGAACCCGAGACTCATTCACGCATCCATCTCTGGATACGGACGTGGGGGAAGCTACGAGCAGAAGAAGGCCTACGATCTCCTCGTACAATGCGAGGCGGGGCTGCTGAGCGTCACGGGGACTAACGCCACGCCGTCCAAAGTCGGGATTTCCATCGCCGATGTCTGTGCCGGAATGTATACGTTCTCGGGCATACTCACCTCGTTGCTACAGCGGGCGACGACGGGGCGCGGTGACGTGCTTGAGGTGTCGATGCTCGAAGCGCTCGGCGAATGGATGCAACAGCCCTACTTCTTTGCGGAGTACGGCGGAGCTGCCCCACTGCGCAGTGGGGCGCAGCATGCGTCCATCGCCCCCTACGGACCGTTCGACACGAACGATGGGACTGTGTTCTTCGGCATTCAGAACGAACGAGAATGGGCCGCGTTCTGCGCCGACGTACTGCAGCAGCCGAGTTTGGGGGATCGGGCCGACTTTCGCAGCAACGCCCTTCGGGTGAAGAACCGGGCGGTCCTGCACGGCGAGATTGGCGCGGTGCTGGGGAACCTCGCATCCGTCGACGTACTCGCGCGCCTGGACGCCGCGAATATCGCCAATGCCCAGTTGCGCACCATGCATGATTTCTCGGCGCACCCGCAGCTCGCCGCCCGCAATCGCTGGCGCGACGTGCATTCACCGGTTGGCCCTGTGCGCAGTCTCATCCCGCCGGTTACCAGCCGCGAGACAGGTTTTCGCATGGACCCGGTTCCCGGGGTCGGGCAGCAGACCGAGCAGATTCTTGCAGAGTTGGGCATGCAGCTCTAACAGCGCCCGGCGAACCGTTTGCGACCGCACAGTGATGCCGTAAATTAGGGGAGGTCGTCGCCCCGAAAGGCACCCGACTCACGAAAGGCCCCGTAAACATGACGTCACCGCGTCCACCCGCTCGAGTGCGACCGCAGCTGAGCGATGAAGCATCAAGCTACGTGCGCGGCCTCATCATGTCCGGGGCGCTTCGCCCTGGTGCCCCCGTGCGTGCGGAAACCATTGGCGCTGCTCTGGGCATCTCCACGACGCCGGCCCGTGAGGCGCTCCAGACGCTGCGCGTCGAAGGATTCCTTGAGTTGGTTCCCCGCCGTGGTTTTCTCGTCGCAGCCCTGACGGGGCAGGACATTCGTGATCTCTTCACGGTTCAGGCGCTCATCGCGGGCGAGCTTGCGGCTCGCGCTGCTGTTCGAGCGAGCGACGAGGAACTTGCCGAACTCGAAGCCCTGCATCACGAGCTGATCGCGGCCGCGGCGCGGGGTAATCTCGAGCTGTTGGAGGAGAAGAACCACGCCTTCCACCGTGCGATCAGCCACAGTGCCGGCGCGCCGAAAATCATCTGGGCACTGGGGCTCATCACCCGGTACGTCCCCCGACGTTTCTATTCCAGTATCCAAGGCTGGCCCGAAGCAACCGTTGAAGACCACGCGCAGTTATTGCGCGGGATGCGGGCACGGGACCCGGCTGCTACCCGCGCATCCATGCAGGCCCATGTCGAACATGCTGGCGAGCTTCTGGCGGCGCACTTCGATGATCGTGTTTCTGACCCACCGTCGGCATCCGCTGAGACGAGTTTTCGTGAAACGGATGCCGCGGGCGCGATGGATCGTTAGCTCGCGGTACCGGCCAGCTCAGCGAGTACCGCCTGGGTGAAGCTCTCCGTTGATTCGGTACCACCCAAATCTCGGGTGGCTGTTCCGCGGGCGATAACGGCGGTGAAAGCATCCGTGAGTTCGGTAGCGGCGGCGGCGCAGTGAAGATGGTCGAGCATCAACGCTGCGGCCCACATGGCGCCGACCGGGTTAGCCAGATCCTGGCCGGCAATATCGGGCGCGGAGCCGTGCACGGGTTCAAACATGGACGGGAACTCACGTTCCGGGTTGAGGTTGGCGCTGGCTGCGACGCCGATCGAGCCGACCGTGGCGGCAGCAAGATCGGAGAGAATGTCGCCGAACAGGTTCGATGCCACGATCACGTCACAGGACTCGGGCCTCAGAACGAGGCGGGCGGCGAGGGCATCGATAAGTACGCTTTCCACCTCCACCTCCGGATAGGCGTCGAAGGTCTCGCTCACCACCTCGTCCCAGAACGGCATCGTGTGCACGATGCCGTTGGATTTTGTTGCGGAGACGACGCGCTTGCTGCGGCGCATGGCGAGGTCGGCGGCGAAGCGCGCGGCCCGGTTGACGCCCTTACGGGTGAAAACCGCCTGCTGGAATGCGGCCTCCTCTGGCTGGCCCGTATACATGCGACCGCCGATCGCCGAGTACTCGCCCTCGGCGTTCTCTCGAACGACGACCATGTCGATGGGCTTCTCGCTGCGCAGCGGCGACTGGATACCGGGGATGGTTTTCATTGGCCGCAGGTTGATGTACTGCTGGAACTCGCGCCGGATCGGGATGAGCAGGCCCCACAGGGTCTCCACGTCGGAGAGTTCAGGGCTACCCACGGCGCCGAGCAGAATCGCATCCGTTTTCGACAAGATATCGAGTCCGTCGACCGGCATCATGCGTTGGTGTTCGTGAAAGTAGTCGCTGCCCCATGGCAGCTCCTTCCAGTTCATGGTGAATCCATGTTTGTGTCCGAGAGCGTCGACGACCCGCTGGGCTGCGGGGGTGACCTCGAGCCCGATACCGTCGCCAGCAATGACGGCGACGTAGAAGATTTGTTGGGGTGCGGGCATGAATGGTTCCTGTCAGGTTGTGGCTACAGCATGAACGTGGAGATCTGCGGCACGAAGGTGACAATGATCAGGGCTACGAGCAGAACGCCAACACTGGGAAGTGCCGCCTTGGCCACCCTCAAAATGCTCATCCCAGTGAGGCCGCTGGCCACAAATAGGTTGAGGCCCAGAGGCGGTGTCATCATTCCGATCTCCAGGTTGAGCACCATGATGATGCCGAAGTGGATCGGGTCCACACCCAACTCCATGGCCACGGGCAACAGCACCGGTGCGAGGATGAGGATGGCACTTGAGGTCTCCATGAACATGCCGACCACGAGCAGCAGCACGTTCACGAGGATGAGGAACATGACCGGCGTAAGGTCCGACGCGAGGAGCGCTTCACTCACCTGACCGGGAATGCGTTCGGCTGTGAGCACGAAGGAGAAGAGGATTCCGGCAGCGACGATGAACAGCACCATGGATGATGTTCGAGCCGAAGCCATCAAGATGGACGTGAGGTCCTTGAACTTAATCTCCTTGTAGATGAAGATCGACACGATGAGGGCATAGAAGACGGCCATCGCGGCAGCCTCCGTGGGCGTGAACAAGCCGGTGTAGATTCCGCCGAGCACGAAGATGGGTAGGGCCAGGCTGAGGGACGCGTCCCGCAGAGCTCGGAACCGTTCCCCTTTGCTCATGCGTATGGCGTTGTCGCCCGCGCCGTAGTTCTTTCGGCGTGAGATCACGACGGCCAGGATGAGAAGCATCAGGCCTGCCATGATTCCGGGCCCGATGCCTGCGACGAACAGGTCGCCGATCGACTGCTCAGTGGTGATGCCGTAGATGATGAGCGGAATCGATGGAGGAATCAGGATTCCGAGCGACCCGGAGGTGGTGACGAGGCCGGTGGAGAAGTTCTTGCCGTAGCCGTTCTTGATCATGGCCGGGATGATCAGTGTTCCGACAGCGACCACCGTTGCCGGGCTCGAGCCCGAGATGGCCGCAAAGAACATGCAGGCCAGGACGGCCGTCATGGCCAAGCCCCCGCGGAAATGACCGACGAGAGCATTCGAGGCGGAGATGAGCCGCTTGCTGATGCCACCTCTGCTCATGAGGTTCGCCGCGAGGACAAAGAAGGGGATGGCCATTAGCGGGAACGAATTCAGGGAGTTGAACAGTCGTTCCGGAACCTGAGTGAGAGGGATGGCGGTGAAGAAGTAGAAGTAAATGAATGACGTGAATCCCATGGCGACCGCGATGGGGGCTGAGGTGAGGAGCAGGGCGAACAGAACGATCAACAGAGCCAAGAGTCCCTCGATCATGATGTGGCCTCGCTGTCGTCGATGCCGAGTTCTTCCTCAGCGCGTTGAAATTCAGTCTTGTCGCCGTCCACGGATGCCGGCAGACCTCGGATCAGTCGTATCAATATTTCGATCGCACGCAACAGCATCAGAGTGAATCCCAGTGGAACGGCGAGCTCAACCACCCAGAGCGGAAGCTTGAGCGTCGGGGTGACTGTGGCCGTGGAGAACGGCTCGAACAGTAGAAGCCAGGCAAAATAACCGACAACTGCTAGGTAGACGATCGTCACCAGGATGCCCAGGATATCCATCCGGCGCCGACCGACCCGACCGAGGAACGGCTCGAAGACCTTGACCGCGATGTGTTCGTTGTGGCGAAGCGTGATGACCGCACCGAGGAATGTGGAGAAGATGACGAGGTAGACGATGGTCTCCTCACCCCACCAGATGTGGATGTTGAAGATGCTCCGCAGGAGCACCTGGGCGATGGCAACGAGTGTTGCCACCGCCAGGCTGGTGCAAACTAGAAAGTTTTCCACCCGCGTCAAAGCGTGGCTGAACCGAGAAATGGTGGAGTCCTTACGTCGAAGGGGCGGCGCTAGTCACACCAAACCCGCTGGGGTGAAATAGGGAACGCTAGTTGCTGTTGGCGATCAGCTCGGCGACGAGATCAGCACCGATAACGTCGGAGTATTTTTCCCACACGCTGGGTACGACAGCGGACCTGAGGGCTCCGCGCTCTGCATCGGTGAGCTGGATAATCTCCGTTGAACCCTCCGCGATGACGCGCTGCTTCGCTTCTTCGTTGACCTTGGTGGCAATGTCGCGGTTGTACAGGCTGGCCTCGTCGACCGCGTCGAGAACAAGCTGCTGCAGGTCAGCAGGCAACGATGCGAAGAAGTCACTGTTGATGGCTGGGACGTAGCCGATGTAGCCGTGGTTGGACTCGGTGATGTATTTCTGCACCGTGTTCATGCTCTGCGTCTCAATGTTCGACCAGGTGTTCTCCTGCCCGTCGATGACGCCTTGCTCAAGTGCGCTATAGACCTCCGAGAAGGCAAGAATCGATGGGACCGCGTTCCACGCTTCGAACTGGCTTGCGAGAACATCGGCAGGCTGAATGCGAAAGCTGAGCCCGGTCATATCAGCGGCGGAGCGGAGGGGAACATTGGCACTGAGCTGCTTGAAACCATTGTCCCAGAGACCGAGCGGCATAATCTTGGCAGCGCGGAGGTCTTCGTTTTCGAAGATGGCTTTGCCGACTGGTGAATCACGCGTTACGACTTTGGCGATGTCGTCACTATTCGCGAACAGGAAAGGAAGATCAAGGACCTGCAGCTGTGGCGCGATGGTGGTAAATTTCGAGCTCGATGGTGCGATCATTTGGATGCTGTTCGACTGCAGAGCCTGAAGCTCGTCCTTGTCACCGTACAGTGATGAGTTGGCGTAGATTTCCACCTCGATTCGGCCGTCGGACGAGTCCTCGATAAGTTCCTTGAACTTTTCGGCAGCCAAGCCCTTAGGGGTATTGGCCGTGGTCACGTGCGAGAAGCCGATCGTGTAGACCGTGTCGTCCGCACCCCCGGCTGTGGGTTCACGGGCCGCAGAGCAGGCACCCAGAACGAGCACCGCCCCGAGGGCGAGTGCAGTGGCGCCCAGAAGGCGTGATTTACGAGAATTTCGTTGCATTATTTCTGGTCCTCATCGTCATTGATCAAGGTCACACTGTGATTGGTCCCTTGGTGGGACTAACAGCTCTGACGCTACCAATAAAAGTGTGCATCACCTAGAAAGAATGCATTTCTTTTGTAACAGGTGCATTACTTCTGATGGGTGGCCTTTGACGACGTCTGGCCCAGTAGACGTGCTGGCGCCCGATGGTACCGCGCGTTTGAACCGGCCGTAGTGACGCTGGTGCCGCCGTCGTTGAATGACTGGCTTCTGCAGAATCACCTGTCGCGTTTCATCGCGGACATCGTCGAAACTCAACTCGACTTGATGAAGTTCTATTCGTCGTATGCAAAGACGAAAAGTCATCCGCTGTATGACCCGCGTCTGATGATCCGCGTTCTTCTCTATGGATATTGTGTGGGGGTGCGCTCGTCGCGCGAGTTGGAGCGGGTGTGCGTGGATCTGGTTGTTTTTCGGCAGTCGGCCGCGTAGCAAGCACCCGATTTTCGTTCCATCGCACGGTTTCGGAAACGGCACCTGTCGGCGTTGGGGAACGTGTTCCTGCAAGCGTTGGAACTCTGCCGCGCTAGCTACTACACAACGGGCCCCAAGTCCGACCATGCGGCTACTGACCCACGCTCCTAGTGGCCGTTATGGTTCGGGATGTTGACCAGGTCTTCGGCACCCTCGCCGGCGGGAGAGTCCCGCTGCGGAGTAATCGAGCTGTCGTGCTCGCCATGCGGCTGGGCGTAAATGCCTGCCTCGGTGGCGGCGAGAGCAGGGGTGGTGAGGGCAGAAACCGCGAGAGCACCCAGCATGAGGGCGGTGAGGTAGCGTCCAGCACCGGGTGCGGATGCAGCGGTGCCCTTACCGTTACGGACGCGACGGGAGTGCCGCGCTAGCGTGCCAGCCACAAAAAGTTGGAAGATGGCGGCAATGCCCCAGGGCACGACATCCAATGCAGCGGCAAGTGCAGAGAACTGAAGAGCGGATGCCGCGGCAACCAGCAGCCCCCAAGCAACAAGCGGCGCTAGCGCAACTACCATCGCGGCGCGGGCAAATGGCAGTTCGTCGCGGGTAAAGGCCAGAAGGCCCCATCCGAACTCGACGACGCCAAGGATAGCTAGCGGGATGCCCAGCGCGAGAGGGGAACCGATCACGAGTGCAACGTGGATCAGGCCGGTGCCTACTGCAGCAAAAGCGATCCAGGTTCGTGTAGTTGCGGACATGACGGTTCTCCTCTCGGTGTGCGAACTTGGGGCTACGTGTGCGAGCTAGGCGGTGGCGTTAGAGGCACGCTTGTCGGCACCGAGGCCAACAGCAAGCAATACGACGGCACTCGCAAAGTGCAGCACGTTGTCAGCAGCGTTCAAGGCCAGGATGTTGAGGGCTGAACCTACGAGCAGAAGCCCTGCGAAACCCAGCGCAAGGTAGGCGAACCCGATTGTGGAGTTGACAGTTCGAGCTGCCTTCACATTGGAGAGGCCGGCCAATAGCAGTGCGGCACCGATCAGGATGTGAGCCACGTTGTGGAAGATGTTCACTTCGAACAAGCCGAGCAGCAGGCCACCCTCGGTGGCGAAGAAACCGACGCCATTGGTGACGGTGAAGCCGAGCAGTCCGACGAGAATGTAGACCGCGCCGAAAACTGTTCCCAGCAGGCGGTTAGGTGATTTAGTCATTACAGTGCCTCCTCTGCGCAAACCTTGTGTTCGCGCGGTTGACTCTATATTCGTACCCCTCGACGATTTCGATTGGTGCGAATGTGGATTCCCGCCTGCGATGCTAGCTGTGCGGTCGGGCGTCGACGCCCAACTTCTCGCATGCCTGGTCGTAGAGCCGCACGATTTCATGACGGATATCGGCTCGCTCGCAAATTGTGGTGCTCCACGGCACGCTCACATGATGCTCAATGCCGTTGACGTCGGAATACTGCCACGTGCCCTCCTCGTCATCGAGAGTTACCATGGCCGCCGAGATCGCGGCGGACTCCGCGAACGCACGCACGATAAGCAGATTGTCATCGTTGTGGTCGCTATTCATGTGGGCGAGTACTGCGGACACGATTCCTGCGCTGAAAGTGGTCACGACTCTACGCTATCTGGGAGTTAGAAAATTGTGCTTGAGAGACTTGCCGAGCGTATATCGTGGCAGCTATGGACGAGATGACTGAGCACGACGTACGGGCACACGACTCCCACACACCCATGGTCAAGCCGCACAACTCGAATGAACACCAAGGTCACACGAAGCATGCTGGCCACGGCGATCACGTGGCCCAGTTCCGTCGCCTGTTCTGGATCATGCTCGTAGTCGCACTGCCGGTCGCCGGTTTCAGCATGATGTTCTCCCAGATCATCGGCTACACACTGCCCGACGTCGCCTTCGTGCAGTGGATCTCGCCAGTACTCGGCACCGTCATGTTCTTCTGGGGTGGCAAGCCTTTCCTCACGGGTGGCCTCGCGGAATTGAAAGCTCGCAAACCAGGAATGATGCTGCTGATCTCCCTGGCCATCACGGTCGCGTTCTTCGCATCGTGGGCATCCACTCTCGGTCTCATTGCTCATGAGCTCGACTTTTGGTGGGAACTCGCTCTGCTCCTCGTCGTTATGCTGCTCGGCCACTGGGTCGAGATGCGCTCGCTGGCTCAAACCTCTAGCGCCCTCGACTCGCTTGCGGCGCTGCTTCCGGATGAGGCCGAAAAAGTTGAGGGTGACAGTTTTGTCACCGTGCACCCCTCCGACCTCGTTGTTGGCGATGTCGTGATTGTGCGCCCCGGCGGTCGAGTGCCCGCCGATGGCGAGATCACTGATGGCAGGGCCGAGCTTGACGAGTCGATGATCACGGGCGAGTCCCAGCCGGTTGCCCGCACCGAGGGTGACCGTGTGGTTGCGGGAACCGTCGCCACTGACAGCGCGATCCGCATGAAGGTGACCGCGATTGGTGATGACACGGCGCTCGCGGGCATCACCAGGCTCGTCGAAGCTGCCCAAAACTCTTCGTCACCCGCCCAGCGAATCGCGGATACCGCCGCCGGGTGGCTGTTCTGGTTCGCTCTCGGCGCGGCAGCGATCACCGCAATCGTGTGGACGCTCGCTGGCAACCCTGATGACGCGATCGTGCGCACCATCACCGTGCTCGTGATCGCCTGCCCTCACGCTTTGGGTCTTGCGATTCCGCTTGTCGTCTCGATCTCCACAGAGCGTGCGGCCCGCGCCGGTGTGCTCGTGAAGGATCGTCTCGCCCTCGAAACCATGCGCAAGGTCGACACCGTGCTGTTCGACAAGACCGGCACCCTCACCAAGGGCGAGCCAGCCGTCACGCATGTTGTGGCCGTCGGGGATGCGAGCGAAGACGAGGTGATTCGGCTCGCAGCCGCCGCAGAGTACGACAGCGAACATCCGCTGGCCAAGGCCATCGTGATAGCGGCGAAGGATCGCGAGCTCGACCGGGCGGCCGCCACAGATTTCAGCTCGTCGAGCGGAGTGGGTGTCGAAGCTTCTGTCGACGGCGCCACGATCAGCGTTGGCGGGCCGAGCATGCTTCGCCAGCACGACCAGAGCGCGGTCGAGGTGACCACGACGTGGGCGGATGAGGGCGCGATCATTCTGCATGTGCTCTCTGACGGGTACGTGATTGGTGCGATCGGGCTGGCGGATGAAGTGCGCGAAGACTCCCGCCAGGCTGTCGATGCACTGCACGATCAGGGTGTCACCGTCGTGATGATCACGGGTGACGCCGACGCTGTCGCTCAGTCGGTGGCCGCGGAGCTTGGCATCGACCGGGTGTTCTCGGGCGTGCATCCCGAAGACAAAGCAAGCAAGGTCGCCGAACTGCAGAAGGCGGGCGGCACCGTTGCGATGGTCGGTGACGGCGTGAATGACGCACCGGCCCTTGCCCAGGCGGATGTTGGAATCGCGATCGGCGCCGGAACTGACGTTGCGATTGCTTCCGCCGGTGTCGTACTCGCGAGCGACGACCCCCGCTCAGTGCTCGCGGTCTTCGAACTCTCGCGCCGCAGCTACGGCAAGATGCGCCAAAACCTGTGGTGGGCTGCCGGCTACAACCTCATCTCGGTGCCGCTAGCCGCGGGTGTTCTCGCCCCCATCGGTTTCGTGTTGCCCATCTCGGTCGGTGCGCTGCTCATGTCAGCCTCAACCGTCGTCGTTGCGGCGAACGCGCAGTTGCTGCGTCGACTCGACCTGCGGCCCGAGGCGGTTATTCGCAAGTAGGCGAGCCGAGCTACAGAGTCAGCGAGTGAAGGTGCTGACTTAGCTCAATCTGATCAATCGACTTACCACTGCCAACGCGCGCTGGCGTCTCCATTTCGGCAGTTTCCCGAGTTCTTGGCGACAAGCCCGGGGTGCGGGTGAGTGATGCGACCAGGCAGCGCATTCACGATGCAGCACGCGAGCTTAACTATCGACCCAACTTCACCGCGCGTGCGCTTAAGTCGTCGCGTACGCACGCCGTCGGTCTCGTGGTTCCAGGCGTTACCAGCGCGATCTTCGCTGAGCTGATGCGAGGAGTCGAAGAAGAGGCTGCGAGCCGTGGATACATGGTGCTGATCGCCAGCACCGAACGGCTCCCTGATGGTGAAGAATCGATTCCCCGTCTTATGGGCGAGGGTCGCGTCGACGGCGTGATTGTGCAGTTCGGCGATCACTTGAGCGGCGATGACCTGCGCACCGTCACCGAAAGCGGACTCCCGGTGGTGTCGATCAACGCAATCAACCCAGGTTCTGGTGGATCAGTGCGGCTGGAAGATGAGAAAGCTATGCGGATAGCAACCGAACACATCATCGGTCTCGGTCACACTCGGATCGGGTACCTCGGTGGGGTGCCCTCCTCGGAGTCGGGAAAGGCACGTCTCGCCGGCTTCCGCGCCGCACTTACGGATGCCGCTCTATGAACTTGGCCGTGCCGCAATGGCAAACCTGTGGGAGAACATCAACTCGGGCAGTGCTGAAGACCGACTGATTCGCGACCGAGCACCCGAACTCATCATTCGCGAATCCACCTCGCCGCCTTCGTAGCTGCGCCGTTATGGCGCCCGCGCTCGCATCATCCACACTCAGCCTGACCTGGAGCGGCTGTTGCGCCCGAACAGTGATGAGGGGCTGACGGTGCTCGAGCGGGCCCTCGACGTGTTTGGACCGTCGCGCCTGATGCATGGCGGTGACTGGCCCATCTCTGTGCTTGCGGGTGGATACACGCGGGTTTGGCACGGTCTCGCGCCGTTCTTTGACAGTGTGGATGCCGGCTACCGCCACATCAAACTGAAGGTCGGCGCAAACCTCGAGGATGGTATCCGCCGCTGCGGTATCGCCCGCGAAGTGATTGGTGCCGACGAGCACAGCATGAACCGTGTGCTGTTCAAGCAGATGTTCCACGCTGGTGGTGTTGGACTGTGCGAGCTCGTGCAGCACCTATCGATCTTCGACTATGTTGCTGTTTCGGGCACCCTCGAGAACCGCGTCGCCGAGTTTGTAGACCACTTGCACGAACACTTCGTTGACCCGTGCATTGTTGAAAATGGTGCTTACCGGGTTCCGATGGCGCCCGGATACTCGGCTCAGATGCACGAGTCATCGCTCACCGAGTTTTCCTTCCCTGAGGGCAGCTACTGGGTGGGGGCGGCTCAGTAATGGACAGCGCTGAGGAATAGGGTGATTCACTCCCGGGTTGAGCTCAGGGACAACGCTTGTGCCACCTCAACACAAGGAGCGATATGACTCTCACCCAGCAACTCAAGGACCGCGCCGATTCGTCAGCAGCGACCAAGTCTGCCGAAGATAGCGATACTCTCAACAACTCGGTGCGCGTAGTAGAAGCGGCCGGCATCATCAACAATGCCTTGAAGGTGGGCGACACCGCCCCCGATTTTGAGTTGGCCGATGCTGCGGGCAACCAGGTGCGTCTGTCTGAGCTGCTGAAGGCTGGCCCCGTCGTGATCGCCTTCTACCGCGGAGCGTGGTGCCCGTACTGCAACCTCGAACTTAAGGCGCTTCAAGAGAAGCTGCCCGATTTCCGTGCCGCCGGAGCGACGCTGATTGCGATCTCGCCGCAAACCCCCGACGAGTCACTATCGACCGAGGAGAAGCACAACCTCGAATTCCCCGTGCTTTCTGATGGCGAGCTGGCCGCGATCAACGGTTTTGGTCTTCTTCATCCGGTGGATGACCGCACCAGGAAGTTCTACGAGAAGTCGGGCTACGATCTCGTGAAGTCGAACGGAACCGTCGGATGGCAACTGCCGCTGCCCGCAACGTATGTGGTCAAGCAAGACGGCACGATTGCTTTCGCATTCGTCAATGCGGACTATAAGTTGCGCGCCGAACCCGCTGACGTTGTTGAGGTTGTGAAGGGGCTCTAGCTCGCGGTCGGAATGGTTCCGCACGCTTCGCTGCGGGGTCGCCTCTCGGGCGTAGGCTGGGGCAATGATTGACACCCAAGTTTTTCTCGTGGCCGTCTGGGGATGGTTTTCGCTCGCGATTGTGACCGCAGGGCTGGCAGAGATGAAGCGTCGCGGCCGCTTGACGTGGTTTATTTTGGGCCTCATTTTTGGTCCGATCGCCACCGCCCTTGTCGTCATTTGGCGCCGCCCCGATTCGCCGTTCGGAAAGTAGAAACTGCATGACTCACCAGTTCGCCAGTTATGTCGCTATCGGTGACAGTTTCACTGAGGGTGTCGGAGATGAACTGCCGGATGGCCGCGTGCGCGGCTGGGCAGACCAGGTCGCGTTGGGCCTTGCGCTCGCTTCGCCCACGCCCGTCTCCTACGCGAACCTTGCGATCCGCGGACGGCTGCTCGCGCCCATTGTGGGAGAGCAGTTGCAGGCAACTGTTGCCCTCCGGCCCCAGCTGATGAGCATCAATGGTGGCGGAAACGACATCATGCGCCCCACAGTGTCGCTGGAATCGATTGCTGACCAATTGCTGGCCGCAGTGGACACGGCTACCGCCAACGGCATCCACGTTCTCTTGTTGAGTGGTGGCAACCCGAGCAAGCATTTGCCGTTCGGTGCGGTAATGGCGACCCGGGGGGAGCGGTTGGCGCAAGAAGTGCTGTCGCGGCTACCCAAAGATAACGTGACGTTCGTCAACAACTGGGCTGATGAGGAACTCGCAACCCTGCGCTACTGGTCGGTCGACAAGCTGCACCTCAACACGCGCGGCCACGCCCGGGTTGCGAGCAATGTCTTGTCGGCGCTCGAGATCCCGGTTCCCGATTTCGCTGCCGATCAGGGGCCAGCGGATGACGCCCGCCCCCGCACCGCGGCCTACTGGCGTGAATACGTGCTCCCTTGGATCGGCCGTCGACTCACCGGTCGTTCCTCGGGCGACAACCGCGAACCCAAGAGTGCGACCCTGCAGCCTGTGGCGGTTGAGGGGCGCTAGCCTCGCGCCGCAATGACCTCAGCGAGGCGCGGCAACTGGGTCTCATCGGCTAGTGCCGAACCGACCGCAACAACCTTGGCGCCGGCCTTAAGGTACTCGGCGGCGTTCGAGGCATCCATTCCTCCGGTTGCAACGAAACGGATGCCCGGGAACGGTCCAGCCATTGCGCCGAACCAGCCGGTACCCAAAATCGATGCGGGGAATGCCTTCACCCAGGTCAGCCCGGCGCTTGCGGCGGCCTGCACTTCGGATGCCGTTGCGACGCCGGGGAGCGGCGGCATGCCGGCTTCGTAGGAGGCGCGCACAACCTCAAGGTCGAATCCAGGGCTCACGGTGAAGGCGGCGCCCGCGTCGGCGGCTTGGCGCACGGTTTCGAGCGAGACGACTGTTCCGGCTCCGACGGACTTGCCGAGTTCTTTACCCGCGGCGACGACAGCACGAAGCGCTTCGATGTCTCGCTCAGACTGGATCGGCACTTCGACGCAGTCGATTCCGAGCTCCCACGCGGTGCGAGCAAGCGCCACACTGCGTTCCACACCGAAGCCGCGGAGGATAGCCATGAGCGGCTGCCCGTCGAACAGTTGGTCGAGCGATTCGTTAGAGATGTGAGTCATGGGGGTGTGCACCTTTCGCAGGGGGCGGTGTTCAGTGAGTGGGGTGGGGAGGTCCGTTGTGGACTGCAAGACGAGAGCGGCGCGATCGTGGCCGAGGCTGAGGCGTTGCTTTGGCGTGAGGCCGGTGAGGTGGCCGCTGAGGTAGCCGGCGGCGAAAGCATCTCCGGCGCCGACGGCTTCAACAACATCAACGGAGTGGGCCGGCACGAAGACCTGCCCTTCGATACTGAACTCGGTGGCGCCGACATCGCCGTCTTTGATGACCAAGAACTGCGGCTCGTTGAGGAGTGCCCTCACGTCGTCAGGCGTCTGCGTGCCCCAGAGAGTTTCGGCTTCATCAAGGCCAACGAGAACGATATTCGCGCGCTGCGCTAGAGCGAGCAGCGTCGACGCGGCTTTATCGATCGGCCAGAGGCTGGCGCGGTAGTTTACGTCAAAGCTCAGCGTGGTGTAGCTATGTTGTGCGCGCTCGAAGACCGCCTCGATGAGATCGCTACAGGTTGCGGAAAGAGCGGGAGTGATCCCAGAGATGTGGGTAACTGCGGCCTGTTCGATCGGCACGTCGATGAGGTCATTCCGGGTCATGGTCGAGGCGGCAGAACCCGCGCGATGGTAGATCACTCCGGTTCCGGGGTCTTTGAAATAGAAGCCCGTGGGGGCATCCGTGCTGAATTGCACGAGGCTTGTGTCGACTCCGCGCTCACGCAGCTGGCGTTCGACGCGACGCCCGAAAGCGTCCGCGCCGAGGTAGCTCGCCCAGGCTGCGTGATGGCCAAGGGAGGACAGATGGACTGCGACGTTCGATTCGGCGCCGCCCGTTTCGAGGCGGAACAGTTCGGTCGTTTCGAGGGGCTCGGCGACGGTGGGCGTGATGAGCACCATCGTCTCCCCAATCGCGATAATCTCGGGCTGTTTGTTGTTTCGCACTCCTCCACTATCGACCAAATGACCATTCTGTGCAACACTGTTCCACATAGTGCACATATCCCGCGAGCGAGCAGCGAGCGCGGTTGCACAGCAGCACAGAGGAGCCCAGCAGCACAGAGGAGCCCAGATGTCACAGAGTGTTCGTCGCGCAGCGCGCATCGTCGATTCGATCGCTCGTCGCCCTGCGAGTGTGAGTGAGCTTGCCGAAGAGTTTGCCGTTCACCGTTCCACGATGTTTCGCGAGGTGCAGTCCCTTGAAGAGGTCGGGTATCTGCGCAAGCGCAAGAACGGGCATTACGTTCTCGGCTTGCACCTGATGGCACTGTCGCACCTTGCTGCCGAGAGTTTCGATCTGAAAGAGATCGCGCATGACCGCCTCGTGAAGCTTCATCGCACCGTGGGTAACACCATCCATCTTGCGGCGCTGGTCGATCACAGCATCGTCTACGTCGACAAAGTGGAAGACACGAGTGGGCTGCGCATGTACTCTCGCATCGGCAGCGCCGTTCGCCCCTATTGCAGTGGGGTGGGCAAAGCGATCCTCGCTGAACTGCCGGCCAGCGATCGGGATGCGGTGCTCACCGGTATCGTGTGGGAGAAATTCACCGACAAAACGTTGACCTCGAGAGAGAGCCTCGATGCTGAGCTAGCGAACGTCAGTGCCCGAGGCTGGGCCGTCGATGATGGCGAGTTCGAAGATTTCGTGAACTGTATTGCTGTGCCCATTCGCAGTGCGGCGGGTGTTGTCGGGGCGGTATCGATTACCGCTATCCGGATGGTCGCCGACCTGAATGCTCTGAAGTCGCACCTGTCGCTACTGCAGAGTGTTGCGCGGGACATCTCCACAGAGTTGGGCGGGGCCTAAACCGCGCCACTCCAGAGTGTGCCGACGCGTGACTACCGGGTCGGGTCGAAGACCTGGCCGTCTTCGTTCTGCACAGCCCAGCTGAACCACATTTCAAAGTAGAACGGGATCTCGACGGCATCGGTCCCGGTTATCTGCAGCTCGCCGTCAGTCTTTTCTAGGGTGACGCCCTGGCCGTTGACGGTTGCTTCGTAGCTGCGGCCGTCTTCCAGTTGAAGCCAGGGGGCCGCCACATGGGTATCGCCGACGCTGAACGCGACGAAGATCATTTTCGACGGATACCGGTCGTCAATTCGGCTTGGCGTGAAGTAGAAGCCGTCGCTGTCGTCGTAGCCGGCGTAGGGGTTGTTGTCGTAGCCGCGGGAGTATCCGGTGTCTTCGCTCAGGATTGCGGCATCCGGATACCGGTCTTTGATCTCGCCGACGCTGAGAAGTTGGAAGCTGTGCAGCTCAAGCTGCTGCGGGTAGTGCTCGCCAGCGAGCGCCTTTCCGGTGCTCTGCTGCCACAGGGTTTCGGTGTTGCGATCGAACATGATCATGTTGCTCTCTAGCAGTCCACCGCTGACCCCGAATGTGGTGGTTGCTCCGCCAGGTAGCACGCTGTCAAAAACGGCGGCGCTGCCACACAGCGGGCAGAAGGTCACCGAAATGGGTAAACCATCAATGGTGTCGTTGACGATCTCATGCCAAACGAGAATGTTGTACGGGTATGCCTTGGTTTCGGTTTCTCCCTGAACCAGAATCGCCTGCACCTCATCTGGGTGCTCGAAGCTAGATACTGGTTCGAACTGGGGTTCATCGATCGCGGGGATGCCGTCTTTGGGTGGTCCGCCGCTGAGGGCCTGGCTGATTGCCGGGTCGGCCTGCGACCAGTCGGTGCTGGGGAAGCTCTGCTGCAGGAAGTTGGGAATCTCCACCGCACCCGACGCGGGACCGGATGCTGCTGGGGAGGTTCCAGGTGCCGGCGCAGAGGAGGTCAGCGCACTCAGGGAGATCGCCGCGACCACGGCGGCAACGACGACCGCAGCGATCACAATTACGGTAGTTCGCTTCTTCATGGTCTGCCTCCCTGTCATGGTGCAGGTCGCGCTTGGTGCGCCAAGACTAGGCCGACGTGAGTCCATCTGTCTGTGACGTAGGGCACAGTTCCGCAGAGTGTGGCAGTCCCTGCGCCAGGACCGCGCACATACCTAAATCGTGCCGGTAGCCACTGCTATGGCAACTCCACCGCCGGCAATCACTGCAACGAGTGCGCCGATAATAACTGCTGTGATTTGGTTTTTGTTCATCTTCATACCCATACCTTGCCACAACGCAGGCTGCAGGTTGCGGTGGCGGAGGTGGTCATGATTACGGCACAGCCGTGAACTAGAGTTGAACTCATGTCGAAGATCACGCTGTTTTTGTATCGAGTCGGTGGAGAGGTTGCGAATCTCGCCCAGCTGTTTCTACAAACATCCGGCGGCGGCAACGGCGACCCGATGCGTTTCGATGAAACGGTGAAGCGCCGCAAGAAGTCGAGCTCTAAGAACAAGCGGAAGCGCCGCCGCCCCTAAAACAGTGTGCCGAGCATCCGCCGCAGATCCACCCTGCAGGCTAGGAAATAGCGCTCGAACCCGCCCAGAGGTTGATACCTGCGTCCTTGGCGTGTTCGTCAATCGCGGCCAGCTCGGCAGGCTCAAAGTCGAGGTTCTGCACTGCGGCGAGATTCTGCTCAAGCTGCGCGACACTCGAAGCGCCGATGAGCGCGGAGGTGACACGGGTGTCGCGAAGCGCCCACGAGATCGCGAGCTGCGCGAGTGACTGTCCGCGACCCGAGGCAATATCGTTGAGCGCCCTCACTCGTGTGAGGGTCTCATCATTGATCATTCCCGACTGAAGTGAGCCGCCTTTGGCTGCGCGTGAGTCCCCGGGGATCTCGCCGAGGTAGCGGTCGGTCAGTAGGCCCTGGGCGAGCGGCGAGAAGGCGATAACGCCCAGGCCGAGCTCGTCGACGGTGTCGAGCAGTCCGCCTTCGACCCAGCGGTTGAACATCGAGTAGGAGGGCTGGTGGATGACCAGCGGCGTGCCGAGCTCGCGCATGATCCGCACCGCATCCCGTGTGCGCTCGGGCGAATAGCTTGAGATTCCCGCATAGAGCGCACGGCCCGAAGTCACCGCCGTGTGCAGAGCGCCCATTGTCTCTTCAAGCGGGGTGTCGGGGTCTGCGCGGTGGGAGTAGAAAATGTCAACGTAGTCGAGGCCAAGGCGGTCGAGAGACTGGTCGAGGCTCGCGAGCAGATACTTGCGGGAGCCGAGATCGCCGTAAGGGCCCGGCCACATGTCGTAGCCCGCCTTGCTCGAGATGATCATCTCGTCACGGTATGGCAGGAAATCTTCGCGAAGGATTTGGCCGAAATTTGACTCCGCAGAACCGGCGGGCGGCCCGTAGTTGTTGGCGAGGTCGAAGTGCGTCACTCCGAGATCGAAGGCCCGCCGAATAATGGCACGCTGGGTTTCGAGCGGTTTGTCGTCCCCAAAGTTCTGCCACAGTCCGAGCGAAACCGCGGGCAGTTTTAGACCACTGCGACCTACTCTGCGGTAGGGCATCGGTTCGTAGCGGGCATCATCAGCGACATAGACCATACGCCTATGGTGCCATGACTCCGTGGGTGTCGTGAACCGTGGGTGTTGCGCTTCTAGCGACGCTTGCGCGGTACCAGTGCCCGCTGCAGCTCACGCTCGGCGTCCGCTGCTGCTGCTTCCTCCGGGGTGGGGGCTGTGCCGCCGAGGTCACGCGGCTGCCACCACTGGCCAATCCCATCGACCGGGTAAGCCTGTTGTGCTGTCTTAAGGAGGTCCTTCATGGTCGCCTTGAGCCGTGCCGTGGCTGTCACCGCGTCATCCGCTGGCGTTACCGTGAGCGGCTCGCCGACGACCATCATGATGGGTACACCAAAGCGCTCGCGCAACGCGATCTTGCGGTTCTTGGTCATGAGGCGTTGTCCGCCCCACACTGCGAGCGGAATGAGTGGCACGCCGGCTTCTGCCGCCAAGCGCACGGCTCCGGTCTTGAAGTCGCGAATCGTGAATGATGCGCTCACGCCGGCTTCGGGAAATACCCCGATCAGCTCGCCCGCCTGCAGGGCGGTGACGGCGGAAGCGTAAGCGCTAGCTCCAGCCTTCATATCGACAGGGATGTGCTTCATGTTGTGCATGAACGAACCGACCACTCGCTTCTCGAACACGCTCTTCTTCGCCATGAAACGGATTCGGCGGCGGTTGTGCAGCCACGTCGCCCACTCGATAAGGGCGAACTCTAGGTACCCAAAGTGGGTCATAGCTATAACGGCCCCACCCTCGTCGGGTAGGTGCTGCGCCCCGATGACGGTTCGGCGCACTCGTAGGGCGCCGAACATGGCGCGACCGGCGCCGATCGCTGCCGTGTAGATCGGCTCGTTGCGGTACTTCATGGCCTCATTTTATGAGATCGGCATGGGAACTTGCCCATGCTCCAGCATCCGCACCGTTTCCGGGTTTGCCGCTCAGTAAGGCACATCACATACGGGGCCGATACCCCCGACATAGCATTGGCCTAATGAAAAAGAACCGCACCTCAACCCTGGGGAAAGCCGGCGCGCTCGTCATCTTCCTGGTTGCGATCGTTATCGTCGCGCTGACGGTCGAGATTCCTTCAGTGGATGAGATCCATGCGTTGACCGAGAGTGCGGGCACCCTGGGGGCCGTGATCTTTGTGGCGGCCTACGCCATCCTCGCGTTCTGGCTCGGACGCTTTCTTGGTCGGGATGCCGTCGAGCAATACACCGGGAACGATGGCCTTCGTCGCCGTCGGTGCCTACGAAGCAGATCTCAACGGTGGCTTCTTCATCGCGCTCGGTGCGCTCGGCCTGCTCACCATCGGCGGAACCATCGTCGCAGCCCGAATCCGCAAGGGGCAGCCGGTGCCGGAGAAGGCCTAACCATGATGGATGCCCACCTACGTCGAGTGGTCAGCAGGCCACTCAACGCGATGGCTTCCGCTGTCGAGCCCGGCCGAGTTCGCTGCCGATCGCACCACCACCGAGCACGACAAGGCGTTTCGGCAGTTTGTCGAGTTCCCAAATGTTGTCGCTAGTGAGCATGTCGACAGTGTCCGTGCCAGCAAATTGAGGCAGCCGGGGCTCGGTGCCGGTCGCGATTACGGCCTGCGTGAAAGTGTGCGGGGTTCCGTCGATCTCGAGCGAGTTGCGCCCGGTGAAGCGGGCATCCCCGTGCAGAACCTCAACGCCGAGTTCAGCGAGCGCTTCGGCAGAATCGTGCGGGGCGATGGTCTCCACGGCCTCGCGTACATGGTCCATGGCACGGGTGAAGTCGACAGTGAGGTTCTCGGTTGCAACCCCAAACCGTTCGGCGGTGCGCGCAACGTGTGCCGCGTGTGCTGCAGCAATCAATGATTTGGATGGCACGCATCCGGTCCAGAGGCAGTCCCCACCGAGACGGTGTCGTTCGACCAGCAGCACGCGGGCGCCGAATCGTGCGGCAGTTCGGCTACACACAAGGCCGGCACTGCCGGATCCGATGACGATGAGGTCCCACTCTGCGGTCATGCTGTCTGGTTCCTTTCGGGCGTGGGCAAGCGCCCAAGTACTGTCTATCAGCGCTCGGCTCTGCGAACCGTACGGCAGATCACAGTTGTCAACGGTGGCTGGCGCGTAGCCTTTGGGCATGGCTGCCGATACTTCTGCGAACCCTGCCCCCTCCGCTGCCCCGTCCGCTGCTGCTCCGTCCTATGGAAACTCTCGCAAAGACTGGAACGCCGGCGAGCGTTTCGGTTTCGACGCCAACCCCGAATACCGCTAGAGAGCGGCACGGGATGGCGTGGAAGAAGTACCGCTTCGGTACGCGATTTTATGATGCACTCTCGGGTGAGCGGGCTGTGTACCGCGCGGGCCGAGTGGCCGGCATCGAGCTCATGGGCTTGCGCGCAGGGGACACCGTTCTTGATCTCGGCTGCGGCACCGGCCTGAGTTTCGAACTGCTCGTGAATGCGGTCGGCCCAACCGGGCAAGTGATTGGTGTGGATGCGAGTGCTCAGATGCTGCAGGTCGCGGCGAAACGGGCGGTGCGCAATGGCTGGTTAAACGTTCGGGTTGTGCAGGTGGATGCCACACAGCTCTCGGCGGAAGACCTCGCGGTCGACGGCACGGCCCCGCAGATTGATGCGGTGTTCTCGGCGTACGCACTCAGCGTGATGGGCAACCACCCTGTTGTTCTTGAGCGGGTTGAACGGCTGCTGGTTCCCGGTGGCCGTGTGGGCATTGTTGACATGCAGCGACCCGTTGGCACGGCGAAGTTCTTTGCTCCGCTTGCCCGGTTGGCTTGCAGGATGGGGGGCGCCGATATTGAGGCCCACCCATGGGAGTGGTTGACGCAGCGCGCGAATAACGTGAAGCAGACGAGTCGTCGCGGCGGCCACATCCAAGCTGTTACGGGAACACTCAAGTGATCGTGTCATGATGGATTCGTGCGGTGAGCAGGTGACGTTCTCCCCCTTGGGTAGTGATCGCCCGTGGTCGCCGCAGCGAAGGGATCCGGAACCGCTGATGGCTACAGATGACGGCTCGTTTAGCTGCCTGAGCGAGGTTGACCTTTTCGCTGATCTCTCGCGTGATGAAATTCTTGCCATGGATCAGATGGCTCCGTCGCGCTCCTACTCTGTGGGCGAGATGGTGTTCAGCCAAAGCCAACCGGTCACGGCCCTTTTCATTCTCAAAAAGGGTCGCATCCGCATTTTTCGGGTCACCGAGGATGGCAAAGCATTGACGATGGCCATCCTTGAGCCTGGGGCAGTGTTCGGCGAAATGATGATGGTCGGGCAGCGCATGTACGACAACTATGCGGAAGCCATCGACAACGTTGAGCTGTGTCTGATGAACACCGCTGATGTTGAGCGGTATCTGTTGTCTGACCCCCGCATCGCGATCCGAATCTCGCGCCACCTCGGTGAGCAGGTTGTTCGACTAGAGGAGCGGCTCACCGACCTCGCACTGCGACCATTGCAGTCGCGCGTGTGCAGCACGCTGCTGCGTCTGGCAGAGGCGGCACGCATGCCTCGTTTCGCGAACCCGACCATTCGACTCAGCCACGACCAACTCGCCGGACTCCTGGGCGCGACGCGTGAATCCACAAGCAAAGCCATGTCAGATCTGGCAAGCCGCGGCATCATCCGGCAGGGCCGCGCCCGCATCATCATTCAAGACGTAGATGCCCTGGCCATGCTGGCCCGCCAGTCTGGCTGAGCATTCGGGTATCCCTTGCTGCAGCATCCTGGTGTCCAATAGCGTGCTCGCTGCAACGGTTGCCGTCGCCGTTGTGGCTTTAGCAGGTTGCTATTTCCAGACGAGTGCTACGCCGACGAGGCGCGCGAGTTGCTGCGCGACTTCGTCCCCTAGGGGAGCGGATGTCTGGGCTCTCGAAGACCGCGATCCGCTCGACCGCTACGGCCGTAGCCTGCTCTACGTGTTCACGGATGCCGGTGAAATCGTGAACCTCGCAATGGTCGCGCTCGACGTCGATTAGTGTTGCCGCGAGTGCAGTTGTCCTCGGGAGCGCTGGATGGGCATTGGTTCGGAACGCTCGAGACGATCGGGCGAGCGGTCGTACGCCCACAGGGCGATGGTGAAGTCAATCTGGTCGGATTGGTCGAGCGGGTCTCGTCCAACTACTTGACGAACACGGCCGAGCCTGTGCCGAACGGTGTTGACGTGGAGGAACGCGGCATCCGCTGTCGCCTGAAGCGAGCAGTTGTTGGCGAGGAACGACCGCAGGGTGTCAAGCAGGTCTGATCCGCCGCGAACCTCTGGGCTCAACAGTGGCTGTATTAGTTGGTCGACGAAGGGAACTAGCCGCCCGCGCGACTGCTGTTCGAGCAGTGCCGTGAGCGTCGTGAGGCTTTCGGGTCCCGTCACCCGGCCACGGCTTTGCGCGAGCATAAGCGTGGCGCGCGCCTCGGCGATGCCGCGTGTAATCTCGGGCGCCGTGACCGGGCTGCTGTACCCGCAGACCAGTC
Source organism: Rhodoglobus galactosidasius (assembly GCF_054957775.1). Classification (NCBI taxonomy): domain Bacteria; kingdom Bacillati; phylum Actinomycetota; class Actinomycetes; order Micrococcales; family Microbacteriaceae; genus Rhodoglobus; species Rhodoglobus galactosidasius. The sequence goes on along the minus strand of NZ_JBQIAV010000006.1, from coordinate 100,401 downwards.
GCAGGTTGGCGGCTGTGTCATGCACGACGCTCGCATCGGCGGCGAGCACGAAAACCGCGTCGGGCGTCGCTGCCACCAGAGCTTGTGGCAAGTGCGCGGCAAGGAGATCGGCAGTGGATGCAGGCCAGGCCGAGACGGTGAAGTCAGATCCCATGAGTCCGGCTTCCTCAATTTCAGGAGCCAGCGCGGCGCGGTGGGCGAAGCCGTCAGCTACGAGTGCAAAAAGCTGGCCGACTCGCTGGCGGCGCTCTCCGGCGCTTACCGCGCGCTCGCGTTTGGCGATCTGCACAATGCGACCGATCTGGGCAAGAAGGTCGGAGTTGCCGACCGGGTCGGCTCCCATCCAGAGCAGCGACTCGTTATCACTCAGCTGTACCTCCACCACACCATCCCGAGTAGTTTCGGGTTCAGCAGCATGCACCGCACTGCCACCGGCCGAGGAATAGCTGAACTCGCCTCCAAGCTCTTCTGACGCAATTGCGAGCATTCCGGCAATGTCCATGTCGGCGCGCAGGCATTCGAGAAGCCGGGCTATTACGGCGCCGTCCCTGGTGTTCGTGCTCGTTCTCGCGCCGATTCTCTCCTCAAGGAGCACGTCGTTGATTGCGAGAAACGGCACGCCGTGCGCGATTGTTACGAGAGGCACTCCGATCTGGCGGCAGGCGCTGGCGAGGTCAGCGGGGGCATGCGTGTGCACCTCTCCGAGCCCGAGGCATATACCGGCTGATCCAGACGCGTGCACCGCTTCCACGAAGCGTGCACAATTCAGCGGATCGACCAGGGAAGAACCGACGGTACAGACCAACTCACCGCTACGCCCATGAGGACGAGGGTCAACCATCTCGGTTGAATGCGCCCATGACACACGGCGTTCGAGCATCCCCGCTGTTCCGACCACTTCACGCAGGCCCAACGATGAAATCGCGATGAGTTGGCGCAATTCGAGACCGGGAATGTCACCGGAAATCTGATCAGTAATAGAGGTACCCCACTCTCAAAATTTTGCACGATCCTTGAAAACTACCGAAAGCAGCAGATTTATTGTAGCTTCCGACAATACGAAGGCGCCTGAAGTGCTGTTCCTCCAACATGTGCGCCAACAGGTTGTCGAGGCGAAAACGCACCTCGATAATGGACTGAGCCAAAGGAGGCCCCAATGAGTCGTTCCGTTGATCATGCCGTAGCCGTGGGAGAATCAACCACTCTTCGGCGCGAGTTCAAACTCTTCTCCTCATTCGCATTCGCATTCGCATTCATCTCGCCGATCGTTGCCCTCTATGCCATCTTCGGGCTCGCGCTGTCGACGGCCGGCCCTTCCTTCTGGTGGGGCTTCCTTATCGTCTTCGCCGGGCAATTTCTGGTCGCGCTGGTCTTCGCGATGCTCGTCTCCCGCTGGCCGCTCGAGGGTTCGATCTACCAGTGGACGTCGCGCCTCGGCGGCAAAACATTGGGCTGGTTTGCCGGGTGGGCCTACATCTGGACCCTCGTTATCGCCATGGCAACCGTGGCGCTCGGCGCCGCGGGATTCCTGGCCAACATCTTCGGAATACAGAACCCCTCGGGCGTCGACATCGCCTGGATCGCGTTCGTCGTGCTGATATTGGGCACCGCTGTCAACTTGGCGGGGCAGGCCGTGCTCAAGGCGTTCATGATTGCCAGCATCGTCGCGGAGATTGTCGGTTCGCTCGGTCTCGGGCTGTGGCTCATCCTGTTCCACCGCGTCAATGACATCGACGTACTGTTCCAGGGTGGCACGGGAACTGAGTTCAGCGGCGACTACCTCGCCATCACGGGCCCGTTCCTCATCGCCCTCGTCTTCATTGGCTTCTCCTTCGTGGGCTTCGAAAGCGCCGGATCCATCGCAGAAGAGGTAAAGGAGCCGCGAAAGAATCTGCCAAAAGCGATCCTGTTTTCGATCTCCTTCATCGCGTTGATCGTCATGTTCACGAGTCTTTCGATCATCCTCGCAATTCCGGACCTCTCGGCGGTCGCCGACGGCTCAATCGGTGACCCCGTCTACGACACGCTGACCACCCAACTCGGCGCAGGTATCGCCATCCCGATTGAGATTCTCTTCGTGATCGGCTTCTTGGCGAGCTTCCTCGCACTTCAGACATCCGCTTCACGCCTGATTTGGGCGAAGGCACGCGACGGGGCCCTTCCCGCCGCAAAAATGCTGAGTCGGCTCAGCCCGAAGCGCCGCCAGCCGGTTGGTCCGCTGCTGGTGACGACTGTCATCGGAACCCTGCTGTTCCTGCTCAGCAACTTCGCCGAGAACATTTACATGCTCATGGTGAACTTCACGGCGGGCGGGTTCTACCTCTCCTTCCTGTTCCCGCTCCTCGCTTTCGTGGTGGTGCTTGCGCGCAGACAGTGGAAGCCCGGCCCCTTCAGCTTGGGCCGCTGGACAGCGGTGGTCGCGGTGGTAGCGGTGGTCTGGGCAACGTTGCAGCTGATCAACATCGCTTGGCCGCGTGCCGTCTTCGACGAGGTATACCTCGACTGGTCGATCATCATCGGCACGACCATAATTGGCCTCGCCGGGCTAGCCGTCTATTGGTCGGTGCGCAAGTCGATTCCCGATGTAAGGGGCCACGAGTACCTCATGCACGACGAATTACCCCCGGCTACAGCCCGCGCGGGCGACGAGCTCGACGAGCCTGTGATTCGATGACGGACCCTAGCCAGCCCAGCTCGGCCGTTCCCGTCGCAATCGTGACGGGAACCGCGAGCGGCATCGGCGCGGCGATTGCGGCGGAGCTTCAGGAAAGAGGCTGGGGGGTCGCCGGTTTCGACCTTCGACCTTCATCCGGCTGCACGCTCAGCTTCGAGATAGACGTGACAGACCTTGAACAGGTGGAGCGGGCAGTAGCAACAGCAGAGGCGCAGCTGGGTCCCATTGGCGCTGCCATCTCCGCTGCCGGCTACTACGAAATGACCGCTATCTCTGAAGTGACTGCCGAACAGTGGCGGCGGATGCTCGCGGTGCACCTGGGCGGCTTTATGCATCTCTCGCGGGCGGTGCTGCCCGGCATGGTGGAGCGCGGCGCAGGTTCGCTTGTCGCAATCGGCAGCGAACTCGCGGTTGGCGGGGGCGGCACCGGCGACGCACACTACTCCGCAGCGAAGGGGGCGCTGCTCGGACTCATGCGCACGCTCGCGGTGGAGATGGCCCCGAAGGGCGTTCGCGTGAATGCCGTTGCACCTGGTCCCACCGACACGCCCCTGCTCGCCCCGGATTCGCCGTGGCGCCACCCGGATTACCTCAACACGCTTCCCATCCAGCGACTGGCCAGCGCGCAGGAGGTGGCGCTGTGCGCCGCCTTCCTTGTTGAGCAGGGTTCGTTCTGCGTGGGCGAGACACTCAACCCCAATGCAGGAGCGGTGATCTGATGAATACGCCTTTTCTCACCGGGCGGGTTGCACTTGTCTCCGGCGCAGCCCAGGGCATGGGGGCCGCGCACGCGCGCGAACTCGCCCGCCTCGGGGCATTCGTCGCAGTCAATGACCGGAAACCCTCTGATCAGTTGACCGAGCTCGCTCAGGAGATCGACGGAATCGCCGTACCGGGCGACGTGTCTGACCGCTCCGCTGTCGAAGCGATTGTCGGCCGCACAGCCGAGGCTGCAGGAGACATTGACATCCTCGTCGCCAACCATGCCTATATGACGATGGCACCGTTTCTCGAGACCGAGATCGCCGACTGGTGGAAAATTGTGGACACAAACCTCGGCGGCACTCTTCACCTCATCCAGTCGGTACTGCCTGGTATGCGGCGCAAGGGCGAGGGGCGCATCGTGGTCGTATCCAGCGAATGGGGCATCACCGGCTGGCCGGAGGCGAGCGCCTACTGCGCATCGAAAGCCGGAGCGATTTCGCTGGTGAAAACCCTCGGTCGCGAGCTTGGACCTGAAAAAATCATCATCAACGCGATCGCCCCCGGTGTCACTGATACCCCGCAGCTCGCCGTCGACGCGACAGCGGAGGGCGTGTCTCTCGATGCCATGAGAGCGGCATACGCACAGCAGATTCCACTCGGCCGCATCGGCACCGTAGATGACATCGCCGAGGCCGTCGCATTCTTGTGCGACTTTCGAATTTCGGCAATGGTGGGCCAGGTGCTCCAGGCGAACGGCGGCTCCACTCGCGGTCGAGCCTGACGCACTATCCGTTACAGCTAAGGTCAACAATGAATTCTGAGAACTCCCCCGAACGCCCCGCTCCTGTCGGCCCCATCGACGGCCAGATCTCCCCCCGGTATGCCGGCATCGCTACCTTCGCCCGCTTGCCCCGGAGAGAAGATGTCAGCGATTGGGATGTCGCGGTCGTCGGTGTTCCCTTTGACTCCGGCGTCACGTATCGGCCGGGCGCGCGATTCGGGCCTGCCGCGATACGCGAAGCATCACGGCTGCTTCGCCCCTACAACCCAGCACTCGACGTGCTTCCGTTCGAACTGGCGCAAGTGGTGGATGCTGGCGACGTCAGTTGCAATCCGTTCGATATCGAGACGGCACTCGTCGAAATTGAGGCGGGCCTCAGCGAACTCATGTCCAACGGGCGGCCGGTCGTCACCCTCGGCGGCGACCACACCCTCGCGCTTCCCGCCTTGCGGGCGGTGAATGCCCACCACGGGCCGGTGGCCTTGGTGCATTTCGACGCGCATCTCGACACCTGGGACACCTACTTCAATGCCCCTTATACCCACGGCACGCCCTTTCGACGGGCATCTGAAGAGGGTTTGCTTCGCAAGGATCGCTCGGCGCACGTGGGCATCCGCGGCTCGCTGTACAACCCTAAAGACTTGGTCGACGATGAGAAACTCGGCTTTACGATCATCCACTGCCGTGACTTCGACCGCATTGGCGCCGACGGCATCCTTGAGCGCATCCATGATCGGGTCGGTGACGCTCCTCTCTATGTCTCGATCGATATTGATGTGCTCGACCCGGGGTTCGCGCCGGCGACGGGCACACCTGAGGCAGGCGGCATGACGAGCCGCGAGTTGCTCGAGGTGCTGCGCGGGCTTGCCGAGCTGAAGATCGTTTCGGCCGATATCGTTGAGGTCAGTCCGGCCTACGATCACGCCGGTATCACTGCGGTCGCTGCGGCGAACGCGGCCTACGAGTTGGTGACCATCATGTCTGCGCAGTCGAAGAGATGACACCGGCCGACCCTATCGAGTGGCCCGCCAGCTTCACTTGTGCTGCCGCGTTCACCTTTGATGTGGATGCCGAGTCGGCCGTGCTGTGGGGGGCGCCGCAGAACGCGGAGCGTATGAGTGTCATGAGCCACCAGGCGTACGGTCCGCTCGTCGGGGTTCCGCGCATCCTCGACCTGCTCGATCAGCACCAAATCAAGTCGACCTTCTTCGTGCCCGGCTACACGGCCGAGCGGTATCCGCAAACGGTTCGCGACATTGTCGCCGCAGGGCATGAGGTCGCGCACCATGGCTACCATCACGAGCAGCCAACCGCCCTGACGCTCGAAGAGGAAATTGTTGCGCTCGACCGTGGGCTTGAGGCGCTGCAGGATATCGCCGGCGTGAGACCGTTGGGCTATCGCGCTCCCATGTGGGACCTGTCGTGGCGCACGCCTGCGCTGCTTGCTGAGCGCGGGTTTCTTTACGATTCGAGCCTGATGGATGCCGACGTACCGTATTCGCTGCAGGTTGCCCCCGGCTCGCCAGAGTCGATTATCGAGATCCCCATCCAGTGGGCGCTCGACGATTGGGAGCAGTACTGTTTCCTGCCCGACATCAGCGGCAGCGGCCTCATCGAGACTCCGGCGAAGGCCCGCGAGCTGTGGCACTCGGAGTTCCGCGGCCTTCAGTCGGCGAATGGATGCTGGGTGCTCACCAACCACCCGTTCCTCTCGGGCAGGCCCGGACGGGCGTTTGAGCTCGGCGAACTGATGCGCGAGGTGTCGAGCTCGCCGGGGGTGTGGGTTGCATCGCTCGGCGAGATCGCCGAGCACACGCGATCGTTGGGGCTTACGCCGCGGTCGGTGACGCGGCCGGAGGGACTCGGGTAGCTCGTCCTATCGCGCCAGCGCGGATCGAATCCGTTCCATAGCCAAGCGGAGTGGATGGACTAGCTCAGTTGCGCTGTGAGCAGCCCCGAAAAGCCAGAACGGGCAAAGCAGGGTCAGGCGTCCGGGTCATCTCGTGGAGGCCGGTGTCGCGGAGGTCGTAGAACCAACGGGCGATTGGTCGCGTTCCGGCTGCCATGACCCGCGGGCCAACTCCCGGGAGATCATCGACCGGTGCACCCCAAGCCGGCGAGCAATCGCCGCCTTGCTACTGCCCCCATCACGGAGCCTCTCGGCTATCTTTTTGCTGTGAAGGCGCGTTGAATAAACCCATGGCATCTACCGTTGCAGACCAACTCGTCGGCCAACTCATGCAGGCCGGAGTGCGCCGTATCTATGGCATCGTCGGCGACAGCCTGAATCCCATAGTGGATGCGGTGCGACGAACCGGCGGGTCAGCCAAAGGGGGGATCGACTGGATACACGTGCGCAACGAGGAGGCAGCCGCCTTTGCGGCCGGTGCGGATGCGCAACTCACCGGCGAGATCGCGGTCTGCGCCGGCAGCTGTGGGCCGGGCAACCTGCACCTGATCAATGGTCTCTACGATGCCCACCGCAGTGGTGCGCCGGTGCTCGCGATAGCCAGCCATATCCCCAGTTTCGAGATCGGCAGCGAATACTTTCAGGAGACTCACCCCGACCGCCTCTTTGTGGGTTGCTCGAACTATCGCGAACTGATCTCTACCGCAGCGCAAGCTCCACGGGTAGTGAATTCCGCGCTTCGTCATGCGATCAGCCTCGGTGGCGTCGCAGTGATCACTCTTCCGGGCGACATCGCTGAACTCGACGCCGCCGGGGTCGCGCCAGAACTAGCTCGCCCCGGCCAGCCCGCGCTGGTACCTGCCGACACTGACGTGGCAGCTCTTGCTGATGCCATCAACGAGTCACAGCGGATAGCAATCTTCGCCGGAGCTGGGGTGGCTGGCGCCCACGATGAGGTCGTGGCGTTTGCCGACCTGCTGGCCGCTCCTGTCGGGCATACCCTGCGCGGCAAGGAATGGATCCAGTACGACAATCCTTTCGACGTAGGAATGACGGGCATGCTGGGCTACGGTGCCGCGCACGACGGTATCCATGACGCTGATCTCCTCATCCTCCTCGGCACTGACTTTCCCTACGAGCAGTTCCTGCCGGATGGCACAGATGAACGGATTGCCCAGGTGGACGCCAAGGCCGAACATCTGGGCCGTCGCGCTAACGTGCACATTCCAGTGCACGGTGACGTGGCATCCACTATTGCGGCCGTGACACCCTTGATCGCGGCACGCAGCGACCGTCGATTCCTCGACAAGACCCTGAAGCGCCACGATCGGCTACTGAACAGCGTGGTCGGCGCGTATACGACGAACGTGGACACAAAGATTCCGATCCATCCGGAATTCGCCGCATCCCTGCTCGACGACCTCGCAGCAGACGACGCCATCTTCACTGCAGACACCGGCATGTGCAACGTCTGGCAGGCTCGCTACATTAACCCGAATGGTCGGCGCCGGCTGATCGGCTCCTTCCTGCACGGGTCGATGGCCAATGCCCTCCCACAGGCCATCGGTGCCCAATTCAGTCATCCTGATCGACAGGTGATCTCGATGTGCGGTGACGGAGGGCTGTCGATGCTGATGGGCGAATTGATCACCGTTGCTACCAACAGTCTGCCGGTGAAGATCATCGTATTCAACAATTCCAGTCTCGGCATGGTCAAGGTCGAGATGCTTGTTGATGGCTTCCCCGACTTCGGGGTCGATGTGCCGTCCGTCGATTACGCAGCGGTGGCCAACGCTCTCGGGATCTTCGGCCAACGCGTAGAGAAGCCTACCGACATCCGTTCTGCCCTCGAAGCCGCGCTCGCGCATGACGGACCAGCGCTCGTCGACCTGGTCACCGATTCGTTGGCGCTCTCGCTGCCGCCCGCAATCACTGGGGAGATGGTTCGTGGTTTCGCGCTGGGCGTGTCAAAGGTGGTCATGAACGGAGGAGCGGGCGAGGCGGTGAAGCTCGCTAAGAGCAACCTGCGACTGCTCCCTGGCCGTCGCTAGCCTTACCGTCGGCAGTGCGATGCGGGTCGTAGAATCGGGAATTGTAGACTCAGCGCTAGTACTGCCCGATCGGAGGACTGATGGACTGGTTAGCACTCGCGGCAGGAGCTGCCATTGTTCTGCTTGTGCTCCACGACCTCTTTCACACGTTGGTCCACCCCGAAGGGCAGGGCAACCTAAGTCGTTTCGTCCTGAACACGATGTGGCGGCTGTCGCGGCTCCGAGGCGGGCGGGGATGGTTAGGTCGGCTGACTGGACCAGCGGCATTGTTGACCGTCATCATCGTGTGGGGCACGTTGGGGATAGTTGGTTGGGCACTGCTCTACTTACCCTCCATTCCCGCCGGGTTTGTCTATTCCTCTGGGCCCACCGCAGGCAGCGCTAACGCTGTTCTGGATGCCCTCTACATCTCGATGACCGCGATATCGACCCTCGGCTTCGGGGACATCGTCCCGGCTCCTGGTTGGCTGCGCGTCGTCACGCCGCTCGAGGCACTGTTCGGGTTCGCGCTCCTGACGGTGGCAGTCTCTTGGATCTTGCAGATCTATCCTGCTTTGACCAGGCGCAGAGTGTTGGCAATCCGCCTGTCATCGCTGCGTCGCTCGAACGTGCTCACCGGGCTAGAGGATACCGATTCCGTTCTGCTCTCACGGGTTCTGGAAAGTGTATCGACCGACATCATCCAGGCTGGGGTCGACCTGAGCGAATACTCGGAAACCTACTATTTTCGAGACCCTGACCCCAATTCATCACTCGCGGCAATGCTGCCCTATACCGCAGAACTAGCCCGGATCGGGGTTACCTCATCGCGGACTGACATCCGCCTCGCGGCAAATTTGTTGACCTGTGCGCTGGAAGATTTCGCCGGAGTCCTGAAGGATCGCTTCCCACACACGGCTCCCACGATGTCCAGCTTGTTCGCGGCCTACGCAGCCGACCACGGGCACCGTCCCAGCGATTGACAACGCCATCAATAGTCCCGCTATCTGAGTGATGGCGGCGAGCAAGCGAGCTTCACGCGCCCCTCGGCGCCGGCGATTTTTCACAATTTACTGAGCAGTCTTCCCCGCGGCAAGGGGCGGGGCTACGATTCTGGCATGGACGGAAGCGGCGCAAGAAACACGGTGATGGTGGCGCGGCGGCCCGCACGAGTGACCGCTGCCGTGGCATCCGCTGCACTGCTGATGTTTGCGCTCGCGGGCTGCGCTCAGCCCAACACCGACGGCGGTACCACGAGCCCGAGCCCCACACCTACCAGCACCGAGGGTGACCCGACCCCGCTGCCGACCATCGAGCCGCTGATTGTGCCGGGCTGTGAAGACCTGCTGCCGCTCACAACAGCGAAAGACCTGTTCTCGCCATCGACCGAGATTCTCGACGAACGAGACACTGCGGCCGCCGAGCACTTCGATCTGGCAGAGCTCGACACTGTTGCCGCAAATGCCACAATCGCCAAGAACTGTGCTTGGGGTGTGCCCAACTCCGGCGGAGCATTCATGCTCACTGTTGGCGACATCAACGACACGGATGCCGCCAACCTCAAAGCGGCACTCCTCTCAGCCGGCTACCACGGCATCACGAGCGGCGGAGTAACCACGCTCGAGTTCACAACCGAAGGTGGCACGGGCACTATTGCGCGCACCCACTACATCGTCGGAGACCTGTGGATCTACGTCGACGGCACCAGCATCAGCCTCACAACCGACGTAGCCAATCGCGCTCTCGACGAAATTCGCATAGCAAACCCCATCCGCAACTACTAGCCTGCCTCACCAGCAAAAACGTAGTCGCCAGCACGGATGCGCTCGCTCACGTCTTCCACACGGTGGTGCATCCGGAAGGGCAAAGCAGCCTGAGTCGTTTCGTGCTGAGCTCGATGTGGCGACTGTCACGGCTTCGAGGCGGCCGGGGGTGGCTAAGTCGGCAGACGGGGCCTTTAGCATTATTGACCGTCATCATCGTGTGGGCCACGCTGGTGATAGTCGGGTGGGCGCTGGTCTACTTGCCCTCCGTTCCCCTCGAGGCACTATTCGGGTTTGCGCTCCTGACAGTGGCAGTCTCGTGGGTTTTGCAGGTTTATCCTGCCTTGACGAGACGAAGAGTGCTAGCGATCCGATTGTCATCGTTGCGTCGCGCGAAGGTGTTCGCCGGGCTACAACAGGATGCCGATTCCGTTCTGCTTGCGGGGGTTCTGGAAAGCGTGTCGACCGACATAATTCAGGCTCGGGTCGACCTGAGCGAATATTCGGAAACCTACTATTTCCGAGACCATGACCCGAACTTTTCGCTCGCGGCAATGCTGCCCTATGCTGCAGAGTTGGCCCGGGCCGGAGCTACCTCAGTGCGGCCCGACATTCGTCTCGCGGCAAACTTGCTGACCTGTACGTTGGAAGATTTCGCCGGGGTTTTGAAGGGGCGATTCCCACACACGGCTCCGACTACGTCCGCTTTGTTTGCGGCCTACGCCGCCGATCATGGGCATCACGGAAGCGATCGACCACGCAATCAATAGTCGGGCTACCTTGCAATGGCGGGGGAGTGACTCGCCCGAGACGTATGGATCTGTACGCGAACTTCAGACTGGGATTGGGTGACGGCACAACAATGACGAGAAGGCGAACGGCAGTGACTGGCTGGGGCGGCCAATGCTACGGCGAGTCGTGAAATGATGATGGCGGCTCCGGAAGTCTTCGACCTGATTATCGTCGGTGCTGGCCCCGGTGGCTCCGCTGCGGCACTGGGCGCCTTGCGTGCTCGGTCGACGGCGCGGGTACTGATCCTTGACCGGGCGCCACTCGGACGCGACAAGGTATGCGGCGATGGAGTCGGGCCTGACGCTGTCACTGAACTTGCCCACTTGGGACTCAGCGTTATTCTGCGTCCGGAGGAGCGGGTGTCTTGCTTCCGACTGGTAGCCGCTTCCGGGGCAGACATCGTCGGCCTCGCCCCGGCACCCGGTTATGTTGTTCCTCGGGTGGAACTCGACTTCCGGCTCGTGACGGCCGCCATCGCAGTCGGCGCAGTGGTTGTTCGCCATACGGTGCGCGATATTCAACAGCACGCCGACCAGGTTGTCGTCGACGGTAGATATGCGGCACCGGTACTGATCGGCGCCGATGGTGCCAACTCGACGGTGCGCAGGGCAACCGCCCAGCCGTCCAACCGCGGACGACATTTAGCCCTCGCCGTGCGGGGCTACGCCCCAGTCCCAGACGGATTCGACGAACTGTACATCCGTTGGGACCCGGTTCCTGGTGGCGGATTGGGCTACGCCTGGGCTTTCCCGACCGCCCATGCGACGGTCAATGTGGGGTACGGGACTGCTGCTGCGGGTTCCAGCAAGGTGCAGCTCCGCAATCGGGCCATCGAACTCCTGCCGGGCTTCGCGATCGAGTCGACCGCGATGACTGGTCACCTGTTGCCTCTGTCGACGAGCAGGCCCCGGCCTGCGATCGGGCGTGTGCTCTTGGTTGGCGACGCGGCCAGCCTGGTCAACCCGCTGACCGGCGAGGGCATCTTCTATGCACTGGCCTCAGGGGCGCTGGCCGGACGCGCCGCGGTTACTGCCCGCGCTGGTACTGGTGCTGGCGACGCCTATACTCGCGCGCTGCGGCCACGGTTTGGCCGTCAGCACCGCCAGCTACGCGCCCTGTATCGGTTGATCGACCGACCGTCGGCGGTTGAGGCGTTCGTCCGAGCTTCGGGTCGCGATGACAGGGTATTCCAGAAACTACTTTCGGTCGGGCTCGGGGAGGGCACCCTCGGGGTTGCAGACCTGGCCCGCTTCGCCGCCGCTGCCTGGGGACGTTGACGGGCGCGACCGTGCGTTCACTGCTCCTCGTGACCGGCTTGCTCAGCCTCACCAGCAAAAACGTAGTCGCCAGCACGGATGCGCTCGCTCACGTCTCGGGCCCACTGTTGCTCGCCGCGAAGGCGTGCGGTGGCGAGCTCGAAGATTTCGCGCACATAGCGTGTCGTCGATGATGAGGTTGCGACATCACCGATGCGGTACTTATTGCTCGCGATCCGCGCGTCGATTTCGGTCACTCGGTGTAGCAAGCCAGCAAGCACTTCTTCGCGCTGTAGGGCGTACATGAACGTGGTGAGCACCATGACGGGTTTGGTGTCGAAGACTTCGACATTCCAGAGGGTGTCGCGCAGCATTCGTAGCAACTCGATCTCACCGTCGTCGGTCATCCGGTAGGTGGTGCGTTCTGGGCGGTTGCCGGCGGCTTCAGTGCCGTTCTCGACGAGGTATCCGTGGTTCGTGAGCGAACGGAGCGCGTTGTAGATGGAGCCGGGCTGAATGTTGGCCCAGTCGTCGATGTGCCACGTCATGAGTTCGCGGCGCAGAAAGTATCCGTGCACGGGCTGAAACCGATGCACAGCACCGAGCACGACCAACCGAGTTGTCGCCGACATGCCCTAATCGTAGGTCAACCGGCGGGGTCACGGTCAGGCAGGTACCTGAGTTTTCGAAGTTTCTCTTCCAGCCAGATGTAACATGCAGGCATGAAAATCGGAGAACTGGCCTCGCAGCTGAACCTCAATCCGAAGACCGTCCGGTATTACGAATCAATTGGCGTGCTGCCTGCTCCGGAGCGTACTTCCTCGGGTTATCGGGACTATGGCGACTCTTACGTCGATCGATTGACCTTCATCCGCACGGCGCAGCGTCTGGGCATCACGCTGGATGAGGTCAAAGAAATACTGCGATTCCAGGAGCAAGGGGAGGCGCCCTGCTCTTATGTTCGCGAGAAGCTTCCCCTGCATACCTCGTAGTTACGCGGCTGGTACCCGGTCAGGCCGGCACTATGGGCCCTTGACCTTCCAGTCGAGTGGAAGGTATAGCGTGCAGCTTATTGGTGGATTGTCGCGAGGCGGTCTGGTTGAGAGAAATGTGAGGTGATCCGCATGAGTGAGATGGCACTCCAGGTGGAAGGCATGACGTGCACGGGCTGCGAGCAACGGTTGGGCATCGCCCTGCGCCGCCTCGATGGGGTGCGGGAGGCGAAGGCCAATTACGTCACCGGTGAAGTTCGCGTGCGCTTCGACGAGTCCACCACCGATGAAGCTGCGGTAAAGGAACGTGTCGTCGTGGCCGGCTACGAGGTCGCCGAGACGAAAGAAACGCCGTGATGGCGACCGTAACGACGTCGGGAACCGAAGAGTTATGGGCTGAGGAGCCGAGCAACCTGGCGGGCCACGCCCGTATTCGCGCGCGCATCGCCGGCTTGCATTGCTCGTTGTGTACCGGAACGATCGAGAAGGCGCTCGGCCGGATGGAGGGTGTGGATCAGGTCGCGGTCAGCCTTACCCATGAACAGGCGTTGGTGGACTATGACCCTGCCGCGATTTCTCCGGAAGACATCCTCGGCACGCTGCGCGATATCGGGTACGACCTGTATGACCCGCGCAAACTTCGCCCGTTCGAGGAGGAAGAGGCCGATCTGGTCCGCGAGGGCAAGCGGCTATTGTTCGCCAGTGCAGCGAGCCTGACCGCAATCTCGCTGATCCTTGACATTACCGGGGTCTGGTCGATACTGGTTCCGCTCTCGGTGATCGCCCTCATGATGCCGGTGTCCTACGCGATCTTGCGTCCGACCGGACGCACCCGAGCAGCGTTGGGCGCCGTGGCCATAATTGCCCCGTCTGCCCTCGCGTACTCAGCCCGGGAGTCCGGATTGCTCGGCGACGCCGCCACCGGATGGGTCACCGGAGCCCTAGCGCTGGTCGTGGTGTTTGGAATCGCGCCGCACATTCTGCGTATGGCATACCAAGCCGCACGACGCGGCATTCTCAATCAGCACGTGCTGCTAGAAGTCGGCGCATTCGCCGGCATCATCGGCGGTGCCATCGGTCTCACTGGCCTGCTCCCGGATTACCCCACGGCACCGTTTTTCGCCGTGACCGTGCTGGTGGCCAATTACCACATCTTCTCGGAGTGGCTGTCGCTGCTGGTGAAAACCCGTTCCAGCCAGGCTGTAAAAAAGCTCCTCGATCTGCAACCCGACACCGCCCGAATCGTCAGCGATGGAATCGAGCAGGATGTGCCGCTCGCCCAGGTCGCCTCCGGCGATCTTGTGCGGGTCCGACCGGGGGAACGGATCCCGATAGATGGTCGAGTTGTCGACGGGTACTCCGCCGTCGACCAGTCACTGGTCACCGGGGAACCGGTCCCTGTTGAACGCAGCGTCGGCGACGACGTCATCGGCGGATCGATCAACACGTCCGGCACGCTGCTCGTGCAAGCAACCCGCGTCGGGGCTGACAGTTTCCTGGCACAGGTGGTGCGTCACGTTGAGGACGCCCGCGCCCTCAAACCGGGCATCCTGCACCTGGTCGATCGCATCCTCCGCGTCTACACCCCCACCGTTCTCGTCATCGCGGCCGTCGCGTTACTCGGATGGCTCGTCGGTACGTGGATCTTCGCTGGAGAGCCGGATGTGCGCCGTGCCGTGTTCGCGGGGCTTGGCGTGCTCGTCATGGGTTATCCCTGTGCGGTCGGGATCGCTGCGCCCCTGGCTATCGTCCGCGCCGGCGGAGAAGCCGCAGATCTGGGCATCATCATGCGCACCGGCGAAGCGTTCCAAACTTTCGGACAGGCCCGCCGCATTGTGCTCGATAAAACCGGCACCCTGACCGAAGGCCGCCCTGCCGTCCGTGAAGTGGAGGCACTGATTGCCCAGGATGAATTTATTGCCATCGCTGCGGCCGCCGAAGCTTCCTCAGAACACCCGCTGGCTCGGGCCATCGTCGATTTCGCCATGGATCGGGGCCTGTCCTTGCCGCCTGTGACGGGCTTCGAGTCGATAGCGGGATTTGGAGTCAGCGCCCGTGTCACCGGTCGCCGAGTACTCATCGGCCGACCGGGGTTCCTCACCGACGAGGGTGTAGATCTGAGCAGGCTTACCGCCGCAATTGACCGGCTTGAGGCCGCAGGTCGCACGGTCGTGATTGTCAGCGCCGACACCGAAGCACTGGGTGTCATCGCACTCGGCGACGAGATTCGCCCCGACGCGATTGAGGCACTGGCCCAGATGCGCACCGCTGGCCTCACCCCTGTGATGGTCACCGGTGACAATGAGCGTGCGGCCCGTCACGTCGCCGGACGGCTCGGGATCACAGATGTTCGCGCCGGGGTGCTTCCGGAAGGTAAAGCGGACATCATCCGCGAGCTCCAAGCCGACGGCACTCGTGTGGTCATGGTCGGAGACGGCATCAATGATGCTCCCGCGCTGATGCAAGCGGACGTGGGCGTCGCGATGGGTGGCGGCACTGACATTGCAGTGGAGTCTGCTGATGTGATCGTCGTGCGCGACGATCTGCGCGCCGTCATCACCGCCCGGCAGATCAGCCGGTCCAGCTACCGACGCACACGTCAGAACGTCGGTCTGGCATTCCTGTTCAACGGAGTAGGCATCCCCTTAGCGACCACTGGTCTCGTCTACCCGGTCTGGGCAATGGTCGCGATGGCACTGTCCGTCACCACAATCTTCATCAACAGCATCGGTGGCCGCCCTTCTCTGCTTTTCCAGGCTATTGGCAGTGTCGGACGCAGTCAGAGCGGGACAGGACATTGAGCAGCTGTCCTGTGATCGAGAGCACGCAGTTGAGTAGCATCACTGCCCACAATGGCAGGTGGAGCCTCTCGCCAGCCCCGGTTCCTCGCTAGTCTTAGGCCATGCTTCTTAGTGATCGCGACATCCGCGCCGAACTCAACTCTGGCCGCATTGGCCTCGAGCCTCTCGATCTCGACATGGTGCAGCCGTCGAGTGTTGACGTGCGGCTCGACCGCTTCTTCCGCCTCTTCGACAACCATAAGTACCCCTACATTGACCCGTCTGAAGATCAGCCTGATCTCACTCACCTCTTAGAGGTGGATGTTGACCAGCCGTTCATTCTTCACCCCGGCGAGTTCGTGCTCGGTTCCACCTTCGAGCTCGTGACTTTGCCCGATGATGTCGCCGCCCGCCTTGAGGGCAAAAGCTCGCTCGGGCGACTCGGTTTGCTCACCCACTCCACCGCAGGTTTCGTTGACCCAGGGTTCTCGGGTCATGTCACGCTTGAGCTCAGTAATGTTGCGACTTTGCCGATCAAGCTCTGGCCCGGAATGAAGATTGGGCAGCTGTGCTTCATCCAAACCAGCTCGCCCGTCGAATCGCCGTATGGTTCAGGCCAGTACGGTTCGCGCTACCAAGGCCAGCGTGGCCCCACGGCGAGCCGCAGCTTCCAGAACTTTCACCGCACCGACGTGCGCGCAAACGATGCAGGGTCAATCGGCGGCTAGTGCGCGTCGAGCTGCTCCAACTGCCAGCCCAGCCAGGGGCTGAACGCGAACGGTGATGCCGCCACGGCCGTGTGCAGCGATTGTGGGTCGACCCACTCGAATTCGGCGACCTCGTCGGGGTTGGGGGTTGCGGCATCCGTCGTCACTGCACGGTAGACGGGACAGATCTCGTTTTCGACAATGCCCGAGGAGTCGACGGCGCGGTAGCGAAAATCGGGCAGCACGAGCTGCACATCGCTGATGGTGATTCCGAGTTCGTGCTTGGCGCGGCGAGCAATCGCGTCGGCCATGTCTTCGCCGGGGGCCGGATGCCCGCAAAACGAGTTGGTCCAGACACCAGGCCAGGTGAGTTTCGAGAGCGCCCGCCGCGTGACCAAAACCTGGCCATCGGCGTTGTAGATGTGGCAGGAGAACGCGAGATGAAGTGCGGTGTCTGTCGTGTGCACGAGGGCCTTATCGGCGACACCAATGTGCTCACCCATGTCAGAGAGGAGGACGACCTGCTCAGGGATTTCACTCATGATCGCGATAGTCTGCCTAGGTGGATAGATCCGGAACGTCGCACGCGCTGTGTCGCCGTGATTACAGCCTAACCAATGTGTGCTGGCAGCCTGAAGGTCGGCGCGCGTGAGCACCAGAATTAAGCTTTATGATCGTGTCGCTGAGGATGCGGCGAGCATTGTCATCCGTAGTTACTCCACCTCATTTTCTGCAGCCTCTCGACTGTTGGGGGCGGATGTTCGTCAGCATGTTGAGAACATTTACGCGCTCGTGCGCATTGCTGACGAGATTGTTGATGGCGGCGCAGAGGAGGCGGGCCTCGATGTGGTCGCCACTACTCGTCAGCTCAATGAACTTGAGCGCGAAACCGAGCACGCCATAGAGCGCGGTTTCAGCTCGAACCTCATCGTGCACGCCTTCGCTCTCACCGCACGCGAGGTGTCGTTCGGTGCCGAGCTGACGGCGCCATTCTTTGAGTCGATGCGCATGGATCTCAGCCAGAAGGTGCACGACGAGTCAAGCTTCGAGCGCTACGTTTATGGCTCAGCCGAGGTCGTCGGGCTCATGTGCCTGTGCGCATTCCTCCACGGGCATGATGTCAGCGATGAGCAGCGCGCCAAGCTCGAACACGGCGCGCGCGCGCTCGGTGCAGCGTTCCAAAAGGTGAACTTTTTGCGCGATCTCGCCGACGATTTCGAGACGCTCGGCAGAAGCTATTTCCCGGGCATCGATGTGGCGACCTTCACTGAAGGGGAGAAGATCCGACTGCTCGACGACCTTGACAGTGATCTGCGGGATGCTGCGATCAGCTCAGAGCTTCCCGCGAGCAGCAAGAGGGCTGTTGCGCTCGCGCACGCCCTGTTTGCTCAGCTGTCGAAGCGCATCCGGGCGACTCCGGCTAGTGAATTGGTGCGTACGCGTGTGCGCGTTCCTGATGTTGTGAAACTGCGGTTGGCTGCGGCTGCCGCGATGGGGGTGGGTCCTCGCGTATGAGTGACGTTGTTGTAATTGGTGGAGGTATCGCAGGGCTGGCGAGCGCCGCTTTGCTTGCTAAGGAGGGCCACAGGGTCACGCTCCTTGAGGGTTTGCCTGCGGTGGGTGGTCGTGCCGGATCGTGGGAGCACGATGGTTTCCGGTTCGACACCGGCCCCTCGTGGTATTTGATGCCAGAAGTGTTCGACCACTTCTACAAGCTCATGGGAACGAGTGCCGAAGAGCAACTGTCACTGGTAACCCTCGATCCTGGTTACCGGGTCTATTTTGAGGACGAAACCGCGCCAATCGACATTTCGACAGACCTCGACGAGAACCTCGCCTTATTCGAGAGCATCGAACCGGGTTCGCGTGTGCGCCTGCAGAAGTACCTGAAGTCGGCAGAAGAAACGTACGAACTGGCTAAGCAGTATTTTCTGTACACAACGTTCGCTGATCTTCGCACGAGCGCGACGAAGGCGGTGCTCGCTAAGGCGGCCCGCTTCATCCGGTTGCTCGTTGAACCGCTCTCGGGGCTGGTTGCGCGCACAGTAAAGGATGATCGGCTGCGCAAGGTTTTGGGCTACCCGGCCGTGTTCCTCGGCTCGTCGCCGTACCTCACGCCCAGCATGTATCACCTCATGAGTCACCTCGATCTGGCCGACGGGGTGCTCTACCCAATGGGCGGGTTCACGCGCGTGATCGAGAGCATTGCCGACATTGCCTCGGATGCCGGGGTCGAGATCCGTACGAACGCGAAGGTCACCCGCATCGTGACTGCCAATGGTGTTGCGACCGGCGTCGAATACGTCGACGCCCACGGCGCAATTCAGTTCGCCGATGCCGACATTGTGGTTTCGGCCGCTGACCTGCACCACACCGAAACTCAGTTGCTCGCCCCTGAGGAGCAGACGTACCCGGCCTCGTACTGGGATAAGAAGATCCCAGGCCCCAGCGCACTGCTCTTGTATTTGGGCGTCAAGGGAGAACTTCCCGAGCTCGAGCACCACACCCTCCTGTTCATGAGGGATTGGCAAGAGGGTTTCGAGGCAATCTTCGGCGATAGCCCGAGGGTGCCGGAGCCTGCCTCGCTCTACATTTGCAAGCCCAGTGGTGTTGACCCGAATGTTGCCCCGGATGGTTTCGAGAATGTCTTCGTGTTGGTTCCGATTCCTGCTGACCCGAGTATCGGTCGCGGTGAGGTTGACGGCGACGGTGATACCCGAATCGAGGTGCTCGCCGATAAGGTCATCGCTCAAATCGGTGACTGGACGGGCATCCCCGACTTTGCAGACCGCGTGACGGTGCGTCGCACGGTCGGCCCAGGCGACTTTGCCGACGACCTGAATGCCTGGCGCGGCACCGCACTCGGCCCTGCTCACACCCTCAAGCAGAGTGCGTTCTTTCGTGCCGGCAATGTGAGCAAGAAGGTCGAAGGTCTCTACTACGTTGGCGGCTCGACGATCCCGGGTATCGGTCTGCCGATGTGTCTTATCAGCGCCGAAGTGCTCGTCAAGCGATTGCGTGGCGACACCTCTCCCGGCCCCCTTCCCGAGCCACTCGCCCCGCAGGCTCAGTCTCAACCGCGGGCGCAGCCGTGATCGTTCTCTACCTTGTTGCGCTGCTGATCTCGCTCACCGGCATGGTGGTGCTCGATCGGCGCTTCACGCTGTTCTTCTGGCAGGATGCTCGTCGCGCAACAATCGTGCTGATCGCCGGAGTGCTGTTCTTTCTCGTGTGGGACTTCTTCGGGGTGGGTCTCGGCATCTTCTTCCGCGGAGAAACTGACTTCATGACGGGCCTGCTTATCGCCCCTGAGGTGCCGCTTGAAGAGGTCTTCTTTCTCACGCTGCTCTGCTATCTCACGATGAACGTTTACGGCGCTCTCGCCCGCACAAAGGTGGGGGCCGCATGACGTACTGGCTGCTCAATGCCGTCTTTCTTGCCCTCGTGGTTGCGCTCGCGGTCGCAGCAATCGTCACGCGCCGCACACCTCGCTGGCGAGCCATCGCGATCACGGCTGGCATCCTGCTGATCATGACTGCTGTCTTCGACAACGTGATGATCTCGGTCGGCCTTGTTGGCTACAACGCGGATGCCATCAGCGGTGCATTCGTCGGTGTCGCCCCGCTCGAAGATTTCGCCTACGCGCTCGCGGCTGTCGTTGCCCTTCCGTGTTTGTGGACGCTGCTGGGCTCGCGCAAACCTCAGGAGGGTACCAATGCTTAGGGATCTGTTTCTCTCGTCGCGTCCACTCAGCTGGGTAAACACCGCCTTTCCCTTTGCCGCTGCTTACTACCTGACGACTGGCGCTATCGATCTCACACTGGTGTTGGGCACGATCTTCTTCCTCGTGCCCTATAACTTGGCGATGTATGGGATCAACGATGTCTTTGACTATGAGTCTGATCTGCGCAACCCGCGCAAGGGTGGCGTTGAGGGCGCGTTGCTTGCCCCGCGGATGCACCGGCCGACGCTCATTGCCGCTACCGTAACGACGCTCCCGTTCATCGTGTATCTCGTGGCCGTGGGTAACCCGCTGTCGTGGCTCGTTCTGCTC
This sequence comes from Rhodoglobus galactosidasius, assembly GCF_054957775.1. Classification (NCBI taxonomy): domain Bacteria; kingdom Bacillati; phylum Actinomycetota; class Actinomycetes; order Micrococcales; family Microbacteriaceae; genus Rhodoglobus; species Rhodoglobus galactosidasius. The sequence continues at coordinate 79,958 of NZ_JBQIAV010000006.1, read as the reverse complement.
GTCAGCCTGTTTGCTGTCGTTGCGTATTCGGTGAAGGGACCGCGCTTTAAGGAGCGCCCCTTCCTTGATTCGCTGACCTCCAGCACCCACTTCGTCTCTCCAGCAATCTATGCGCTGGTGTTAGCTGGGGCCGCGTTCACGCCGCAACTGTGGGCGATCCTTGCCGCGTTCTTCCTGTGGGGAATCGCCTCGCACGCCTTCGGTGCGGTGCAGGATGTGCTGGCCGATCGCGCCGCCGACATTTCATCAATCGGAACAGTCATTGGGGCTCGAGCAACGACCAGGTTCGCGGTGTTCGCCTACCTTGCCGGCGGAGTGCTCTTGCTCTTCTCCGCGTGGCCTGGCCCGCTGGCGGCAATTCTGGTGCTGCCGTACGTTGCGATGTGCGCGCCATTCTGGAACATCACGGATGCCACAGCAGAGTCAGCTAACCGTGGCTGGAGAAAATTCTTGGCCCTCAATTTTGTCACCGGTTTCTTCGTGACGATGCTGCTGATCTGGTGGGCGTTGATCCGCTAGCGCACGGACGTGTCGAGCACTCACCTTTTATCTGATTGAATATCCCCCATGACTGAAACTACGGTGCGCCACCGGCGCGGGACTCCCGCCAAAAAGCGGCGCTTGCGCATCGCCTTGATTGCTATTGGCTCGGTGTTGGTGCTCCTGCTTGGCAGCGTGGGAGTGTACGCGTTCATTCTGTCCCAAAAGATTGATGGCGTCGAGAAGATTGTCGAGGCGTTTCCGGAGGAGTCTCTGCGCCCGCCTGTTGTCGTGACCGAGGGCCCCGCACCACAGAACATCCTTCTGCTGGGATCGGATACTCGAGGCTCAGCCGGGGGCACGCTGGACGGCGCAAAGGGCGCCCGATCTGACACGATGATGATCGTGCATATCTCGGCTGATCGAGAGAGCATTCAGGTTATGTCGCTCATGAGGGATTTCTGGGTCGATATCCCCGGTCGTGGGCAGGCGAAGCTCAATGCCGCGATGGCTTATGGTGGCGTTCCCCTCACCGTGCAGACGATCGAAGGGATCATTGATTCCCGCATCGATCACATCGCGATGGTCGATTTCGAAGGTTTCAAAGACATCACCGATGCTCTCGGTGGAGTAACAGTGGACAATCCCCGTGCGTTCAATACATATGGCATCCCGAGCTACACGTATGCGAAGGGGGCGATCACGCTGAGCGGCGAGCAGGCGCTTCCGTTCGTGCGCGAGCGGTACGCGTTTTCTGACGGTGACTTCACTCGAGTGGCCAACCAACAGTTGTTCATTAAGGCTGTGATGGCCAAAGTGCTGAGCAAGGAGACGCTTACCAATCCGGCGACGATCAGCAATCTGGTTAGTGCGATTGCTCCGTATATGGTGGTCGACGATGGGCTCAATTCTAGTTATGCCGTTTCGCTCGGTCTTGAATTGCGGAACATTCGCGTCGACGATGTGAAATTCTTCACGATGCCCAGTCTCGGAACCGGGATGGTAGGTAGCCAGTCGATTGTGAAGGTCAACTGGGATGAAGTGCCGAAGATTCAGAAGGCATTCGATGACGACACGCTCGGTAGTTATATGCCTCCGACCCTCCCCTAGGTGTTCTTCCCACGGAGGTTGTGTGCGTGGCGTGAGATAAAAAGGTGAGGGCCTCCTGTATCGATTGGGTTACCACACTCAAGCGATGCCACGGAGGCCCTCATCTCTCACGTTACCCACATCAACGCGCCACTGACCCCAGCAGGGCGCCTCAAACTCGTTGAACTTGTCATCGAGGACGGCTGGGTGCAGGCCCGCGTCGCTGAACGCCTGCAGGTCTCCCGCGCCACCGTATCCAAATGGGTCCGCCGGTACCGAGCGGATGGGATGGCGGGTCTGGCCGACCGCTCGTCCAAACCGCACCGCTCGCCGGCGCAAACGGCAAAGCGCACGGAGCGACGCATCATCGCGCTGCGCTTCAGCCGGAGGTGGGGTCCGCACCGGATCGGCTACCACCTGCGTCTGCCCCAGTCGACGGTGTCGAAGGTCCTCAATCGGTACCGGATGCCGCTGCTCGGGCACGTGGACCTGAACACCGGACTGCCCGTGCGCAAACCCAAAGCACTTCGTTACGAGCACGCCAATCCGGGCGATCTGGTGCATCTGGACGTGAAGAAACTCGGCCGCATCCCCGATGGCGGCGGCTGGCGCACCCTGGGAAACGCCGGGAGAAAGAACAAGAAGAAGTCAGTGCCGACCGGGTACTCGTGTTTGCACTCGGCCATCGACGACCACTCACGGGTGGTGTATTCCGAGATCCTGAACGATGAGAAAAAGGAAACCGCCGCCGGGTTCTGGCACCGCGCCCACGCCTACTACGAATCCCTCGGATTCACCGTGACCCGGGTACTGACCGACAACGGTTCCTGCTACCGATCCGGCCACTTCAACGCCGCCCTCGGCGACATCAAACACAAGTACACGCGCCCCTACCGCCCCAAAACGAACGGAAAAATCGAACGCTTCCACCGCACCCTCGCCTTCGAATGGGCCTACGCCCACCACTACGACTCAGAGCAAGCGCGAGCGGCAACCTATCAAGACTGGATTCATGACTACAATCACCACAGACCCCATACCGGCATCGGCGGCAAGTCACCCATCGACCGCGTACACAACGTCAGTGGGAAGAACACCTAGGTCGTTCCGGATCAGCGCGGCTGGCAGCGGCGCCACTATGCGTTATTTCGCAAGTTCGCCAGCAACGCTGGTAGGTGCTTGCGAATGTTGCAATTAGATCTTCCAGGTTAATCGGCAACGCTGTCACACTCGTCAATCCTTTACTGGCAGTTGCCTATAGCGATGAGTTCGCACGAACTGAAAGAAACGTGTCCGAGACTGAGGTTTCTCGCACTGATGGAGAGCTGCGTCTGCGTGTGTAAGTTGTCCTTGCCGCCTCTACGCGCTTAGCCGTCAACATACTGGTTGCCTCGTCCGGCGTCTTCGGCGACGTTAAGCACATTGAATGTGGCAAACTGAAAAGTGCACATTTTTGAAGTTCTACAGACTTGCATAGCAATAGAGGTCGATCTGAAGTTCTTGCGTGCTCGAAATGGTTTTGTGCACCTGCGAACGGTGCGTTCGTTTTCGTTCGATTCACGCTCGATGTGCGCTAAAAATAGGGAAAGGCAAGTACATTCTCGTGCCACAATCTGAACCAGAGTCGTCAGCACAGGGTCCTGTTGTGCAGTATGCGGGGGGCCCGATGTCTCGTGTGTGGGCCAAGTACCTTCTTGATGCTTTTGCGTGGGCCGTGGCCATAGTATCCGCAGTCGTTTTGCGGTACGACCTAGACGTGGCTCGAGTCGAGTGGGCACCGATTGCCGTGCTCGTCCTCGCTGCCGCTATTGTGCAGCTCGTTGTCGGCTGGCTGGTTTCTCTCTATCGTGGCCGACATCCATATGGCAGCTTCAGTGAAGTTTTGGCTCTCGTGTGGGTCATGATTGCTGCATTTGTGATTCTCGGACTACCTGTGGCCCTCTTCGGAACCTACTGGCATATTCCGCGCAGCACGGTACTCCTCGCCCTTCCGGTCGCCCTCGTACTGATGGGCGGCATCCGCTATGTGAAGCGACTGCTTACTGAGCAGGCGATGAGCCCGCCTGATACTGGCGAAAAGGCTTTGGTCTTTGGCGTCGGGTATCTCGGTGGAATCATTGTGAAACGTATGCGCACCGACCGAAACTCGCCTTTCGTTCCCGTTGGATTGATCGACGACGATCCGTTGAAACGCAATGTCTGGCTCCATGGGGTCAAGGTCTTGGGCACGCGTAGAGATCTCATCGACATCGCTAACAGCACAGGCGCCACAGTGCTGGTTATCGCTATTGGGAACGCCGACGCGGCCGTGTTCCGGTCCGTTGCAGACGTTGCAGACGCTGCCGGCTTGCGAGTGAAGGTCTTGCCGCCGCTCACCGAGGTGCGTGAGGGGCGCTCCCGCCTGCGCGACCTGCGCGATATCTCCATTGAAGACCTCATCGGTCGTCATCCGGTTGATACCCATATCGAGTCGATTGCCGGTTACCTTCAGGGTAAGAAGGTTTTGGTGACAGGTGCCGGTGGCTCGATCGGCTCTGAGCTGTGTCGCCAGATTACCAAGTTCCATCCGGCCGAACTGATCATGCTCGACCGTGATGAGACCGGCCTGCAGAGTACCCAGATCTCGATTTCCGGTCACGGCCTGCTCGATACAACGGATGTCGTGTTGGCTGACATCCGTGACACCGATGCCCTGACCAAGATCTTCAACGAGCGCCGACCCGACGTCGTCTTTCACGCGGCAGCCCTCAAGCACCTCCCGATGCTGGAGCAGTATCCTGTGGAAGCGTGGAAGACCAACGTCATCGGTTCGCTCAATGTTTTGCAGGCGGCGATGAACATTGGTGTCGATACTTTCGTGAACGTCTCGACTGACAAGGCAGCGAACCCGACGAGCGTACTGGGTCACTCCAAGCGTGTTGCCGAAAAGCTCACCGCTTGGGCCGCTGAGACAACAGGTAAGACTTATGTGTCTGTTCGTTTTGGCAATGTCCTCGGCAGCCGTGGCTCGATGCTTCCCACGTTCACTTCGCTGATTGAGGCCGGCGGCCCGCTCACGGTGACGCACCCCGACGCGACGCGGTACTTCATGACGATTCCCGAGGCATGCCAGTTGGTTATTCAAGCTGGCGGAATCGGCCGACCCGCCGAAGTTCTCGTCCTTGACATGGGGGATCCGATTCGCATTCTCGATATTGCCGAGCGGATGATCGAGATGTCGGGCAAAGATATCGCGATTGTCTACACGGGCTTGCGTCGCGGTGAGAAGTTGCACGAGATTCTAGTAGGCGACAACGAGTCAGATAATCGTCCCATTCACCCGAAAATCTCTCATACCTCGGTGAAGATCATCACGCCGGAACGCCTGAACCAGCAGGGGTGGGAGGCTCGGTGTCAGGCTGAAGATGGCAGGAGCGTTGTGGCCGTGACCGATGGTGGCAGCTAGACGTGGTGATTGTTGTTGCAGCGGGAGTGGCGCTGCTCGCGAGCCTTACCGTCCCGGTGCTGCTCAAGCCATTGCTTAGTCGTTTAGGTGTTATCGATGTCCCGAACGCACGATCATCCCACACAGTCGCAGTCATCCGCGGTGTTGGGTTGGCGCCTCTTCTTGCCATTCTTCTCGGACTGATGGTTGTTCTTATTGATCCCGTCGCGCAGGAGGACTCACCGCTCATTCTGATCGTCGCCTTGGTCGCGGCCGGCGCTGGCCTGCTCGGTTGGGTGGAAGATTCGCGGGGTATTCCAGTTCTCATTCGTGCGGGCATACAGCTCGCCTTGGGGGCTGCGGGCGCCGGCGCCCTCGCGGGCATTACGGGAATGTCATGGTGGATTGTGCCATTGCTCGCCGTGGCCGTTGCGGGCTACATCAACGTCGCCAATTTCATGGACGGCATCAACGGCATCTCAGGTCTTCATGGCACTGCTTCCGGGGCCGCTTACGCGGTCCTAGGAACCATCACCGGCGAGCTCTGGATGATTCCAGTTGGTCTTGTTATCGCGGTGGCTTTTCTGGGCTTTTTGCCCTGGAACCTGATTCGCGGCGGCATGTTCCTCGGTGACGTCGGTAGCTATCTTCTTGGTGGGAGCCTTGCAATAGTCGCTGCCGCGGCTATTGCGCGAGGAGTACCCCTCTTGAGCGTCGTTGGCCCCCTGACTATTTACCTCGCTGACTCGGGAGTGACGTTAGCGCGCCGAGTGTTTCGTGGGGAGCGCTGGTATGAGGCTCACCGCAGTCATGTCTATCAGCGACTTACTGATGCTGGTTTAACTCATCTTCAGGTTTCCGTGATTGTCACGGTGTTCGGCATTGCCTGCAGCGCCGCTGGCCTCCTAGCTGCCGCGACGCCGGAGCGGTGGCCAGTTAGCGCACTCCTCCTGCTCGTCGTTGTCGCTGTCTACCTCATGCTCGGTAGAATCGTGAATGCCCAGCGAGGGCGCCACATCGATCGAGTCTCAGGGGGCCACGAGGTATGAGGATTTTTGTTACTGGGGCTACCGGGTTCGTCGGTCGACACCTAGTTCCTCATTTGCTGGATCAGGGACACAATGTCACTTCGGCCGTTCGGTCGTCGGGTTCGGCGCCTACAGGCTCTGATGAGTTAGTGATTGGGTCGATTGGCCCAGACTCAGATTGGTCGGGGCTGCTGGTAGGGCATGATGTTGTCATCCACCTCGCCGCGCGCGTGCATGTGATGAATGACACATCAGAGGATCCGCTCGAGGAATTCCGCCGTGTCAACGCACAGGGTGCCGAGACGCTGGCACGTGCTGCAGCAGAGCAAGCCGTTTCGAGGTTCGTCTTCTTGAGCAGCATCAAGGTCAACGGCGAAGGCACGTCAGGAACGCCTTACACCGCTCATGATGAGCCGGACCCTGCCGATCCCTATGGCCTGTCAAAGCTCGAAGCAGAAGTAGCGCTCGCGGGCCTTCATCGTGAAACTGGCCTCGACGTAGTCATTGCGCGGACTCCTCTCGTTTATGGGCCCGGTGTGGGGGGGAACTTCATCAAAATGCTCGGCCTCGCCGCTCGGGAACTGCCGTTGCCCCTCGCGAGAGTGCGGAACCGTCGAACTATGACATCTATTTGGAACCTTGTTGACTTGCTCGAGCGAGCGGCGTCTGAACCGGAAGCGGCGAATGCTCTGGTGTTGGCCGGTGACGGGTTTAGCCCATCAACCCCGGAAATGTTTCGAGAAATCAGTTCAGCTCTTGGCAAGAAGAGCCAACTTTTCCCATTCCCTGTTGGAATGCTGAAGTTCGCAGGCGCGATTACTGGAAGGTCAGCAGTCATCAATCGTCTGGTGGGGTCACTGGAGATGGAAACCGGCTCCTGCTCAACGGCGTGGGTGTGGCGTCCGGTCGTGTCTTTTCAAGATTCCATGCGCCGTACGGCTCACTGGTACGCAAGTGAAGAAAGCGCCCAAGGAACCGACTCGTGAAGATTGCCATCGTTACTCAGTACTACTCGCCCGAGGCTATTCGTATCCCCGATACGCTTGCTCGGCGCTTGGTCTCACGCGGTCATCAGGTTCGGGTGATTACTGGCTACCCCAACTACCCTGATGGTCAATTGTTCCCAGGCTACCGACAGCGACTTAATCACGTTGAGACCATTGACGGGGTGGAGGTTCGGCGAGTTCCGCTGTTTGTCAGCCACTCATACAATCCCATCGCGCGATTCACGAATTACTTGACCTACGCCTGGAGCGCGGCGTTTGCTCACTCCTGGATTCGGTCGGCAGACATCGTCTACGTGTACGCGACCCAGATGACTCCAGCCATCGGGCCATCGTTGTGGAGAGCATTCTTTCGCCTTCCCTATGTCATGCATGTGCAGGATTTGTGGCCAGAATCCGTGACTGGTTCTTCCATGGTGGGTGGCGGCGCTGCCAAGAGAGTAATAGCAGGAATCCTGAACCCGTGGCTTCGATTCTTGTACCGCACAGCTTCTGCGACGATCGCAATCGCCCCGACGATGGCAAAGATGCTTGTTGAGCGCGGTGTACCAGCGGATCGTGTTCACACAGTATTCAACTGGTCCGGGGTTGAGCCGTCGAGCGTAGAAGAAACGGTGGGAAGCCGCCCCGAAACGGTTTCGGTTGTTTACGCTGGCAACTTTGGGGATCATCAAAGCCTTGACAATGTAATTCATGCAGCGAACGCAGTGAAAGACATTGAGAACCTCCACATCACACTTGTCGGTTCCGGTGTGGCAGATCAGCGACTCCGCGACCTGGCTGCGTCACTGGACGTAACCAACGTCACGTTTGCCGGGCGAGTGCCTCCCGAAGAGATGGGACGGATCCATAGCGGGTCCGATTTTCAGATTGTTTCGTTGAGTAACCTCGATATCTTTGAAGGAACAATCCCGTCGAAGCTGCAGGCCAGCATCTCCCAGGGAATCCCTGTCATTACGGCCGTGCGCGGTGATGTGAAGCGTCTTGTGCAAGAAAATGAGCTTGGTTTCGCCTGTGATCCGGACGACCCTGGTCAGCTCGCAGCGGTGTTTCGCGAGGCTGCAGAACTTGATCCAGAGGTGCGTGCAGGTATGGCGAGAGCCGCCAAAATTTTCTACGACGCTTCCATGTCATTGGATAGCGGCGTATCCCAAATTGAGGCGATTCTGTATTCGGAGTCTCGCCAGAAAAGCGTGAAGGACAGTTGGTAAAATTATGAGTTCGAGTTATGCGGGTAAGACGGTTCTGGTCACAGGCGGGACAGGATCATTCGGCCACACGGTGACACGACAGCTTCTCGATAGAGACGTTGCTGAAGTGCGAGTGCTGAGCAGGGATGAGGCGAAACAGGACCTCATGCGCCATGAACTAGCGGATCTTCGGCTGCGTTTCTACGTTGGCGATATTCGTGACTATCTCAGTGTTGAGCGAGCCGTTCGCGACGTCGACTATGTATTCCATGCGGCCGCGCTGAAGCAGGTTCCTTCATGTGAGTTCTTTCCCATGGAAGCTGTTAAGACAAATGTTCTGGGTAGTGAAAATGTTGTTCGCGCGGCAGATCACGCAGGTGTGACTTCTGTCGTGTGTCTCAGCACTGACAAGGCTGTCTACCCGGTCAACGCAATGGGGATGAGTAAGGCCATGATGGAGAAGGTGGCTCAGTCCTACGGGCTCAATAACCCGAACGCTGAAACAACGGTTTCGTGCGTGCGCTACGGCAATGTTATGTACTCCCGTGGCTCGGTCATCCCACTGTTCATTCGCCAGCTTAAGTTGGGTAAGAACCTGACTGTCACTAACCCCGACATGACCCGCTTCATGATGTCCTTAGAAAGCTCGGTTGATCTCGTGGAGTTCGCTTTTCACAATGCGCAGCAGGGAGACCTCTTCATCCGCAAGGCGAAGTCGTGCACGATCGGTGATCTCGCTCAGGCGGCCATCAACCTCTTCAAGTCATCGGCGAAGGTTGAGGTCATCGGCACGCGGCACGCTGAAAAGTTGTCAGAGGCGTTGGCGAGTCGCGAAGAACTCGCACGAGCCCAAGATATGGGTGATTACTTCCGTATCAAGGCTGATAATCGCGACCTGAACTACAGTGTCTACGTAGATGAAGGCAACCCTGCGCAGTCTGACTTCGCGGACTACGACTCTCATACGGTCGAACGGATGGACGTGTCTGAAGTTGAGCAGCTCCTACTCACGCTGCCTGAGGTTCGCGAGGAGATGGTCGCGGCGGGCCTGTCGTTCGAAAGGGCGATCTGATCTATGTCACATGTTGCGCTGACCGGAGCTAACGGGTTTCTGGGTTGGCATACTAGAGCTGCGTTGTTGGAAGCTGGAGTCGAATCGCGGGGTATCCCGCTGGGAGATGCCTTCTCGTCAGGGCGTGCAGCTGACATCCTCGAAGGGGCTTCGCGACTTGTGCACATCGCAGGCGTCAATCGCGGGACCGATGAAGAAGTGCGCAGCGGCAACGAGCGTTTTGCGCGTCAAATCGCCGACTCTCTGATCCGTGCCACCCAGCCGCCCCGTGTTGTGGTCTATGCTAATTCCACCCAGGCCACGAATAAGAACGTCTACGGAGACGCAAAAGCGGCTGCCGCCGACATCCTCAGGGAAGCCTCCCGCAAGGTTGGTGCTGAGTTCCAAAACGTACTCCTGCCTAACCTTTTTGGCGAGCACGGCCGCCCGTTTTACAACGCGGTCACATCTACCTTTAGTCACCTGCTGGCGAAGGGGGAGACGCCTACTGTTGAGCATGACAAGGAGTTGACTCTGCTTCATGCGCAGAATGCGGTCGACCTGATGCTGGGCAATGTCACTCCTGACGCTCAAGCTGAGCTGGAAGTGCACGAACATGTCGGTGGAGTTCTTGCGCGCCTCAGCGCTTTCGCTGAAACGTACGGCGCCGGCGAGATCCCTGACGTTGCAAAAAAGTTTGACCGCGACCTCTTCAACACTTACCGTTCCTACACTTTCCCGCAGCAGGCACCCGTGCGCCTTACCCGCCATGCAGACGCACGAGGCTCGTTCTTCGAGATTATTAGGTCACACGGCGGGCCCGGGCAGTCGTCATTCTCAACCACGGCGCCAGGAATTAGCCGCGGTGACCACTTTCATCGCCGCAAGATCGAACGGTTTACGGTGCTCTCGGGAACCGCAACCATTTCCCTCCGTAAGCTCTTCACGGATGAAGTAATCGAGTTTCCTGTAACGGGCGAATCTCCGGTCGCGATCGATATGCCCACCATGTGGTCGCATAAAATCACCAATACCGGATCAAGCGAGCTCTACACATCGTTCTGGTCGAATGATATTTATGATCCTGAAGCTCCCGACACCATCGCAGAGGCAGTCCAACCATGAGTAATCGCCTGAAAGTTCTGACTGTTGTTGGAACGCGTCCCGAGATTATTCGTCTCGCAGCGACAATTAAACGACTCGACAAATACACCGAACACGTACTCGTGCACACAGGCCAGAACTACGACTACGAACTCAACGAAGTATTTTTTGAAGACCTAGGTCTGCGCAAGCCCGACTACTTCCTCAACGCGGAGACTTCCTCGTTGGGCGCCGTACTCGGTTCCATCCTCGTCAAAGTTGAGGAAGTACTCTCAGCCGAGCGTCCTGACGCTGTAGTGGTGTTGGGCGATACCAACAGTTGCATCTCTGCTGTGATGGCAAAGCGCATGAAGATCCCGGTTTATCACATGGAAGCGGGCAACCGGTCGTTCGATGAAAATGTTCCGGAGGAGACGAACCGTCGTCTGGTAGATCACGTCTCCGACTACAACTTGGTCTACACAGAGCACGCACGTCGAAATCTGCTGGGAGAGGGAATTCGCCCATCGCGAATCCTTTTGACAGGTTCACCTATGCGCGAAGTGCTTGACGGTAATGCCGACGCGATCGCTTCCAGCGACATCCTGACCCGCCAGAACCTCACGGTAAGGGGCTACTTTCTCGTCAGCCTGCATCGTGAAGAGAACGTTGACAACCCGCACCGGCTGACGTCAGTGCTCATGGCGCTTGGGCTGCTCGCGGACGAGTATGGAGTCCCCGTGCTCGTTTCGACGCATCCACGAACCAGACTGCGGCTCGAGGGGCAGCCTGACGAGTTGAAGAACAAGCTAATATTCCACCCGCCGTTTGGCTTCAACGACTATGTGAGGCTTCAGCAGTCGGCCAAGCTCGTCCTTTCAGATAGTGGCACTATCAGCGAAGAGTCGGCGATCCTTGGCTTTCCTGCGGTTTCGCTACGGGATGCGATTGAGCGCCCGGAAGCAATTGATACAGGCGTGACCATCACGTGTGGCGTGGATACGGATTCCGTCTTGAATTCCGTTTCACTTTCGTTGGCACAATTCGAGACTGATGGCCCCGCAGGAGTGCCGGAAGAATATCTGGTTACAGACACTTCTAGGCGTGTCGTTAGTTTTATTCGTTCAACTGCCGCGACACATCATGTGCGCACGGGAATTCGCAGATGAATTTCATGAGATCACGCTGGAACAAGTACTTGACTCAGAACAATCAGGTCAAGTTCGCAATTGTTTTTACGATCATCAATTTGCACACACTAAGGCACTTGTCTCTGGTCTTGTTCCTCGTGCTGTATGCGCCCACCGCAATCTACGTAACAGTTCAGTTCGCCCGTAAGATTTTCCGTAACTTTAAGGAAGGTCGGTGGACACCATTTCTCGCCTTGGTTAGCGTTGCGCTACTCGGGACAATCACGTCCCTAGCGATTATTTCTCCTGCGGGAGCCTTGTTCGGTTTGTCGCGACTCATATTCGCAGTTCCGGTGTTCTTCGCTCTTTACCTTTACACAGACTCCTACTTGACTTTGCGGAAGCATCTAGCGACCTACGCCGTCTTCTTTGTTGCGGCGAGCCTCACCCTGCCACTCCAGCTTTTGACCGGGCCTATTCCTTGGTTTGCTGCATCGTCGGAGCGCGCGGATTTGGAACGGTACACATCCGTGTTGGGTAGTCTTACAGCGCTTGGGATCATCGTTGGAAGCTACCTCGTCCTTTCGCAAGCAATTCGCCCACCACTGCGCTTGATCCTGGTCTTAGTGATCGTCAGCTCCGCGATAATTTCGCTCCAAAAGTCTGCGATTGTAAACATTCTCATTGGCGTACTCGTTCTAGTGGTGCTGAACAGGCACGCGTACGTCAAGCTGCTGTATGCAGGTTTGGGCCTTGCAGCGGTTGGAGCCGCGGCCTATGGACTTATCCCTCCGTTGAGGGACCGACTCGATGCAACCCTTGTTAGCTTCGGTATTAGCGACGGTTCGATCTTGAACTATGACCAAACAATAATAACGGGAGCACTCGATCGGATAACCAAACTTCCTGCACTTAACTTTGCGGCGCTTGCTGATATCGGGAACCCCCTAGTTTACGTGTTTGGTGGTGGATTTGGCATGGCCAATACGGCACTTGTGCCTGACTCAGATTCGCTCGCTCCAATGGCGCACAATCAATTCGTAGAGGCTGTCACCGTCTTCGGTTTTCTCGGAGGTGGGATTCTGATTGCCTCTTTGGTAATAATTCTGGTTCGCAATATTCGGCTTTACCGAAGCACCCGACAATCTGAAGTCAAATTGATTCTGCTGGCTTACGGGATTTTCTTGGTGAATTCTGTGTTCGCCAACGGTACGTTATATCAGCCCGCTTCTGCATCGATCTACTACCTTGCAATGTTTCTAGCAGTTTTTGGGCACCTACTGGTGCCAGAAAGGGATCGTTTTGGAGTGCCGACAAATCAGTCTCTTGACGCGATCTCCCCTGAACTTAGTCGCTAATGACGGAGCCGATATTGATGCCAAGACCGCTAGTAAGCATTCTGATAATTACTTATAACCAAGAACACTTGATAAGGGAAACGCTCGAGTCTTGCCTTAAACAGAACTTCGACAGCTTAGAGATTGTGGTTTCGGATGATGGGTCGAGTGACCAAACTCCACTGATCCTCGAGGGGATTCAACGCGAGCATCCCGAAGTCGTCCGGCTTGTTCTCAACCCGACGAATCAGGGCGTCACCGCAAACTGCAATGCTGGCCTCGCGATGTGCAGCGGAACGTATATCGCCCTCATGGGCGGTGATGACGTACTGTTCCCTGAAAAAATTAGGAGGCAAGTCGAAGCATTTGACGCGAACCCTCAACTCGTCCTGAGCTATCATCCCTGTCAGGTAATGGAAGATGGTTTGGTTACGGGGATAGTTGGGGATCGGGCAAAGGACATTGTCAGGAATCAGATCGACATGATCGCGAAATTCGGCGCGGCGTTGCCTGGTCCGGCAACTATGGTTCGTGCGGATTCCATACCTATTGGGGGCTTCAACACAGTGATCGGAACGGCCAGTGACTGGATGTACTTTATCGACGTCAGCGCAAAGGGTGAGGTCGGACGCATCAACGAGCCACTCGCAATCTATCGGCAGCATGCCGGCAATATTGGCAAACGATTTGACACCTATAGCGATGACTTCTTGAAGACTCTTGAACTCACGAAACTGCGCTACGGCGATCTGCCTGGTGTTCGCGTTGCAATCCGCAGAGGAGGGATGAGGTTTCTTCTTGGCGCGGTGTATCGATCGATGGAGAATGGGAAGTTCGATCTCGCACGTGACTATGCCGAAAAGCTGAGGCTCTTTGCGCCGATCCCGATTGTCGTCGCCCTAACTAGCGTGATTCGGATTCCAGGGGCCCAAGTGGTATTTCGGCAGTTGAAGAAGCTCCTAAAGCGCTACGTGTAATTCGACCGCCTAGACGAACATCAGAATCGAGATGCCATCTAGAGTTTTCGAACCGTCAACTTACGCACGTTCCTCAACCCCCGTATTTAGCGCCTCTCGGAACGCCTCGTAAGTGCGAATGTAGTCTGTTGGATCGTAAGAATGAGATGCAAAGACGCCAAGCACCGTGTCTGCGCCATATGAGTATTGTGTCCCCCATGTCATTGCTGGCATGTATAGCCCCATTTCTGGGGAATCAAGCAGATGTTCGATACGGGTAGTGCCGTCGTCCGTTATTGCACGAACGCTCCCGCTGAGGCAGACCAAGAACTGCTCACAGCGGAAATGTGCATGCTCGCCGCGCACGTCTCGAGTTGGAACGTCGAAGACGGTGAAGAATCGTTTTGGAACGAACGGTAGATCTGCACGGAAATCGAAAGCGACGAGACTTCCTCGCATATCAGTTGCTTTGGAAAGGCGAGTCAGGCTTGGTGTGTCTTGAGTGGATTCTGTGGTCCCGTCGTCACCCGGGCCAGGGATGGCAAGCTTTCGTCCGTTACTATCTGTGTAGCCGGTCACTCTAGCGGGGTTCCCTACCACGATTGCGAATGGTGGCACATTCCGGGTGACGACGGCACCAGCGCCGACCATAGCATTTCGCCCTATGGTCACGCCTGGAAGGATCACAGCACCGCCGCCGATAGAGGCGTCCTCTTCGATAATTGTTCGCGGAAACTGCTGTGGGTACTGCTTGCTGCGCGGGAAAGGGTCGTTAGTGAAGGTGACGTTTGGGCCAACAAAAACGCGATCGTGAAGTTCGATTCCATCCCAAAGTTGGACGCCGGACTTTATGGTTACGCTGTTGCCAATGGTGACGTCATTTTCGACAAACACATGGTCGTTGATATTGACATTTTCGCCGATTCTTGCTTTGGGAAGCACATGTGCGAACGCCCATATTGTCGTACCGTCGCCGACGGTCGAAGATTCGCAGATTCCCTGAGGGTGAATAAAGGGTCTCGCCATGCTAGTCACTCCAATTCAAGGTTTAGAGGTGCAGTGGCTAAGCCATAGTGGACTGCACTCATACAGGTTGTCTAAATAGCAGTCGATGGTTGGGCCAAAGCTATTCCTCGGATAGCCTCACATACCTGATCGACCTCTTCGTCAGTTAACTCAGGGAAGCATGGAAGCGTGAAGATTTGCCGTGTTGCGGCCTCCGTCCGTGGCAAGCTTCGGAGTTCGGATTCAAAGCCAGGTTGGCTGTAGTCCGGGTACGGAAAATGGATGTCAGTTTGAATGCCGTGCTGGGAAAAGTGGTCCCTAATGTCGTCGCGCTCGCGGGATAAGCCAACCGCCAAATGTGCGACGTGGTGAGGGTCACTTGCCGGGAGCACTCTTAGCGGGCTGTCCGAGGCGGCTTCAACGTACCTCTGGATGATCTCACGGCGACGCTCATTGAATGAATCAAGCTTGGGTAAGCGGATACGCAATATTGCAGCCTGCAGCTCATCGAGTCTGGAGTTCATTCCTCCGGACGTCGTCGCCCGATATTTTGGGTCCCAGGCATATTGCCGAAGGCGAGTGATACTAGCCGCATATTCAGCATTTCCAGTAACGATCGCGCCACCATCACCGAGCGCGCCAAGGTTCTTGGTCGGGTAAAAACTGATAGCACCGACATCTCCGAAGGTGCCAGCTGCGCGGTCGCCCACACGGGCACCAAGCGATTGAGCACAATCCTCGACTACGCGGATCCCGCGGGCGTTACATGACTCAACTAGTCCTCGAATGTCCGTTAGATTCCCATAGAGATGAGTAACAACGACGACCCCGACGTCGTCGCTCAACGCCTCTAAAATCGTCCGGTCGCTTACGCAAAGGGAATCCGATTCTATATCGGCATAGCGAACCCTGAAACCTGCGCGCAACGCTGCCGTCGAGGCGTACCCGCCTGCGTTCGCCGCTGTGAGAACTGTCTGTTTACCTAGTGGCATCGTTGCTTTGATTGCCAGCTCAAGTGCATCAGTGCCTGACGCGACCCCCAGCGCCCAAGGAACCCCTACATATGCAGCCAACTCCTGTTCAAAGGCCTTGACTTGGGGCCCCATCACTACATACCCGGAGTCAAGAACATCCGAAACAGCCTTTTCAATCTCCTGTCGATCGCGCTCTATTCCTCGCGAGAGATCGTTCATTGGAACAGTGCGTTGGGCTATCGACAATCTAAGGCTCCGATTCAAATGGGAGGTACATCGCGTGGCGCATCACAATGCTACTTCACATCGATCTCATGGATCGCTAAAGTCACTAGCCATGGACGTGTGCTGACAATTGCTTCTGACCTAATATCGTCAGAGTCGGATCAAGGATCATCTTGCTGGAAAGAATCAGAGCTACTTTCTTGGGCTCTCCCACAGTGTCGTTTAGTGGGGTGACGCGCGGTGACTTCGTGCGGCTAGATAGGTGGTGCCCGCCAATGCTACGAATGCTAGAACTACTACGATAGGGCTTTCGGCGTATGGCAAAAGGAGCGTGCCAGAGCTAGTAAGCGCCGAGATCACAGCGACTACCAGTGTGCTCGATGGAAGTTTCGTACCAATCTGCATGACGACGAGGTACAGGACAAATCCGACAACTGAGCCAAGAGCGGCACCGCGCTCGCCGAAAAACACTGCTAGGCCGAGTGTTGAAAGCACTCCGAACACAGCGGCCACCACAGTTCTTGTGGCTACTAGTCCTGCTCTCAGTTGGAGTTGATGATGCCAACTGGCGATTCCGCCCATCGTCGCGAGAGATGTTGCCATTATCAGTGGTGCAAGTAATGCAAGGTCAACGAACTCTGTGGGGATGATGATTTTGAGTAGAAAACCGTTTCCCAGATAGAACACGACTATTACTGCAAAGGCGACAGCTAGGCATGCCGATTGCAGAGTCGCGAGACTAGCGTGAACGAGCTTTTGGTTGCCGTTATCCCAAGCTTGTCGGAGCGGCGGATAGGCAACCGTGAGAATAAGACCAAGCAGGGCACCAGAAGTTAACGTCGCTACCTGCAGCATCGCGGCATAAGTTCCGACGGTTGGGCCGGGCGCTAAAGCTGCGAGTATGAGCAGGTTTGAATTATTGAGGATCATGACAGCGAGAGACGCAAACGCAAGATGCATTCCGAACTTGAACGGCCAAGGTCGTACGCGTTCAGGCCGCGGCAATGATCTAAGCCGAAATTTCGGACTTAAAATCAGCGCGGCTATCGAGGAGAAGACCCCCGCGGCCCCAAGACTGATGAGCGGATTCCAACCGAGCATTATCAGGGAGACGAGTGTGGCTGTTCTTACACCGGTTCCTGCGATTAGGTTCCATGCGTACTGCCAAGGTTTCTCCCACATTAACCATGCGAGGGAGATTAGTCGATTGACCGCAACCCCGATTCCCCATCCAACAAAGGCAATGGCGCTTTCGATATGGCCGAGCGGGTATGCTACGGCTGCAACAATGGCGCTTGCAATGGCGACGTAGCCGAGTGTGCGAACTAGCCCGTATCTGTAATTGAATCGGTCGAGCGATGATCCAGGGAACCTCTCAAAGCCGAGGATCACTGGTTCGGCGCTTAGTAGGCTGAAGTAAGCGGCGACGGCGATTGCAACTGCGAGCGCGGAATATTCTGTCGGAGTTAAGAATCGTGTCAACAAAGGTAGCTGGATAGCTGCGGCGCCGAGTGAGAAGAGTCGGGCGGCCACGACCGCCGACCCCGACCCGAGTAGCGAGCGAGTTTTGCTCAACTAGGCCTCCGTCGCTTGGTGTCGTGCGAGTATGGCTGCAAGATTCGGGGATTTGGTAGTCGTGAATGGCGCCAACATCATGACTATAGTTGATTACGTGAGTTGGCCAAACGGGCGAGCCCGCGATGTCAAAATTGGCAGGAAGAACCGAATTCAATCGCCAAGCCTAGATCGCAGATGACGGCTAGCTCGGGGCGGTTCAGCCCGATCCGGATAGTCGGGTCAAATTGGCGCTCCTTGTTGCTGCAGGTGTAAGTGTGGTCTTTGGCATTGAGCGGTTAGGCCGCTGATGGCGAGAGATACTTATCTATGCGGCAAAGTCATAGGCCGAAGCGGAGGGGCACGATGGACGAAGGTCCCAAGGCGTCGCGGTTCCGTCGGCGCTTAACGATGGTGCTGTTTGTCGGCTACTCGCTGTTCGTCGCGGTGATTACCTTGACGCCGCAGATGCCGGGCTCTGGCTTCGTGTCACGCGTAGTCGATCGTCTACTCACATCGCTCCACTATCGGGGGCTTTTTCTCAGCGTCGACTTTCTCACGATTGAGTTCATCGGTAACATACTCATGTTTGTTCCACTGGGCATCTTCACTGCGATGCTCATCTCGCAGCGACACTGGTGGGTTCTGCTGTTCACCGGAACGCTCATGTCTGGAGCAATCGAGCTCAGCCAAATGCTCTTCCTTCCCGGGCGCTTTCCCGAAGTGCGAGACCTGATCTCGAACTCGACAGGATTCCTGCTCGGAGCTATCGGCGCTCTGCTGATCCGCCTCCTTGTTGCGCACCGGGATGGCCTAGTCGAGCACGATCGCCGCAACGCAACGCGAAATACTGCTTCGCGACACTACTAAAGGGAGCAGCTGCCCTAGCGGGAAACCCCAGCTTCGCCTTCTGCGGTGAGGTTGCGCGCCATAGTCTCAAGCACGGTGACGGTGGTGTCGTACTGCTCAGAAGTTACACCTGCGGTGACTCGTTTGCGTTCGTTGGCGATCACAGCAGTGAGCCGTTCAACAACCGTGCGTCCGCGATCGGCGAGTTCGTAGAGAGTGCCGTCCGTCGTGAGCCAGTCGCTCTCGACGAGTTCGGTCAACGACTCAAGCGAACTCGTGTGTGCACCTTGAGTGGGCGGCACAGTGGCGCTCGCGGGAGTCAAAAACGGCGCGACTTCGATGTCGAGCTGCTCGACACCTGCAGCACTGTTCGACAACACGTTCAACAGTTGCCACTGCCTTCTAGTGATTCCGTGTTCTTCGAGGGTGGTGGCGAAGAGCTCATCAATCAGTCGGTCAACGAGTTTCACCCAATATCCGATGGGCTGTTGCGTGTCCATAAACCGACATTACTCCTCTTCCACGAGCACTTTTCGGGCTCGCCCGACTGACTAGTCGATCATCGACTGCTTTGCCTTGACGGGGATCATCAGGCCGAGGCCGGTAAGCAGCACGATTACGATGCCGATGATGCCAAAACGGGTATCTCCGGTGAGAGTCACGAAGAGAGTGAAGAGGCCGGGTGCCAAGAAGCTGACCGCTCGACCAGTGGTCGCGTAGAGTCCGAAAATCTCGCCTTCGCGACCGACGGGAGTGATGCGGGCGAGGAAGCTGCGGCTTGCCGCCTGCACTGGTCCGACGAAGAGAGTAAGGAAGAGGCCCGCGATCCAGAACCCTGTCTTGAGGTCGCCGACGAAGAGCACTGCGAGTCCGGCAAGAACGAGTCCAGCGAGCGATCCGATGATCACATTCTTGGCGCCGAGCTTGTCATCGAGCCAGCCGCCGACAAAGGTGCCGATTCCAGCGACGAGGTTCGCGGCCACAGCGAAGTAGATGACTTCGCTTGGGCTAAAGCCAAACACCTGCGCCGCGATGATGGCGCCAAAGGTGAATACCGCGGCGAGGCCGTCACGAAAGACGGCACTGGCCAGAAGGAACATGAGCACCTGAGGGCTCTTCTGCGCCAAAGCTTTGATCGTGCCAAACAATTTTGCGTAGCTAGCGAAAAAGCTGACCTGGTTTTCGCGGGCGCCGGCAGGAATCTCCGGAACGGCAATCAGCACGGGAATTGCGAAGATCGCGAACCACGCTGCTGAAGCAAGAACCGCGAAACGAACGTCGAGTGCGCCGCCGTCACTGCCGAACGGCACATTCAGAAGTCCGTTGCCGGTTTCGCTGCCAAAGTTCTGAATGAACAGGACGAGCAGGATGATCAGCAGCACAATGCCGCCGATATAGCCCATGCCCCACCCGAAGCCCGACACGCGACCCACAGTTTTTGGTGTTGAAACCTGCACAAGCATCGCGTTGTAGTTGACGCTCGCGAACTCGAAGAAGATGTTGCCGGCAGCCAAAAGTGCGGCGCCAAGGTAGATGTAAGAAGGCACAGGAGCCACGAAGAACATCGCAGCCATCGCAAGCACAACGAGACCCGTGTTAATCGCAAGCCACAGCTTGCGACGACCAGACCCATCCGACCGTTGGCCGAGGATCGGCGCCAAGAGTGCCACAAGCACACCGGCGATGGTGAGCGCGCCAGAAATCACGGTCGTATTGTTCGCTTTCGCGAGAACGAGCGCCGGATTTCTTTCGTCGTCTCCGGCAGCAGCGAGAATCTCGGGATCAATGAACAGCCCGCTCGCGAGGTAGGTGCTGAAGACGAATGTGGTGACGACGGCGTTGAACGCGGCCGAACCCCAATCCCATAACGCCCAGGCGCGAACCTGGCTCTTGGGGATAGCGGGAGAGTCAGGGACGTCGTTGTCGGGAGTCTTGTCCGTCATGCGAACAGGTTAGTGGTGCGCGGCAAACAATTGGTACAACAATAGGCATACCGGCCACATTGGGGCGTGTCCGCTTTAGCGGGGATATGTGGGGTGCGTAGAGAGGCCCCTATGCGCCCACCATGCGATTGTCGAGCAGGTTCTGGCTGAATCGCTGAATACGCTCGTGCAGAAAGGGCTCTGCTGAGGGGTGTGGGGTCTCTGTCGCCGCCAACTCCCGCACGACCTCTAAAGTTTCATTGACGACCGTTTCGGCGCGCCCGGTCCCCCACTTCGTCACCTCATCGATGATGTCGGCCCTGGTGATGGATGCGTGGTCGAGTTTGCCGTTGACGCGGAACGCGAATTCGCCGTCAGTGTCGTACTGTGTCTGCGGCACCACGTCGTACATGGGCGCAACAGTTACCGTGCCGTCCGCTGGGTGCAGTAGCGATATGTTCTTGGCGTGCATATCCAGGTTGCCTACAGCAACACTCAGCGTGAGCATCTTCGCGAGCGTGAGCCGGGGATTTCGTTCGTCGGTCTCTGCCAATAAACGGCTGATGCGGTCCAGGGTCACAACACCATATTTTTCGTACTTCTCAATGGTGGGAACGCCGAGGGACTGCCATTGAGAGCGTGCGACTATTTGCGCCGAACGTCGCGATAGCTGAAGGGTCGAAAGTGATGTCGAACGAGCGGTAGTTATCTCCCGAGATGACGCCGACCCGCTGGCCGTAAAGCTCTACAGCGAGCTCAACCATCGTTCACCCCCCACTCGCCATTGAGAGTTACCCCTACCGTCTTGAGCAGCTGAAACACCCGTCGCATTTGTTTAGTAGATTTCCCGGTTTCGATTTCAGTAATCGCTCGTTGCGATACGCCCAATTCACTCGCGAGCTCAGCCTGAGTCTGCCCAGAAGCCACACGGGCTTGCTGGATTAGTTGACCAAGCGATTCCGGCCCGGTGACCCGTGTGGTGTAACGCATCGACTTCCCCTTGCTGCATTTCGAGGTTGACACAAATTACTACGTTTTCGTAAAGCTATCATTGTATTACGAAATCGTAAAGCGGCGCGGGTTGCACGTTTTCGTAATAATTGAACGCTCCAGTTCGGCCACAGATGCCACCCTGAACATTGACACTTGAGCCATACACACTCAACTTTCAGCTACGCAGCTTGACTCTTGCCCCACGGAAGTAGAAACTTGATACCAAGCGACTCAAGTTCGCATACCCAAACGCTTAAAGGAGTAAGAGCACATGGCTCGAGCAGTAGGAATTGACCTCGGAACCACCAACTCAGTAGTGGCCGTACTCGAAGGTGGAGAACCCACCGTCATCGCAAACGCCGAAGGAATGCGCACTACGCCATCCGTCGTCGCATTCACCAAGGATGGCGAAGTCCTCGTTGGTGAAACCGCAAAGCGCCAAGCCGTCACCAACGTTGACCGCACCATCGCATCCGTCAAGCGCCACATCGGCACCGACTGGAAGGTGGAGATCGACGACAAGAAGTACACCCCGCAGGAAATCTCGGCCCGCACGCTTGCCAAGCTCAAGCGCGACGCCGAACAGTACCTGGGTGAAGACGTCACCGACGCAGTAATCACCGTTCCCGCATACTTCAACGACGCTGAGCGTCAGGCAACGAAGGAAGCCGGTGAGATCGCGGGCCTCAACGTTCTGCGCATCATCAACGAGCCCACCGCTGCCGCACTCGCCTACGGCCTCGACAAGGGTAAAGAAGACGAACTCATTCTCGTGTTCGACCTCGGTGGCGGAACCTTCGACGTCTCGCTGCTCGAAGTGGGCAAAGACGACGACTTCTCCACCATCCAGGTCAAGTCCACCTCGGGTGACAACCGCCTCGGTGGTGACGACTGGGATGCCCGCGTCGTCGACTACCTGATCCAGCGCTTCAAAGACTCCACCGGTGTTGACGTTTCTGGCGACAAGATCGCAAAGCAGCGCCTCAAGGAAGCTGCCGAGCAGGCCAAGAAAGAACTCTCCTCGCAGACATCCGCGAGCATCCAGCTTCCATACCTTTCGCTCACCGAGAATGGCCCAGCCAACCTCGACGAGACGCTCTCACGCGCCAAGTTCGAAGAACTCACCGCCGACCTGCTCGCACGGGTATCAAAGCCATTCAACGACGTCATCAAAGAGGCAGGCGTCAAGCTTGCCGACGTAGCGCACGTAGTGCTCGTTGGTGGATCCACTCGTATGCCTGCTGTTGTTGAACTCGTCAAGAAGCTCACCGGTGGCAAGGAGCCAAACAAGGGTGTGAACCCGGATGAGGTTGTTGCCGTCGGTGCCGCGCTTCAGGCTGGTGTACTCAAGGGCGAGCGCAAGGACGTTCTGCTCATTGACGTCACCCCTTTGAGCCTCGGAATCGAGACCAAGGGCGGAATGATGACCAAGCTCATCGACCGCAACACCGCCATCCCCACCAAGCGAAGCGAAACCTTCACCACCGCGGATGACAACCAGCCCTCCGTATCGATCCAGGTCTTCCAGGGTGAGCGTGAGTTCACGCGCGACAACAAGAACCTCGGAATCTTCGAGCTCACCGGCATCGCGCCGGCACCTCGCGGAATCCCGCAGGTTGAAGTCACCTTCGACATCGACGCCAACGGCATCGTGCACGTGTCTGCCAAGGACAAGGGCACTGGCAAGGAGCAGTCGATGACCATCACGGGTGGTTCAAGCCTGTCGAAGGAAGACATCGAGCGCATGGTTCGCGAAGGTGAAGAGCACGCTTCAGAAGACAAGGCACGTCGCGAAGCTGCAGAGGTTCGCAACAACGCCGAGCAGCTTGCCTACTCCACAGGAAAGCTCATCACCGACAACGCTGAGAAGCTGCCAGAAGACGTCAAGACTGAGGTTCAGGCCGACGTTGACGCACTCAACACGGCACTGGCTAGCGATGACGAAGAGGCCGTAAAGACCGCCTTCGACACGCTGACCGAGAGCCAGCAGAAGCTCGGTGAAGCAATCTACAAGCACCAGGAAGAAAACCCGGAGCCTGCAGAAGGTGCCGAAGCTCCCGCCGACGAGAACTCTGACGAGGACATCGTAGACGCTGAAGTGGTTGACGACGACGACGACGAAACTGACACGGACAAGAAGTAGATGTCTGACAAAAACAAGAAAAAGAACAAAGACCACGACGAGCCCAAAGAGGGGCAGCCCGCAGAGAGTGCGGATGCTGCTGACGAGACTGTCGAGGCGTCCATTGATGACGAGCAGCCCGACGAACAGTCCGACGAGCCCGTAGCGGATGCCGACGCCGAAGCACGTGATGGCGAGACGGGTGAAAACGAGCTGAGTGCAGAAGATCAGCGACTGCTCGACGACGCAAGCCGTGACCTCGTGTCGGACATGCGTGACCAAATGTTGCGTGCTCAGGCCGAGCTGGTGAACTTCCGCACTCGCGTTGAGCGTGATCGGGTTGCCAACCGTGAGGCTGTTATCGCCGACGTTATTCGGTCAATGCTGCCTGCACTTGACGACCTCGATCGTGCAGACAAGCATGGCGACATCATCGACGGCAGTCCCTTGGCGTTGGTCGCACAGAAGATCAACTCCAGCTTCGAGCGCTTCGGTTTGCGCAGAATTGGTGAGAAGGGCGAACTGTTCGATCCCGCCTTTCACGAAGCTGTTGTTCACTTGAGCGACTCGGAGGCAACCGAAAACACGATCGCTGATGTGATCGAGCCTGGCTACATTCTTGGTGAGCGCGTAGTTCGTGCCGCGAAGGTTGCTGTCTCCGGCCCTACTGAGTAAGTCGGGGGTGGCGTGTAGTGGCTAGCCAAGATTGGTTCGATAAGAACTTCTATAAGGTGCTCGGGGTGTCGAAAGATGTCTCAGAGGCCGACCTGAAGAAGACCTATCGCAAACTCGCGCGACAGTTTCATCCGGACTCCAATCCGGGAGATCCGAAAGCAGAGTCCCGCTTCAAAGAAATCAGCGAAGCACATTCTGTGCTTTCTGATCCTGAACAGCGCAGGGAATACGATCAGGTTCGCGCCATGGGTTCGGGCGCTCGCTTTCAAGCGGGCGGCCAATCCGGCGGCTTCGAGGATGTCTTCGGCGGCATGTTCGGCGCCGGTGGTGGCGGTGGCGGTGGCGGCCAGCGATACGGTGGCGGCCAGTCGAGTGCAAGCTTCGAGGACCTCCTCGGTGGCATGTTCGGTGGCCCTGCCGGCGGACCTGCTGGATTCCGTGGTGGCCCTGCGAAGGGTCGCGATCTGGCGGCAAACACCACGCTCGATTTCGTCACAGCAATTAACGGAGAAACGATCAAGCTCCAGCCTTCAGGCGGTCGTCCCATGAACGTCAAGATTCCTGCGGGAGTCAGCGACGGGCAGAAGATCCGCCTCAAAGCAAAGGGCGAGCCGAGCCCGAACGGTGGGGAACCAGGCGATCTGGTGCTGACCGTGTCGGTTCGCAAACATCCGGTATTCGAACGCGAGGGCAACAACCTGCGGGTTGTTGTTCCTGTGACGTTTGCGGAAGCTGTGCTCGGCGCCACCATCGAGGTTCCCACCCTGAGCGGTGCCCCGGTGAAACTCAAGGTTGCGCCGGGAACGCCAAGCGGACGAGTATTGCGAGTAAAGGGCCGCGGGGTGGCCACGACAAAAGTAACCGGAGACCTGCTTGCCGAAGTGCAAGTGGCGGTGCCTAACCGCATCCCGGAGGCCGCACTCGAACACCTCGAAGCCTTTGCGAAAGCAATGCCCGCAGAAAACCCGCGGGATGACCTGATTGCCAGAGCCAGGAGCTAAGAACCATGGATGAGTCCACGCCCGCCTTTGCTATTGCCGTCGCGGCAGAGCTGGCAGGCATGCATCCACAGACGCTGCGACAGTACGACCGTCTGGGTCTCGTGTCACCCACGAGAACCAGCGGTCGGTCGCGGCGTTACTGCATGCGCGACGTGATGCAGTTGCGCGAGATTGGTGCCCTGAGCGCTGAAGGTCTCAACCTTGAGGGCGTCAAGCGCATCCTCGATCTCGAAAATCGGGTGAGTGAACTGAGTTCGAGAGTGCACGAACTCGAAGCAGCGCTAGCGGATGAACTGCTCGCCAAACCCGGACGACGAGTGTTTGCCGCAGGAGCCGCCGGTGAAGTGATCTCGCTCAGAGCGGGCACCAGAGGCGAACGCACCGACCAAGTAGTGCTGTGGCGCCCCTTCACCCGGCGCGACAACCAACTGCCGCGCTGATGCACGTGTCCTCATGATGTATGTGTCGCGATGATGTCGTCAGAAGCACCCCCACTCGGAAGCCCCGCAATTCTGCGGCAGCGTTGGAGCGAAGTCACGTTTCTGCACTGGCAGGTCGACCCCAGCATTGTTGAACCTTTCATGCCGGTAGGCTGTCGCCCCGACACGATCGACGGCAGCACGTGGGTGGGGCTGATCGCATTTCAGATGTCCTGCAGTTCGTTCTTTGGTGGGCCCCGCATTCCGTTGCTCGGTGACTTTCCCGAAGTCAACGTGCGGCTCTATTCGATCGACGAGCAGGGCCGCCGGGGAGTCGTGTTTCTCTCGCTTGAAGCGTCGCGCCTGATCCCGGCGCTCGCAGCGCAAGCCGCCTTCGGCCTGCCCTACCGGTGGGCATCGATGAAGATCGGGCAGCGCGACGGCCAAGTGGCCTACAAAACAAAGCGGCACGGTCAACCGGATGCCGCATCCCACATCATCGTGCGACCGATCGACGATCCGGTGGCAAGTGTTGCGCTCGCGGCTGACCCTCTGGCGACGTTCCTGACTGCGCGGTGGGCGTTTCACGAAACTCACCGTGGACGCACCATCTACTGTCGCAACCACCACGAACCGTGGCCGTTGCAGCCCGCTGAGCTCGTACATCTCGACGACGGGCTTCTCGCTGCTGCGGGATTCGACGGTCTCGCTGATCGCGCCCCGGACTCGGTTCTGTATGCGAGCGATGTGACGACGGTATTTGCTGCGCCGCAGCAGCCGATTCGTGTTCGCCAGCCCCGCGCGCGCACGATCTGGATTCCTGCTCGTTCATCGTAACGGCTCTGGTTTCCTGACCCCTGAATGCATGGTATAGGGCGCTCAACGTGGTCTCATCAGCACAAATGAGCATTGCCTCTTTGCCCCGACAGGGACATGATGAGTAACCACAGCAGGCAACGATGCCGAACAACGCAGGAGGCACCATGACGACGGTCCGCGCAGCTATTACTCAGACAACCTGGACAGGCGATAAAGAGTCGATGATCCAGAAGCACGAGCAGTTCGCCCGCGACGCGAAGGAACAGGGCGCTCAAATAATCTGCTTCCAAGAGCTGTTTTACGGTCCATACTTCGGAATTACCGAAGACAAGAAGTATTACGCCTACGCAGAACCCGTTGATGGCCCGATCGTCACGCGCTTTCAGGCACTGGCCAAAGAACTCGACCTGGTCATGATTCTGCCGATCTATGAAGAAGACATGCCAGGTGTGTACTACAACACCGCAGTCGTTGTTGACTCGGATGGCACCAACCTGGGCTCGTACCGCAAGCACCACATCCCGAACCTCGACAAGTTCTGGGAGAAGTTCTACTTCCGCCCCGGCAACAAGGGCTACCCCATCTTCGACACCGCGGTCGGCCCGGTCGGTGTGTACATCTGTTACGACCGCCACTTCCCTGAGGGATGGCGCGAGCTCGGCCTCAACGGTGCCCAGATGGTCTTCAACCCCAACGCCACCAAGCCCGGACTCTCCAACCGCCTGTGGGAGGTTGAAGGACCGGCTGCTGCCGTGGCCAACGGCTACTTCGTGCTTCAGCCCAACCGGGTTGGTCGCGAAGACAACGAGTACGGCGACATGGCCGTCGACTTCTACGGCACCAGCCAGGTCATCGACCCGCGAGGCAACTTTGTCGGCGAGCGTGGATCGGGCACCGACGAAGAGATCATGATCCGCGATCTCGACATGGACATGATTCGCCAGATGCGCGACGACTGGCAGTTTTACCGTGACCGTCGTCCGGACTCCTACACCTCGATTCCCCAGCCATAACGACAGCCCCCGGGTTGTCTTTGCGCCCGGGGAACAGCAGGCACACGACAAGCAGAGGAGCGAATCATGGCCACCACTCTCATTTCCGGCGGTACGGTAGTCAGCTCAACGGGGCGAGCCCCAGCTGACGTTCTCATCGACGGCGAAGTAATCAAGGCGGTGCTGTCACCCGGCAGCACCCTGTTCGGAACGGATATCGCGGCATCCGTTGATCACGTCATTGACGCCACCGGAAAGTACGTCATTCCTGGCGGCATTGACGCGCACACTCACATGGAGCTGCCCTTCGGCGGCACCGCAGCAATCGATACGTTCGAGACGGGCACTCGCGCTGCGGCGTGGGGCGGCACAACTTCGATCATCGACTTCGCAGTGCAGACCTACGGCACCCGGATCGAAGATTCCCTCGCCACCTGGCATGGCAAGGCTTCGGGAAACTGCGCGATCGACTACGGCTTTCACCAGATCGTCGGAGATGTCACGCCCGAGTCGCTGAAAGCGATGGAGCGATTGCCTGACGAGGGCATCACGAGCTTCAAGATGTTCATGGCGTACCCGGGCGTTTTCTACTCGGATGACGCGCAGATTCTGAAAGCGATGCAGGTGTCTCGCGACTCAGGCATGCTCACGATGATGCACGCGGAAAACGGTCCGGTCATTGATGTGCTCGCCGAGCAGCTTGTAGAGCAGGGTAAAACCGATCCGTACTATCACGGCGTAGCGCGTGCGTGGGAGATGGAAGAGGAAGCGACCCACCGGGCGATCATGCTCGCGAAGCTCACCGGCGCCCCGCTCTATGTGGTGCACGTGAGTGCGAAGCAGGCGGTCGAACAGATCGCCGGCGCTCGCGACCGCGGCCAGAACGTCTTTGCCGAAACCTGCCCGCAGTATCTCTACTTGAGCCTCGAAGAACAGCTCGGTGCGAGGAGCGAAGAGTACGGTCACTTTGAGGGCGCGAAATGGGTGTGCTCAACGCCGCTGCGGTCGCGTGAAGAGGGCCATCAGCAAGCGATGTGGCAGTCACTGCGCACCAACGATGTGCAAATGGTCTCGACCGATCACTGCCCCTTCTGCATGAAGGACCAGAAAGAGTTGGGCCTGGCTGACTTCCGCAAGATTCCGAACGGAATCGGCACGGTCGAGCACCGCATGGACCTCATGTATCAGGGCGTCGTCACCGGTGAGATCACCCTCGAACGTTGGGTCGAACTCACGAGCACGACGCCGGCACGAATGTTCGGCATCTACGGCAGAAAAGGCGTAATTCAGCCCGGAGCCGACGCCGACATCGTCGTCTACGACCCCCGGGGGCACACCTCGATCGGGATGCCGATAGACGAGAACGGTAACCCCACCGGCAAGAAGCACCACATGAACATGGATCACGCTGCCTGGGAAGGTTTCGAGATTGACGGGCACGTCGACACCGTCATCTCCCGCGGCAAGGTCATCGTCGACGGCGATGAATACCTCGGTTCGAAGGGCGATGGCCGCTACATGAAGCGCGGCCTCACTCAGTACCTGACCTAAACGATCGCGTCGCGTCGCCCAATCTTCCACCACGAACGAGGAGCCCCATGGACTTCGGAGCAGTACTACAGACCAACCCGCCAGCATCACGCACGGTGCAACTTGCCAAGCTTGCCGAAGCCCACGGCTTCAGTCACGTGTGGACGTTCGATTCGCACATCCTGTGGCAGGAGCCCTACGTCATCTACAGCCAGATTTTGGCCGAGACACGCAAGATCACGATTGGGCCGATGGTCACGAACCCGGCGACCCGCGACTGGACGGTCACGGCAGCCACCTACGCGACCCTGAACGAGATGTACGGCAACCGCACCGTCTGCGGTATCGGACGCGGCGACTCGGCGGTGCGAGTGACTAACGGCAAGCCGACAACGCTCAAGGATTTGCGGGAGTCGATCCACGTCATCCGCGAACTCGCGAACTCTCGTTCCGTCGAATATGGCGGGGCACAGCTGCAATTGCCGTGGAGCAAGGGTTCTGAACTCGAGGTATGGGTTGCCGCTTATGGCCCGCTTGCGCTCAAACTCGCCGGTGAAGTCGGAGACGGTTTCATTCTGCAGCTCGCTGATCTCGACATCGCCGAGTGGATGATCAAGAAGGTACGTGACGCGGCCGAGGCTGCCGGACGAGACCCCATGTCGGTGAAGTTCTGCGTTGCAGCACCCATGTACATCGGTGATGACTGGGAGCACATGCGCGACCAGTGCCGGTGGTTTGGCGGAATGGTCGGCAACCACGTGGCCGACATCGTCAAGAAGTACGGGTCAGATGGTTCTGTGCCTGCCGCACTCACCGATTACATCAAGGAGCGCGAAGGCTACGACTACAACCAGCATGGTCAGGCGGGCAACACGCACGCCGCATTCGTGCCTGACGAGATCGTCGACCGCTTCTGCCTCATGGGCACCGCCGAGCAGCACATCGAGAAGCTGGAGAAGCTGCGAGAACTTGGGGTCGACCAGTTCGCTGGCTACCTCCAGCACGACAACAAGGAAGAGACTTTGCGTGTCTATGGCGAGACCGTGATCCCTGCTTTCGCCGAGCACGTCACGGCGAAGGCGTGAGCCGATGACGGCGCGACCCCGTCTCGTTGGCGGCTTCGTTTGGGGTCTCGCTGGCGTACTGCTGATCGCTCTGCTGTGGGAGGGGTACAAGTTCTTCGGACCGGCCGACGGCCTCTCCATCGGCGAGCTTCGTGTGCTTCCGCGCACGACAGATCTCGCAATGCCCCATCTCTGGGACATGATGGTGCGTCTTACCGAACCCGTCACGCGGGCAGACGATGCGTTGCCACTCTGGGCGGTCGTTGCGCTCGCCGCAGTAACGACGCTGGGAATTGCTGGGGCAGGCTGGCTGGTCGGTGTCGTCGTGGGCGTCGGTTTTGCGCTCCTGATGCAGCGGTGGCGGCTAGCCGAGTTTGGCCTGCTGCCGTGGATCGTCATCAGCCAGACCGTGCCCCTGATCGCGTTCGCCCCCGTCGTAAAAAGCTGGGGCTCGCGTGTGGAGATCGGCAGCTTCGAGTGGCAGGACTGGATGTCGGTCGCGCTCATTGCGAGCTACCTGGCGTTCTTCCCCATCACGGTTGGCGCTCTCAAAGGGCTGCAGTCTCCCGACCGCATCCACGTCGAGCTATTCGAGACCTACGCTTCGGGCTACTGGCCGACGCTCACACGACTTCGCTTTCCCGCAGCAGTGCCGTACCTCTTGCCGGCGCTCCGACTCGGGGCCGCGAACGCGGTCATCGGTGCGGTTGTCGCCGAAGTCTCGACAGGGCTTCAAGGCGGCATCGGTCGCCTTCTCATCCAATTCGCCGGGCAGGCTTCCGGCGACCCAGCGAAAGCATGGGGTCCGATATTCGGCGCCATCGTGCTCGGGCTAGTGGCGGCCGGTTCGGTCGCGCTGCTCAGTGTGATTCTCAAGGACTACCGACGAACCGAGGAGACCGCATGAGCGATCACATCCCCAACTCAGCAATTCAGAACGACCAGACGGATGCCATAGCCCCCGCGGGTGCTGCAGCCGTCGAGGTGCGCGGTGTCGACAAACACTTCGAAACCGCATCCGGCATCGTGAACGCGCTTGAGGCGATCAACCTCACGGTCGCCGACGACGAGTTCGTCTCGCTCATCGGCCCGTCGGGCTGTGGAAAGTCGACACTAATGAGACTCATCGCCGACCTCGATACGCCCAGTGCTGGCGAGCTCACCGTGTTCGGCAAGACAGCAACGCAGGCCCGCCTTGACCAGGATTATGGCATCGCCTTCCAGCAGGCCGGACTCCTGCCGTGGCGCACGGTTTCCGCGAACGTTGCCCTGCCGCTCGAACTTCATGGTGTGGCATCCGCTGCTCGTCGGTCTCGTGTCGCCGAGTTGCTCGACATGGTCGGGCTCAACGAGTTTGCCGATCGCTTTCCCGATCAGCTTTCTGGCGGCATGCAGCAGCGTGTTGCGATCGCCCGGTCACTCGCCGAAGAACCGCGGCTATTGCTAATGGATGAACCGTTCGGGGCACTCGACGAGATGACCCGCGAGAAAATGCAAACCGATCTCGTGCGCATCGCGGCTGATACCGGGGCAGCAGTGGTCTTCGTGACGCACTCCATTCCCGAGGCAGTGTTCCTCTCCGACCGTGTCGTCGTCATGTCGCCGCGACCGGGGCGCATCAGTCAGATAGTGCCCATGCGCCTTGGTGCCGCCGCCGGTCGCGAGGATCGCACCGACGAATTGCGTGAAGATGGAGCCTTCTTTGAGATGGTCACCGAGGTGCGCGAAGCGCTGCACGGTGG
Source organism: Rhodoglobus galactosidasius (assembly GCF_054957775.1). Classification (NCBI taxonomy): domain Bacteria; kingdom Bacillati; phylum Actinomycetota; class Actinomycetes; order Micrococcales; family Microbacteriaceae; genus Rhodoglobus; species Rhodoglobus galactosidasius. The sequence goes on along the minus strand of NZ_JBQIAV010000006.1, from coordinate 48,300 downwards.
GGCTGCAGCTCAGCCAGGACTCGAAGCGCGATCCGCCCGAGGAGTCGATTCTCGATGAGCAGAGACTCGATGAACAGAGACTCGATGAGCACCAGCACATCAGCGAACGCGATAATGCCTCCCCGAGGCGGAGCGGGTACGAGCCGAAAGCAGGGCTGGAGCCCGCGAACCGAATCGACGCTTCGTATCGCGGCGCCGATCACCCTGGGTTTGATTGTGCTTGGCGTGTGGCAGCTTCTCGTGACAGTGGGAGGGGTTTCCGACTATCTGCTGCCAAGCCCGGCCTCGATTGTCGGCGAACTCGTCGAGTTCTGGCCGGCGGTCGTCTCGGCGACAGTGCTCACCGGAACAAACGCCCTACTTGGCCTTCTCGTCGGCTCGGTGCTCGGGATCGTGCTCTCCGCGATCGCCGCTCGGTGGCGAATCGCCGACCAGATGAGCGCGCCAATCATCGCGGCACTCGCTGTCGTACCGATTGTCGCGCTCGCGCCCGTACTCAACTCGATGTTTGGCGCTGACAGCCAATTCGGGCGCCAAGCGATTGCCGCCATCGCCTCGTTCGTTCCCGTTTTCCTCAACACATTGCGGGGGTTCCGGCAGACAAGGCCGGTGCACCGTGACCTCATGAAGGCGTATGCGGCCAACTCCACACAAATGTTGCGTTCGCTCACGCTCCCGACGGCACGCCCCTTTATTCTCACAGGCATCCGAATCGCTTCGTCACTCGCCGTCATCTCAGCACTCGTCGCCGAATACTTCGGCGGCCCGCGAGGCGGCCTCGGCAGCCTCATCGCTACCTCTGCCGCCTCAAGTGCGTACGCCCGAGCATGGGCATACGTCGCGGCATCCATCGCTCTCGGCCTGCTCTTCTACCTTGCGACGCTCGCACTCGAGAGACTTGCGCTGCGTCGTGTCCCGACCGGGGGCTCCCGATAACTACGCCCTGTTCAGAAAGGAGAAAGGGCACCACCAGCTCTACCAGCAGTATCCACTTGCACCGTGAATCTGGAAGGTCTGAAATGAAGTTCACCAAACGCCGCGCACTCGCGGCTGGAGCGTTTGCCGTCTCGGCAGCGTTCCTCCTTGCCGCTTGCTCACCAACAGATGGGGGAGACAGCGGTTCGTCCGGTTCCGCTGACGACCTCACCGAAGTGAAGCTCCAACTCCAATGGCTGCCACAGGGCCAGTTCGCCGGCTACTTTGCCGCAGCCGATCAGGGCTACTTTGAGGACGAAGGTCTAGACGTTGAGATCATCCCCTCTGGTGGCGACATTGTTCCGCAGGATGCGCTCGCCAACGGCGACGTCGACTACGCAGTCGCGTGGGTTCCTAAGGTGCTCGGCTCGATCGAGCAGGGTGCCAACCTCACCAACATCGCCCAGATCTTCCAAAAGTCAGGAACTTTGCAGGTGTCATGGGCCGACTCAGGCATCGACTCAATTGCCGACTTCGAAGGCAAGAAGATCGGCTCGTGGGGCTTCGGAAACGAGTGGGAGATCTTTGCGGCGATGGCAGCAGAGGGCCTCGACTCGTCGACAGTGCAGATCATCACGCAGGACTTCAACATGAACGCGTTCCTGCAGGGTGACATCGATGCTGCTCAGGCGATGACCTACAACGAATACGCTCAGCTTCTTGAGTCGACCGACCCCGAGACTGGTGAGCTTTACCAGCCTGAGGATTTCAACGTCATCAGCTATGAAGACACCGTTGGTGGCATGCTGCAGGACGCGATCTGGGCTGACAGCGAACGCCTCGACAGCGATGAGGCCTACCAAGAAACTACGGTCAAGTTCCTCAAGGCCGTCGTCAGGGGTTGGATCTACTCCGCTGAGAACCCCGAAGATGCTGCAGACATCACGATCGGTGCAGGTTCCGGATGGGGACCAAGCCACGAGCTCTGGATGGTCAACGAGACCAACAACCTCATCTGGCCGGCACCGAACGGCATCGGCGTAATCGATGAAACATCCTGGCAGCGCACCGTTGACGGTGCGATCAGCGCCGTGAACGAAACGGGCGCGAGCCCCATCACTGAAGCACCGCCGGCAAGTGCATGGTCGAACGACTGGATCAAGAAAGCTCTCGAGGAGCTCGAGGCCGACGGAGTCGACACCACCGGTGCAGACTTCAGCCCGGTCGACGTCACCCTCCTGGAGGGCGGCAACTAGTCGAACTGACTAACCGATAACCGGATGCCGCTTTCGCAATCGTGAGGGCGGCATCCATTCGTTGGGCACGACAAGTACCATCAGCACTATCTCCGGAGTGAAGGACACCCATGCCATGACCGAGCAGAACGCCAACGATCTTGACGCCTACGCGCGCGAACTCGATCAGGCACATGTCTTTCACTCGTGGTCGGCGCAGACGCCAGCACACGCTTCCGCCCTCAGCATTGCGAGCGGCCTTGGCACTCGCGTCTGGGATCACGCTGGCAAGCAGTATCTCGACTTCTCAAGCCAGCACGTAAACATGAACGTCGGGCACCAGCACCCAGCGATGCTCGCGGCGATCCGCACGCAGTCAGAGTTGCTGGCGACGATCTCGCCGCCGACAGCCAACACCACCCGTGGCGAGGCAGCGAAACGGCTGGCCGCTATTGCCCCCGATGGGTTTAACCGGGTGTTCTTCACGAATGGTGGTTCCGACGCAAACGAGAACGCGATGCGGATGGCGCGGCTCTACACGGGTCGCGACAAAATTCTGTCGGCGTACCGCTCGTACCACGGCAACACCGGCAGCAGCATTGTCGCAACCGGTGACCCGCGGCGCATCCCCAACGAATACGCTCGCGGACACGTTCACTTCTTTGGGCCCTACCTGTACCGCTCAGAGTTTTGGGCGACGACTCCCGAAGAGGAGAGCGAGCGGGCGCTGCAGCACCTGCGTCGGGTGATCGAAGCGGAGGGCGCGCAGTCGATTGCAGCCGTTCTGCTCGAACCGATTCCGGGAACTCCGGGCATCCTCGTGCCACCGTCCGGCTACCTCGCGGGGGTGCGCGCACTGTGTGATCAGCACGGCATCCTGCTGATTCTTGATGAGGTCATGAGCGGATTCGGACGAGCGGGCGAATGGTTCGCCTTTGATGCGTTCGACGTGCGGCCCGATCTCATCACCTTCGCGAAGGGCGTGAACTCTGGCTATGTGCCCGTGGGCGGCGTCATCATCGACGACCCCATTGCGGCGTTCTTTAATGACCGGCCGTTCCCCGGCGGGCTGACCTATTCCGGGCATCCGCTCGCCGCTGCGACAGTGGTTGCGTCGCTCGACACGATCGCTGACGAGGGCATCCTCGAGCACGCTCGCGACATTAGTGAGAACCACATCGGCCCCGGGTTACGTGCGCTGGCCGAGCGTCACTCCGCGATCGGCGAAGTGCGCGGTCGTGGCGTCTTCTGGGCCATGGAACTCGTCACCGACCGGCAGACGCGCGAGCCCGTACTCGCCGCGACGATGGCGCGCATCAGAGCCTCGCTCGTCACTGGCGGGCTGTTGCCATTCGTGTCGGAGAACCGCATCCACGTCGTACCGCCGTGCGTGGTCACCGGTGATGAGGTTGCTGAAGCGATGGCGATCTACGACGATGTGCTTACGGCCGAACTGGGGTGATGCTTGCGGTTCGATAGTGGAAGCTGGCCGCCTGTTTCTCGCGCGCACGTCGCGCGCCGACGCTGAGGCCCTCGGTTATTCGCGTTCGTCAGCTCCGCGGGCAAGTCGTTGCGAGACCCATACCGGGATGAACGACGCGAGGATTACGACAGTCGCGACTGGATCAAGAAAGCTCTCGAGGAGCTCGAGGCCGACGGAGTCGACACCACCGGTGCAGACTTCAGCCCGGTCGACGTCACCCTCCTGGAGGGCGGCATCCATCTGTCACCTATGAGCAGGTGCCCGCGACGGATTTCATTCCGGCACGAACTCTTGGCGGACGGCTCCATCGGTGGCACCTGATATATAGCCGAAGTCACGGTCGCTGTTCAGGATGATGGCGTCATTGACGATGGCATAAGCGGCGATCAAACAGTCGAAGGCCCCAGCGGCACGGATCAGGCCGTGATTCCAGAGCGCCTGCTGGATATCCAGCGCTTGGCTCGCAGCGGGATGTGTCAGTGCGGGCAGCAGTTGGTCCATATCTTCGCGGAGGTCGGCATACTCCGCTGCGGTTCGCGCTGAATGACAGTACTCCAAAACCTGCGGTGGGCACGTCATAATGAGGTGTTGCGGGGAGAGGGCCCGGAGGTGTGTGGCAATCTGCTCACTCCTGTTCGCCTTCTGCCAGATGCTGTTATCGACTAAATAGGTTGCCACTAGTCGACATCTGGAGGTGTCGTGGGAGCGTCTATCTGGTCGGCGGCGAACCTGCGGCCGATGATGCGTTCCACGGCGGCAGGCTGACGGCGAAGGGCGATCAATGTGCGGAGAGCCAGATCGACGGTTTCGCGGTTACTGCTTGAGCCAGTTAGCTCCTTAGCAGTAAGTAATTCCTCTGGATTGATGTCAATTGATGTGACGGCCATGGGGTGCTCCCTTCCTTATATATCCAAGTATATAACAAGGAGGCCTGCGTGTGAAGATCGGTGTGGGGCTAGCCGTTCGAGGCTATTCGCGCTCGTCGGCTTCGCGGGCGAGTCTCTTGGAGGGCGGCAACTAGCCCGAACAGCATCACCAACGCACGACACGAACCATCAGCACCATCTCCGAATCGAAGGGCAATGAAGCCATTCTTTACAAGACCTGATGCGTAGTATTAGATATTAGAACTGGCGTCACTTTGGTCACCAGCACAACGTCGTGCCGGTTCACTCGCGCGGCTCAACAAGGAGGGGGAGAACTTTATGGGTTCCCTGATTCTCATGATCATTGGCCTGGGCGTCATGGCCGCGGGCTACTTTGTCTACTCGAAGTACCTCGCGCGCAGGGTCTACAAACTCAACGACGCTTTCGTGACCCCGGCGCACGAGCTCAAGGACGGCGTGGACTACGTGCCCACGAACAAGTTCATTCTGTGGGGCCACCATTTCACCTCCGTTGCCGGTGCTGCCCCCATCGTTGGTCCTGCGATTGCCGTGATCTGGGGCTGGCTTCCAGCACTGCTCTGGGTCACCCTCGGCACCGTATTCTTCGCCGGGATGCACGATTTGGGAACGCTGTGGGCCTCGACGCGCAATAAGGGACGCTCCATCGGTGCCCTGTCCGCCCGGTACATCGGTAAGCGCGGGGCCAACCTCTTCCTGGTCGTGATTTTCCTTGTCCTGCTCATGGTGATCGCGGCATTCGCCGTCGTCATCAAGAACCTCCTGATCAGCACACCGGGCGCGGTCATCCCCGTGTGGGGCGCAATTGTGGTTGCCCTTCTGGTGGGTGTGGCTATGTACCGGCTTCGCTGGCACTTGGTGCCCGTTACCGTAGTCGGCGTCGTAGCCCTCTATGCGCTCATCTTGGTTGGGGACAAGATGCCGGTGGTGCTCCCCGAATCAACACTGGGCATGTCCCCGGCTACATTCTGGATTGTCGCCCTGTTCGCTTATGGAGCGATCGCTTCGCTGCTGCCGGTATGGGTCCTGCTTCAGCCACGTGACTACATCAATGGTGTGCAGCTTTTCGTCGGCTTGATCCTGCTCTTCGGATCTGTCCTGCTGGCCACGCTGTTCTCCGCAACACCACCAGATATCGTCGCCCCAGTAATCAACATGAACGTTCCCGAGGGCACGCCAAGCATGATTCCCCTGCTATTCGTGACTATTGCGTGTGGCGCCATCTCAGGATTCCACGGCATGGTGGCCTCCGGCACCACCTCGAAGCAACTCGACAAGGAAACGGATGCTCGTTTCGTCGGGTACTTCGGTGCTATCGGTGAGGGACTGCTCTCCCTAGGAACGATCCTTGCCGTCATCGGTGGATTCAAGTCGGTTGCCGAATGGAACGAAATCTATAGCTCATTTGGCTCAGCCGGGGTCAATGCTTTTGTCCAAGGCGGCGCGAATCTGATGCAGAACGGGATCGGCCTGCCAGCGTCACTGAGTGCAACGCTGTTGGCGACGATGGCCGTGCTATTTGCCGCAACCACGATGGACACCGGAATGCGGCTGCTGCGCTTTGTGGTCCAGGAAGCCGGAGAGGTCTTCAAGTTCAAGATCGGCAATATCCCGGCGACCCTCATCGTCGTGGCACTCGGCCTCGGCCTGACGTTCTCACAGGGACTCGGAGGCGAGGGCGGTCTCCGCATCTGGCCGTTGTTTGGAACCACTAACCAGCTGATGGCATCGTTGAGCCTGTCGATCATTGCGGTCATCCTGATCCGCAAGGGGCGCAACCCCATCACCGCGTTGATTCCGCTCGCGATCATTTTCTCCATGGCATTCTGGGCAGCGCTCGTGCAGCTGGGCAGTTTCACGAATCCCAGCGACCCGGACTGGGTGCTCTTCTCGCTCGACGTGATCATCATCGTGGCCAGCGTGTGGGTCGCAGTCGAAGCGATCAGCGCCATGCGCAAAGCCAGGAACATGGTTCCGGAAGCCGAGGATGCTGACGCGGAACCCACCGGCATCAAGGAACATGTCTAACTAAATGGAATCATCGCCTACTGACCTGCGCCGGGAGAAGTTCTTCCGGCGCTGGTCGGCGTTCCGGGAGGGCATGCTCGAGGTCTACGTGGGGCCGTACCGTCAAATGTTCAAACGGGAACAGCAGGACGAAGAGGACCTGTTCATGATTGCTGTCCTCGGTGAGGCCCTCGGCGTGCCCGATCCGGCCGCGTATTACACCGCCGAATTAATGCCCGCCCTCTGGGAGGACTTCCACGCGTGGCATCGCCGCATTGGAATCCCCCGCTCACCATTGGACCATATCGGATGCTGCTGACACTCGCTGGCGAACGGAAAGTGCTTTTCGTCGGAGGCAAGGGCGGAGTGGGTAAAACCTCCGTGGCATCGGCTTTGGCCCTTGCCTGTGCGCGGAACGGTGGACGGGTGCTGCTCGTTTCCACGGATCCGGCACACAACCTCGGGCATATCTGGGATATGGCCTTGTCGGATACTGCCGCACGGGTTTACACCGCATCCAATGGATATGTGGATGCCGTTGAGATCGACCCCCACGCCACCATCGAGCGGCATTTCACGGCGGTCAGCGCCACGATGATGAAGCTCCTGCCCGAGCAGCTGCACCGTTCGGCGAAGGCGCACCTCGAGCTGGCGAAGACCGCGCCGGGCAGCCACGAGTCGGCCGTGCTCGAACGGATCGCCGAACTCATCGACCATGGTCTCGACGCATATGACCTCGTCCTGTTCGACACTGCGCCATCGGGCCACACGCTGCACTTGCTCAGCCTGCCGGAGAAGTTGACGGGGTGGACAGAATCGCTGCTCGCCAGCCGCTCCAGATCGGACCGATTCGCCGCGGCAGCCCGAGGAATTGTCGGCGGTGAAGACCCGGAGGCTGCAGCCGACTCGGAGCTGAGGCGCACCTTGATCGCCCGTCGTGACCGGTTCGCCCGCATGAAGAAGACGATCACCGAGAGCACGACCACCGGCTTCGTGGTCGTGACCCTGGCCGAAAAAATGCCGGTTGCCGAATCCCTGGACATCGTCGCCCAATTGCACGGTTTGGGCGTCAATGTCGCATCCCTTGTTGTCAATCGCCGCTCCCCTGCTGACGCCGGCGCCTTCCTGGCTGAACGCAGGAAACGCGAAGATGCCTGTCTGCAAGTGCTCCGCGAGCATCTCGATACAGTTCCGATGACCGAACTGCCGCTGCTGGTTCGTGACATGACCGGAGAAGATGCGCTGGAGGAGCTTGCGGCGCTGATCACAGCGACATGACGCCGCAGCCCACGTCACGGTGCATCCCCCGCGCGGGGCGGCTGCCGTGTCACGGCGGCAGTCGCGGCAGTCGCGCTAGTCGCGTTCGTCCGCTCCGCGCGCGAGCCGTTGCGAGACCCATACCGGGATAAACGACGCGAGGATCACGATGGTGGCGACGACGTTGACGAGCGACGCTTCGTTGGGTCGCGCCATCTGGTTCATGATCCACAGCGGAAGTGTGTCCACGCCAGGTGGAGCCGTGAAGATCGTGACAACTACTTCGTCGAAGCTGAGGGCGAAGGCCAAGATTGCCCCCGCGACGAATGCGCTTCGAAATTGGGGGAAGGTCACGAGGCGGAACGTCTGCAGCGGTGTTGCGCCCAGGTCGCGGGATGCTTCCTCAATGCTGGGGTTGATGCGACGCAACCGCGCGAGCACGTTATTGAAGACCATGACGATGCAGAAAGTGCCGTGGGCGATGATCATGCCGAAATATCCGACTTCGATTCCGATCGGCTCGAGCACGCGGTTGTAGGTGTTGTTGAGCGCAACACCGGTCACGATGCCCGGCAGCGCAATAGGAAGGACGACGAGCAGATTGACGCTCTGCTTTCCGAAGAAGGTGTAGCGCTGGAGGGCGAAGGCCACGAGGGTGCCGAGGATGAGTGCGATAGCTGTTGCGCCTAGCCCGACAATCACCGAGTTGAGGAGTGCCGCGCGGATGGGCTCGCTGACGAACGCTTTCTCCCACCAGATGAAGGAGAAGGATGTGATCGGCCAACTTGAGATGCGCGCAGCGCTGAACGAATTGATGACGACCAAAAACAGTGGAATATACATGAACGCGAGCGAAATCGCGACGATGATTCCGAGAGTGAATTTGGCGCCTAAGGAGAGTCTCAACATGGCGGCATCACATCCGTTCCAGTGCGCCGGTGCGTTGCACAACGACGAGGTAAATGACTACAAAGGCGATCGGCACGAGTGAGAACGCGGCGGCGATCGGGGGATTGAGATTGATATTGGAAGCGATGATGCTTCCAATCATCTGGGTGGAGCCGCCCACGAACTTCGCGGCGATGTAGTCACCGAGACTCAGCGAGAAAGTGAAAATCGACCCCGCGATGATGGCGGGCTTGATGAGGGGGAGTACGACGGTCCGGATGGTGAATCCTGCGCCAGCGCCAAGATCTGCCGAGGCATCAAAAAGGTTGGGGGGCAGCTGTTGGATTGCGGTGTATACGGGTACAGCCATGTAGGGCAGCCACAGGTACGTGAGAGTCAGAACGACGGTGACGATGCTGAAGCCGGGGCCGCTTATTCCGAGCGGTCCAAGCATCGAGTTGAAAAAACCTTCTTCGGTGAACGTGATGCGCATTGCCAAAATTTTCACCAGGTAGCCCGCCCACAGCGGCAGGGTGATCGCAACCGCCAAAATGGCGCGCAGCTTGGGAGAAGCAATCTTGGCCATAAAAATACCGAGTGGAACAGAGATGAGGATGCTCAGTGCGGTCACCGCAAGTGCGATGCCGAGAGTGCGCAGCGAGGTTGAGGCGTAGGCGGGGTTGGCAATGATCTGTTCAAAGTTGCGAAGGGTGAAGCCCGGTTTCACTTTCGACGTGAAGGGGTCGGTCACCCAGAAGGCTGTCACGAGAAGCATGACGAGCGAAAAGATGTAGATACCAATGAGCCACAGCATGGGCAGCGCTAGCAGTGCCGAGAGTTGCGCGCGGCGATTCATGGGATTCCGATCGGTTGGGTGTGAAGAAGTGGAGGAGGGGGCGGGTCCGAGAGACCCACCCCCTCGGCTACTTAGCTCTTGACGGTGAGCCAGGCATCCGTCCACTGCTGGAAGTTGGTGCAGGTGACGTCGGTGCGCCCGTCAATGCACTGCTCGATGGGAGTGGTCCAGAACCAGACCTGCTCGAAGTACTCTTCGTCGGTTGCGTTGAAGTATTCGCAGTGTGCTGCTGCTTCGTCGCTGGTCTCGCAGAAGGCGCCGTTTGCAGGAGCCATACCGAAGTTCGTGGCGATGGCGCCGTTCACTTCTGGTGCGCTCGTGTAGTCAACCCAGGCATAGGCACAGTTGGGAGACTCCGACTGTGTGCTGATCATCCAGGCGTCGGACCAGCCAGTTGCGCCCTCTTCGGGAAGTACGCTCTTGAACTTGTCGTCATCGGTCAGCTTGCGAAGGATCTCCCACGAGGTGCCGAGAGCGGTGGTACCGCCGGCGAACGAAGTGATCTGTGCTGCCGGGTCAGCCCAGTACTCGGAGACGATCTCGTTCTGCTGCTTGAGGAGGTCGATCGCAGCGTCAAGCTGAGTCTGGTCGAGCGCGTACGGATTGGTGATGCCGAGGTCAGGCTCGTGAGCCATCAGGTACACGGCAGCGTCAGCAATGTAGATCGGTGCGTCATACGCGATGATCTTGCCGGCGTAGGGGCTGTCAGCTTCCCACGCAACATCCCAGCTCGTGGGTGCTTCGGTTACAACTTCGCTGTTGTACTGCAGGATGTTGGCGCCGCGGCCGATCGGAACACCATAGGACTTGCCGTTGATGGTGTCGTAGATCTGACCCTTCATGCCCTCAACGATGTCGTCACCGAAGTTGGGAACCAGGCCGAGGTTGATGGGCTGAACATCTCCACCTGCGATGAGGCGCAGGCTTGCGTCTCCCGAAGCGGAGACGACGTCGTAGTCGCCGGTGCGCATGAGCTGAACCATCTCGTCACTGGTGCCAGCAACGCGGCGGTTGACTGTACATCCGGTGTTAGCGGTGAATTCGTCGGTCCACGCTGGCTCGACGAAGCCGCTCCACGCAACAATATTGACTTCGTCTTCCATTTCGCCCAGCTCTTCGAGCATGGGAATGTCAGGAACGTCGATCGAGAGGCCGCCGGCTGCGGTGCCGTTGGACTCTGTTGTACAGGCGGTGAGGGCCAGAGCGGCAGCAGCAAGAATTGCTGCGCCGGTCATGAATTTTGATCTCATGGGTGTCTCCTTTGTGTGATTGATGTGATGGTGCGGTCTATGGGTGAAGTGGATGCTGCCAGCTAGCCGATGCGCGAGGCGTGGTCTTTCGTCCACTCGACGCGCACCCGGTCTCCGCGAGCGAAGGCCGATTCGGCAGAGGGATGGTGGTCGTTGGCGCGCTCGGCGATGATGCGAACGCCCCCTTCGGTGTCGACGAGGAAGCGGGTGGTCGGTCCGGTGTAGACCGTTTCGGAGACCGTGCCGAGTAGCGAGATTGCTCCGGCACTCGCCGCAGAGTCGGCCGGCCGGAGGCGCACGCGCTCGGGCCGCACACTCGACTGAACGCCATCGCTAGAGAGTTCAGCGGGGATGAGGTTTGAGAGCCCCAAGAACTGGGCGACGAACTCGGTGGCGGGAAACTCGTAGACCTCGCGAGCGGTGCCGACCTGCTCGATTCGCCCTTTGTTGAATACGGCAACGCGATCGCTGAGGGTGAGGGCTTCTTCTTGATCGTGGGTGACAAAAATGAACGTGATGCCGACATCGCGCTGAATCTGTTTGAGTTCGATCTGCATTTCCTCACGGAGTTGCTTATCGAGGGCGCCGAGCGGCTCATCAAGAAGCAGTACCTGGGGGCGCAAGATGAGCGCGCGGGCGAGGGCGATGCGCTGCCGTTGGCCGCCGGAGAGCTGGTGGGGCAACCGATCGGCGACAGCGGATAGCTGAACCTGTTCAAGGGCGAGGCCAACTTGAGCAGTTCGTTCTGCGCGGCTTGCCCCGGCAACGCGCAGTCCGTAGCCGACGTTTTCGGCGATGGTCAGGTGAGGGAAAAGCGCGTAATCCTGAAAGACGGTGTTCACCTGGCGAGCGTGCGGTGGCACGTCGGTCACGTCGACGCCGCTGAGGTGGATGCTGCCGCTGGTGACGTTCTCGAAACCCGCGATCATCCGCAGCACGGTCGTCTTGCCAGAGCCGGAGGGGCCAAGCATTGACAGAAACTCCCCCGGCTTGACGTCGAGGTTCAGTGCTTCAACAGCGGTGAACTCACCGAACTGTTTGGAGACACCGGCGAGTGTCACGGAGCCGGGTGCCGTAGTGGAGTCCAATTCGGACGAAGCTTGCTGGGCGGACACGTGCACGTGTGACTCCTTGGAACGACATTGATCACTGAGTGAGACTAAACCTATATAACCAGAGTTCATATTTCAAGCGTGTGTCCAAAAAGTCACAAAACAGCAACGACTCAGGTGGAAGGTGCGAGAATTGAGCAATGCCCCCGTCCGAATCGACTGACGCACCACAAGACAGTGCGGTAGTCGCCGACGACACCGCACGATCCCGCGATGCCACGCGACCGGGCCGCCTACACGGTTCCCTCTTTCAATCCATCGGTGATGCCGGCCGTGCGGAGCTCGTCGAACGTCGCCTTGCCGGGGCAATTACTGGTGGACACCTCCGCGCAGGAGAGCGGCTTCCCTCAGAAAACGACCTCGCTCGCACCTTTGGGGTAGCGCCGACAACTGTGCGCGAATCGCTCCTTGCGCTGCGCAGCCAGGGACTTGTTGTCACGAAGCGCGGACGCAACGGAGGCAGTTTCGTTGCAGACTCCGCCGACCCCGTGGCACACGCACGCACTGCCCTGGCCGAAACATCTCGCCTCGCTTTGCGCGATTTGGGCGCCCACTATTCGGCCATCACCGCGGCATGTGTGCGGCTTGCGGCCCGCCGCGCAGCGCTCTCAGAAGTGCAACAAATTCGCTCGCGCCTTGTGCGGTTGGACGACACCGACCTTGCCCAGTGGCGCAGCACGCTCGACGATGTTCAAGTCGAACTCGTCTCGCTGAGCCAATCTGCGCGCCTTACTCGCGAGCAGATGCGACTCCAAGCAGAAATCTCTCCGCTCCTTCGGCTCGTCGATGCCGAAAGCGACTCCCGGGCAACGCAGCATCAACTGCTCGTGAACGTGGTGGATGCTGTCGAAGCGGGCGATGACCAGGCTGCGGTAGAAGCCACGGAACGCATGGTCGACAGCATGATCAATGCGCTCATTGAGCTTCAGTCCAAAAATCGGTGAACTAGCGGTGCATGCCATACCGTGCGTAGGATGCGACGAATAGAACCACGCAACCAGCAGGCGAGGCACCCATGATTTTGACCGACAGCAGCACCCTATGGTGACGGCAAGCAGTGCGACGGCGCCCGGAACCGCAGCGCCTACAACCGCCGCGCGCGCAGCCGAGATCGTGTCCGAATACCTGAGAGGCCCGATCGAAGCTCTCGACGCGACGGCAGCACAGCTCGGAACAGAACTCGCCTCTTCTCCGCACATCGGTGCACTCTCGGCGCAGCGACTCGACGCGCTGGTCGAACCGCACGCGCATCGCATCCTCGGGCTCCCCGACGCACAGATCTACGGCGCAGGATTTATTGCCGCAATCGGGCTACTGACCGACGAACGAAACCACCTCTCGTGGTGGCAGGGCGACGACCCTCGCAAGCTGTTGCTGGCCGCGCAATCCGTGAACAAAGCACTCATTGATTACAGCGAACTCGAGTGGTTCCGGGTGCCGATGGAAACAGGGCGTGGACACGTTGCCGGGCCGTACGTCGACTACCTCTGCAGCGACGAATACACGATCACCGTCGCCGCCCCCGTGCACATTGAGGGACGGTTCGTGGGAGTCGCTGGCCTCGATCTGCTAATCGATTCTGTCGAGCGCCAGCTCTTGCCGTTGCTTTCGGAGCTCGGCGATAACGTCACCGTCATCAACAGTGTCGGGCGCGTAGTGGTCTCCACTAACCCGCGCCACGCCACCGGTGATGCTGTGCGGAGCGGCCCTCTCGCCGACCTCCCGCGTACTCCCTGTGACGGTGTCGCACTTGAGATCATCGCCGAATAGGTGCCTGGATTACTCGACTGGCTCTAGGGTCTCTCGTCTTACTAAGGAAGATGCGATTCCCCTGTGGCCAATAAGCCGAAAACTGCCCATTCTGACAGCATGAGTGTGCAGCGAGTTCGGAGATGGTCCGCGCTGCTCGGTGTTGTCAGCACTGCTGGCACTCTCGCGGTCGCGGAGCTCGTGGCTTTCTTCATCGCTCCAGCGAGTAGCCCGTTGCTCGCTGTTGGGTCTCTCGTCATCGACCTTGTGCCGTCATGGCTGAAAGACCTCACGATCGCGTTGTTCGGCACCAACGACAAATTGGTGCTGCTGCTCTGCCTTGCTCTTCTAGTGCTGCTACTCGCTCTGGCAGTGGGCGTTCTTGAGTTCGCGAGACCCGGCTTGGGGGTTATGCTGCTCGTGCTTGTCGGCGTGATCGCGACTGTCGCCGTCACGACGCGCGCCCAGGCGAGTGCGCTCTGGCCCCTGCCCACGGTGCTTGGCGTGGTCGCTGGGGTGCTGTTGCTGCGCCTCGGGATGATTCGGCTGCGCCGCTGGGCCAGTGCGTCATCCGCCGCCGTTCCCGCAGGCTCGCAACGCCCATCCGCTGCTCGCAACGCTGAACCGGCCGTGGCCACCCGCCGCGACTTCTTACGTTTTATCGGCGCTACCTCGGTTGGTGTCGTGCTCGTCGGCATCAGTGCGCGAGTGGCGAACGCCGGTGCCACCGTCGTCGACACGGTTCGCAGGGCGCTGACACTGCCCGACCCCGCGATTCCCGCCGCACCGATTCCTGCCAGCGCGACTCTCGAAGTGCCCGGCATCTCGCCGATAGTTACCTCGAACGCCGACTTCTACCGCATCGACACCGCGCTGATTGTGCCGAACATCGACACAGATCAATGGCGACTACGGGTCACCGGAATGGTCGAGAACGAGGTAGAAATCTCGTTCGAAGAGCTGCTCGCCCTGCCTTTGATCGAGAAGGCCGTTACGCTCTCCTGCGTTTCGAATGAGGTCGGCGGTCAGCTCGTTGATAACGCCGTCTGGCTTGGATATCCCATTCGCAACGTGCTCGCGATGGCGAAGCCGCTGCCCGGTTCAGACATGGTGCTGTCGCGGAGCATTGACGGCTTCACTGCCAGTACGCCGCTCGAGGTGTTGCTGGAAGAGGATCGCGACAGCATCCTTGCAGTGGGAATGAACGGGGTACCGCTGCCGCGGGAGCACGGTTTCCCTGTGCGCATGGTTGTTCCCGGCCTTTACGGCTACGTGTCTGCAACCAAGTGGCTCGTCGAGATGAAGGTCACTAGGTTTGCCGACGAAAGGGCGTACTGGACCGATCGGGGATGGTCGGCGAAGGGCCCGGTCAAGGTTCAGTCGCGCATCGATGTGCCGCGGCAGGGATCCCGCGTGGATGCTGGCACGGTTGCAATTGCCGGTGTCGCGTGGGCGCCCGACACGGGAGTGAAGGGAGTCGAGGTGCGTATCGATGGCGGTGCCTGGTCTGAGGCGCGGCTGGCAACGGCCATCTCGGCAGACACCTGGGTGCAGTGGGTTTATGACTGGTCGGCGACGACGGGGGAGCACCTCATCGAGGTGCGTGCGACGGATGCGGCGGGATTGACCCAGCTCGGCGAGCGCGTGCCGGTCGTGCCGGATGGCGCCGAGGGCTGGCACACCATCAGCGTGCAGGTGGCCTAACTTCACGCGAAGCGTGCGCTTTTCGTTGTGGGGGCATCGTGAACGCCATCGTAGGCTGTACCCATGGCGGCGACGAGTGGTAGCGCGGATCCGGTAAGAACTGATGCCGGTTTGTCAACGCGTCTGGCCACGCCGACGGATCTGCCAGGTGTCCTTGGCACGCTTGTTGAAGCGTTCGACCAGGATCCGGTGTGGAGTTGGGCATTTCCCGACCCGCAGGCACGCGCAGCGCAGCACGCCGTTGTCTTCCGGATGACCGTCACCCACGCCATCGCCAATGACGCCGTCTGGCTCACCTCCGGTTGCGATGCTGTCAACACGGCTTTCGGCCCCGGCGTCAACGAGATGTCGGATGCGGATGCGGAACGATTTCCGACCGTTCTTGGTGATCTTCTCGGAGATCACGCCGAGGCGGTCAATGGGCTCTTTGAGCGTTTCGATAATGCTCGCCCCGTCGATACTCCACATCTTTATGTTTCCATGCTCGGCGTTCGAGATCAGGCGCGCGGTCACGGAATTGGGCCCGCGTTGCTGGCCCGCGTTGTGGAGCAGGCCGATGCTCAAGGAATCGGAACCTATCTTGAGTCGAGCAACGGCGCCAATGATCACCGTTACGAGTCAGCCGGATTCAGGGTGCACGGCAGCATTCCGGTTGCCCCTGGCAGGCCAGCGATCAACACAATGTGGCGGGATCCATCCCGGAGCAAGTACTCTCGGCGGATACCGTAGCCCCCAGGCGGCATCACTTGAAGAGGCCGCGGCGCAACAAGCCACTGACCGGGCAGCTCATCCCAACGCCCGCGACCTGCCGCTAACTGGAGACCTCACCGATCATGAATTCTCACCGTAGGGGGCTAAAGCCCTTATTGCTCACAATCGCCGCCGCGCCACTCGTCGTGGCCACGCTTGCTGGCTGCGGCAATTCGCTGCCCGTTGGCGACAACAGCGAGTTCAGCCGGCAAGCCGCGACCGGTGACACTTGGCAGGTGGGAGTCCAGCATCCGGACGGAGATATCGGCGACTGCGGAGACGATGTGGCGGTGGCCGAAGGCATCATGAGTTTGGATGCCCCTTCAAGCCGCTACATGTGGACGCTCACCCCGGAGTCAGACGAAACCGATGCGGAGCGAATAGCCGACTGTCTGGAATTGGGGCTCGCCGACGGCACGATCACCATCTATGAGCCCGTGGAATAGCTTCGCCAGGGCCCCTCGTAACGGAAAGGTTGCACGATGCGTTCACTCCTCGCGGTATTCATGATGGTGCTGATGAGTCTCGGGCTCGCAGGATGCGCTGGCTTCGGGACTGTCTGTACCGCAGTTGGCTACCTGAGTGTGGCCCGCATAACCCTTTTGGATCCACGCATGGGCATCAGTCTTGAGTTGTGCGATGGCCAGGACTGCGAGCCAGGCGCACCACCGCGACGTGGTGGCGTGGAGCCCGCAGAAACTTCACCAGCACCTGTCGCGATAGACACTGGGGTGGTGAGCCTGTCGGGCGACAGCGTGAATGGGTGGAGTGCTGACTTCCTAGGGGGCCAACCGGTGGTCGGATATCGCCTTCGTGATGCATCAGGTGAAATCGTCTCGGAAGGCAGCGTCGATGTTGACTGGGTTCGAGTCGGAGGAACAGTGCAGTGTGGCGGGCCTCGAGAGGCGGCTATTGAGCTCCCCGACTGATCGTGGGACACTCTTACGGTCAAGACGGCGTATGCGCCCCTTCTGGCGGATTCATTCTTGCAAGAAGGTCGCCAAGCGTCGGAGGTTCACAAAACCGGTTCGACAACTAAGTTCATCACCCACGGCACTGCCAGCTTGCAGCGGGCGATAAAATTCGCGGAGGAGCGATGACCAAGTCAGCCGGACACAAAACTGCACCGTTGCTCATCGGTGTCGGATCCCTGCTCGCCGTGAGTCCCGTCCTGCTCTACTGGTTTATCCACGGTGACGCCGATCGGTATCTCTGGATCATCAGCGGGCCGGCCCCATTCAGTAGTTTCGGAAGTGGGCCCTTTCAACTTTTGGTGTTCGCAGTCTTGGCCATGTCGGGACTTCTGCTGATCATCCTCGGAATCTTCGTTTATCGACGTTCACGCGTCGAACATGCCAGCCTCAAATGACAAGCCCGCTTCCCGGATCAGACGCGGCTGGGCTAGCGAAAGTCGCAGACTCCAGAAGTCAATCGTGAGAGGTTCGACAATTGGGTGCTCCACGCGGATGCTCGTGTAGTTGGGTTGCGCGCTCAGAGCTTTGCACTGTCGGCGCGGTAACTTTCCCATTGCTTGCCAGGAAGGTCAACGGTCGCAGTAACCGTCGCGGCTCGTTTAGTGAACCGCCAGATTCCGCTGCGCCGCTCGAACTCATCGCTGTAGTGCCCGGCGCTGAGCACGTACGACCCACCCATTAACTGGGTGAGCGCAGCCACGTCGTGCTCGGCTGCCGCGCAATCCCCGTCGATGTCATAGTGGGAATTTGTGGTCCAGTGGTGCATGCTCTGGAAAGCGTCCCACTGCCGCTCGACCGCAGGAACAATCTCCTCATGCCCACGGAAGACGTGGTTGCCCACATCCCAAACGGCATCCTCGTGCCACACTGACTCAAACAAGACTGGGTCCCTGCCGTCTGCTCCTCGGCAGTAGGCCGACACCAGCTCCTCCAGCGCCACGCGGTCTTCCAACCGTTGCACGCGCCCTTCCACAGTCATGCGCATGAAACTACCAGCTGACGTTGAGGCCGGGTCAGACGGAATTCGAGACACGATGTTCGACACCGAAAACCGTTCGTTTGCCCTCGCTGGCATTTACAGATGGCGGAGATGACGCAGCTCCTGAAGTGGTGCCGCGCCCCCTGCGACGGCGATCTTTTCTTCCCCGTCCGCTTGCCAGCTGTGCTCTTCATAGAAGCGGATCGCGCGGGTGTTCCCCCCGCAGTACCCACAGATAGGCCTGTTGCCATCCTTCAGCGCGTAGCTCCTGATCCACGCGCTCGATTAGCGCATGTCCGATCCTCTGTGACCAGTAATCAGGGTGCACGTAGAGTCCGGCAAGCTCTCCGAGATGTGCCATCGTATCGTCTCGGCCACCGCCGAACGAGGCCCAACCAATAGCCCGGCCATCCACCTCCGCCAGCAACATTCTGTGCGAGGGCCCATCGATGCCATCGGTGGGCCGCTCCGAAAGCGATGACTCGATCCAGCGAGACCAGCCTGCTGCTCGCGTGTCGACCTGCAAGGCATCGAGCACCTCCTGCGCGATGAGCCTCTGATACGCGGCTCGCCAACTGTCGACATGAATGACCGCTACGCTCTGAGCGTCCTCTACTTGCGCCATGCGGATCTGAACATCGACCATCCCGCAATAGTAATTGCACCCGATCATGTGACGAACTGCTGATGGACACGAATCGGCGTTTGACGCACGAAACCGTTGAATTTGAAGGCTCCTGGCCGCTACAGCGGTCATTGTCTCGGGCTACTGGGTGGCTGTGTGTAGAGGGATTAGGTTGATTTCGATAGACACAATCGGCGGCAGCTCGATCGCATCGGGACGAATCTCTGCATCCATCGTCAATTCCTGTCGTCGCATTGGCCGCTGCCTGCGCCGCCGATCGGCTTGCCTGTGTTGCCGCACAAGCTGCCGCCGGCGGGAGCAGAATCGACAACCGTGGTCGTCACGGCCGTCCACCCAATGACTTCCCCGGCGAAAACGGGCACCATCAAGCTGTCTTTGAGTTGCACGGTGCGCTCGCCGATCAGGAGGCCCGTGTCGGGGTCAATGATTATCTCGTAGCGCATCCCGTTACTTTCTTCGCGGCCGAACGCAATTCCCGTGCGGCCATTCAGGGTGGCGGCTTCGTCGGTGATCTCGACCCCGGGGATGCCTGCTGCTGCCCGATACAGCGCGGCCCGCAGGTCTGCCGGAACCACACCAGTACGCAGCTTGGTCGCGATGAAATCCAGCGCCTGCCCATCGGCGCTCACGCCGTGGCCAGCAGTTATTCGGTAGATGTAGTTGAGCAGCTGCTGCGGGTCTCGCGGCAGCTCGTCAAGGCCCCAATCTAACGGCTTCGAGTTATAGAAACCGCCATAGTCGGCGCGGCTGATGTCTTCTATTTCCCAGCCGTCTTCAGCAGACTCTTTTGCGTCTTGCTCGAAACCCACCCCAAAAACTTTGATTGCAGTTCTCGGCTCCGTCACCAAAACCCAGTCATCGCTGTAGTCCGCAGGGATATACATTTGCTGGTTCTGGGTCCCCAAGTAGGCGAAGTTCTCCCACTCCGCGTTTTGAACCTGACTTTTGAAGACGGCCTGAGTGTCAACCTTCAGGTACTGGCCTAGCCCGACTACGGGGTCGGAAGTCTTGATCGTTGCGGCGGCAGCATCGTTCAATGCGGATGCGGCTGCGGCATCCGCCCCACCTCGCCAGCCGGCCAATCCGAGCACATTCGACAGCACGAGAGCGGCAACGACGCCGGCGGCGACGGCGGTTCCTCCGCTGAACCACGCAGCTCTCCTCAACCCAGGGTGGCTCTTCTTGGTCGGACGCGATCCGATGTGCTCGATCAGGGCGCGACGGCCTCGGCCGAGAGCGTCAGTCGATGGATCGGCAACATCCTTACCTACCGATCGGAGCAGCGTTAGTTCGTCCACGGTTCACCTCCTCTGCTGGAATTTCACCAGCGGACTGGCGCAGCACTCGCCGCGCGCGATTGAGACGTGACCGAACAGTCCCGATGGGAATGTTCAATGCGAGTGCGACGCCCTCGTAATCGAGGTCGCCCCACGCGTACAACAGCAGGGCATCGCGGTCCCGGGCAGGTAAGCGACGAATCGCACTTGCTAAAGCCCGAACGGCGAGGTCGGCATCGAGTCGATCGTCTCGATCATCAACCACCGTCGCCGGTGGACCTGATGCCACCACCGCCCGCAAGAATCGCGCCTCCGCGCCGCGGTGTTTGCGAATCAGAACTGTCGCAATCCCGAGCAACCACGGCAGGGCACTTTCGAAGGCGCTATCGAAGCGATTGCGCCGCTCAAAAGCCACCAGAAACGTTTCGGCCATGATGTCATCCGCAGTATCGATGCCCGCCCGTCGCGCGGCATACCGATAAACGGCAGTCGCGTGACTGTCATACATCTCAGCAAAGACCGCAGGGTTATCCCGCGACCTCTGGATGATCTCGTTATCGCTAGTCACAATAGGTATTGCTCAATTGGCCGAATTAAGTTCACGACTGGGAGAAAGAACTTTACATGTGCAGACGGTGACTATTCCGCCGTGGCTTTCGAAGTGTCACTGGGGCGCGGACCAATGCGACTGTCAAAAGTACCAACGCGGGTGCGTGCATGACCACCATTGTCGGCCAAGCGATGAGGAATGGTGTGACGATGGTGGGAAAGGATGTCGGCCACGGTGCGCCCACGACAACCATGACGAAGACAAGCGCCGTGATGAAGTAGACCGCGTAGGTCGCAGTGCAGAGTAATGAGATGCGCCACCACGAAGTCCAACGGGCAAGAAGTGGTGGGAATGCGAGCACAAGCAGCGGTGCGAGTTGCAGGAGGAAGGCCGCCCTGAACGCTGGTGGCACGACACTGGTGAGCCCCAACAGGGCCAAAATCACAACAGGCGCGTAGACGGCGGCAACAATCAACTGCAGTCGCTTGGCGAGCAGTGACGTATGTGGGCGACTAATTCTTCCCGTGGTCAGGTCGCGTTGTTCTAGTCCAGAGCGAGCGATGTCGCTGGGGGTGCCAATAGAGTCAGGAAACGGTCGCGGGTCGTCGATCGCATCCTCGAGATGCTCGTTGATGTCACGAACGATGTCACCTCGCAACTCGGACGGCAGCACGGCGAGTTCTTTGTCGAGCTCTTTCAGATAGTCACGCTGCTCGGTTGCGCGATCATCGACAGTCGTGGGTGTCATGAGTTCGTCTCCAGTAGGTCGTCGACGGTGCCCCGGAGCGGGACCCAGGCCGATCGGAATGCGTCGAGGCGGGCCTGGCCCGCGGGTGTCAGTGTGTAGTAGCGCCGTTGGCGCCCATCGGCCGGATCGGTCAATTCCGTATCAACTAAGCCGGTAGTGCGAAGACGCGATAGCAGCGGATAAAGCGTTCCCTCGCTGGCAATCAGCCCCCGTTCGCTCAACTGTTGGGCGAGGTTGCGTCCATAGCTACGTTCCTTGGCGAGTGCCGCTAGAACAGAAAACTCGAGTACGCCTTTCCGCAAGTTGGTGAGGATCTTGTCCTCGTCGTTACTCATGGCCTCGACAATACCTTGCGTAGCAAGGCCTTGCTATGCTTAGGTTTGGAGTCTTTGAGAGTTTTCATGAGTGGGGCAGCAGTGGGCCTCCAGGGGCCTCGGTCCTACAGTGCGACGCACACGTGGATGCTGGACACCCTCGCCGCGCGGGTAATTTCGTATTACGTTAACCATATGAGTATCGGTGAGTCCGTAAGTGGTGTGCCCGTCACGGAAAGGCAGATCGCGGCATGGGCCGCGGAGGCAGACGCCGGGTACGACATCAACAAGCTGAAAGAGCGAGGTCGTGGTCGGCCTGGCCGAGGCGCCGAGCCCTCGCAGGTTGTCGCTGTGCGGCTGACTCCAGATGAGCTCGCAGCAATCGATGCTCGGGCGGCGCGCGAGAACAAGACCCGGTCAGAGGCAATCCGCGACGCATTGACTTCCTACGTCGCGTAAAGGTGCACGATTCTGCGCGTAAGCACGGCATCCCGCCCGAGGATGCAATCCAGGCAGCCACTTGGGCACTCTGGGTCGAAGACCTCGACGACGATTCGCCGGCGCGCCAACTCCGACTGGGATTCGACACTCAGGGAAGACTGCTCGAGACCGTTGTGCCCAGGCCTTGCCCGCGGCACCTGCGATGAACGACCGTGAACTCTGTCTCTGTCACGGTCGGACGTGGGAACGTGAAGATGAGCGCAACGAGTTCGGTACGTTCTTCCGAGTCGGCTCGGATCGCTCTGCATTCTCCCATGTGAACAGTAAAGTTCATTGAGCTCCGCGATTCACCGCCTTGCGGGGAACAGGGTGCGCCGCTAAGGCGCAAGCGTGCGCGCTGCAGGATCTAGCAACTCAGTTCTCGTCCGATAGGTCGTCCTTCGGAGCCGGTCGCTCGCGCGGTGCGAATGAGCCGGTGTTGGATTTGCGTGTGGTCTTTCGGCGTGGAGTGCGAATCGCATCAGCGCGTCGTGAACGGGCCTGGCTGTCTGAAGCCGAGAAACGTAGTTCTGAAGAGGCGCGGAGCATGTTGATGCGATCATCGAGTACTCCAGCCATCTTCTGCTGCTCCGAGGCAGGAATCTGGTGCTTGCTCGCTACCGCTCTCCAAGATTCGGCAGCCGTCACAACGCGGGCGATGCGCTCGCGGCTCTCCACAGCGTTGATGCCGGATGCGGACGCGAGTTCGACCAGGCCTGCCCACTCATCGGCGGCCGCAGTTGCGCCCGCGATAGAGGTTGCTCGAGCCTCGCCTATCGCGGGGTTGGGGTTCACGTCAAAGAGGGGGCTGAGTTTCCAGCCGCCGACGCTGTCGATCAGCCCGTGATTTCGTAGGTGATCGTCGGTGTTGTGCAGGGCGACGTTCAATACTGCACGGTCGAATAGCTCCCGACGGTCCTCGTCGAGCGACGCTGAGTGGTCGGCGAGCTTGTCTGCCAGATCGATGTAGTCACCCGACGCCCCATCTTTCGCTTCCACCATTGTCATGGCACTCATGTAGCCGACGCGGGATTTTCCGGCGCGGTCGAATCGCTCAACGAGAAACACATGCCGGTCGCCTACCTTCACGAGCTGGCGGTGCGGAACAGTGATGCCGGCGAGCTCGGCGAGGTCGAGGGAGAGAGCCTCCCAAGCCATCACATCCCACTCATCGTGTGCGTGCGGAAACTTCGCGATGGCGAGCGCGCCGTTCGCTAAGCGAACGGAGGCTTTCGGGCGTGCGCCGCCGAGTGACGCGGTTCCTGCGGCGAGAAGCATCTTGTACGCCTCGGCGCCGTCGCTATCCGTGGCGACGTCGTCGCTGGCCCGGAGCAGCGCGGGTAGCGCGACGAGTCTCGGCACGTCGGTTCGGGGAGAAAGCATCTCGGAGCTTCCGACCAGTGAGAACTGCAGCGCGCCCTGTCGAGTTTCATCGTTCACGCCGAGAAGGAAATCCACAGCGTCGAACGTGCGTGCTGTTCTGCTTTCTTCCGTGGCCAGCTGGCGTTCCCTACGCGTCAGAAGATTACGGCCCCATCTGTCGGGCGCACTGTCTCCAAATGCTCCCGGCATAGTCGCCACATATTGGTTACCTGAGAACAATGGAAGCGCTGGGTCGATCTGTCGGTTCTTTCGATCCGCGAGGTAGCTGGATTCGTACGTGAACGTCGTCGTGACATTCTGTCGCTCGCGCGTGAAATGCGCTACGCCAGCAAGAATCGGCTGGCCGTCACGGTTCACATGGACTTCGACGTCGGTCATCGAGCGCGCTTCCGATGCAGGAGATCGGCGCGCGCGCGGCCAAGGTCAGTGCGCAGTGGGTCAGCTGCTGTGACGATGCTGTCGAGGATGCCGAGAGCGCGCGCTACTTGCAACGCGCTTTCGAGGTGTACATTGCCTTCACCGCGCTCCAATTTGCGTAGGGTCGGCAAGGAGATACTGGCACGTTCGCAGACCTGCTGAGCGGTCAGCCCTTGCACCATGCGCCACGAGCGCAGATGCTCACCGAAAATCACCTGCTGCTTTTCGATGTTGTACGCCATGATCGCTCCTCAGATAATGCCATCACACTATCATTTACGTGCATTAAATGAAACTGTGGCGGCATTATCAATCATTCCTGCACAGCCCACATTGAGGACTCCTTGAGGGAGAGTGCGAATTGTTTGCCACTGGTGAGATCGACGACGATTCCGGGCCCTGTGCGGAGGATTATCGCTGACCGGCCAGGCATAACCCGGTAACCCCATCCCCCCCCCCAATGCGCTGGTTCCAAGGGCTCGGTGTGCACAGACTCGATGGTCTTAAGAGGCACTGTCTTCAGCGGGATTCCCAGTAGCCAAGTAACTACTTTGAGACCGCGCCAGTCCACTTCTGGTTCCACATCCACCCAGCGATGTGCAATCAGAAACGGAAAGAGACCGTAACCCATTGCCGCTATGAGAAGCACCGGCCACGCACCTACCTGCGGTTCCGCGGTGGCACCGGAAGTGATCGTAGATCCGGCAACCAACAGCCAAGATCCACTCGCCATGCCAGCGGCGAAACCGCTCCAGAGGAATGTCTTACGGCGACTGGCGGCCGCATCCGTACGGAGTGCGAAGGCTGCAATGATGGCCGAGCCGAGGCCCACCAGTCCTAGAAGAAGGATCGCTAACCACGTCGGCCACGTCGAACTCACTCCTCCGCTGTTCCACTGACGTGGCAGATCGGCGGGAAGCTGGCCGTGCCAGATCAGCCAGGTTGTGACCATGATAGCGAGAGGCCCCCAGAGTGTGAGCGCCGCAACGACATCCCGAGCTCGTGCTTGGCCTGAGTTCGGGTTGTGCATCATGAGGTCTCTTCGATCATGTGACGGATCTCCAGCTGGGACAGTCCTAGTTTTCGTGCCTCGGTGCGGAACTGCTCGGCCATTTCCGCTAAGCGCATGAAACCGGGCTCCAGGTCTGGGCGAACCCACGCTCCACGGCCCTGCCTCATCTCAATCATGCGCTCATCGCGCAATTCGCCATAGGCGCGGAGCACGGTGTGCATGTTGATGCCCAACGCGGTAGCCAATTCACGAGCAGTCGGAAGCCGCTCGCCAGGCTTGAGATCGCCCTTCACGATCGCCAGACGCACTTGAATAGCGATCTGCTGGGCAAGCGAAATCGTCGACCCCTGATCTAACCTAAACAACATGTTCTAGATGATAGTAGAACAATCCCTCTCCCGCGCCTGAAATCTAAAACCAACAAAATCTGTTTCGATAGGACGACGCTGGCGGTGTCTTGTGGCCCACGGGTTATAAGACGCTGAGGTTATGCGACACATTCGCTGAGTGGAGTAAAGCTGGGTAAACGCGGGATCCTTGCGCGAGCCCTCACCTGTCAGGGAAGCTTCGAGAAGCTACACGGCCGGCACAATTATTGGTGCTAGGAGTCCGCGAGACTCTCGTTATCCCAAATCAGGATGTCGCCGGGCTGGCAGTCGAGAACTCGACAAATTGAGTCGAGGGTTGAAAACCGGATGGCGCGAGCGCGTCCGTTCTTGAGCACGGCGACGTTGGCGGGGGTGATGCCGACGGCCGTGGCGAAGTCCCCGACCGACATCCCGCGCTCTACAAGCAAGCGGTCGATGAGGATGCGTATTGCCACTACACAACCTCATCCAGCTCGGTTCTCATCAGCACCGTTCGTTTCAACAGCGACCTTAAAACCAAGAGAACGAAGAAGAGTGCGATTCCTACCAAGACGCTCGCCATGATCGCGATCGCGAGCAACGGCGGCCCTGGTATGAAGGCCAGCGTGGATCCCGTCAAGATGGTGGCGAGAATGACACTGATCACGAGCACGTCAACCAGTCGTACCGCGGCTTGAGTGAAGATGCGGTCTCGTCGAATAAAACGGACTAAAACGGCTGTCGATATGAGAATCGTCTCCAAACAAAGGCCAACGGCCAATGCCAGCGTGAGAAGTGGGGTTCGCAGGCTCTGAAATTCTGGATTCTGGTCTGCGATCAAGTCGGATAAGGGAAATAGCCCGACGCAACCAGCAAGAACCAATACGACGAGGAGCCCGATTGCTAGCCAGGTGGCCACTGCTGCTGCCAAGGATGGCGTTCTAATAGTCTGTTGCATCTATCGATCATCGATTGTTATCTATCGAATGTCAATGAGTTCAGTGGGGAGTCGCAACAGAAAACTAACCTCATAGGAATCCAGGAGTTTGCATCGCGCAGACGCTTCTCGCGGCAGATTCCAAACACCGGCAGGCCGTTTCATCAAGCCGGTCCTTCAATGTCTATCCGCTACGGCGTGTACTACCCTTGCCAAATGATGATTCACAAGGCAGTCGCCGTGAGTGTTGACGCGATGATTGAGGACCTCAGGACACTCGTCGAAATCGAGTCTCCATCGCGCGACCTCGACGCCTTAACAGCATCGGCGGAAGCTGTCGCCGCTGTTATCGAGAGCCGCCTAGGCGGGCACGCTGTCCTCATAGACAGTGAAGCCGGGCCGATCGTCCACTGGTCAGGTGGCGGCGATCCCGAAGTGCTGATCCTTGGTCATCATGACACAGTGTTTCCGCTCGGCACCCTTGAACGCCGCCCATTCATGGTCGAAGACGGGCACGCGACCGGCCCAGGGGTCTTTGACATGCTTGGCGGTTTGGTCCAGGCCATTCACGGCCTGGCGACCCTAGATGAACATGAGCGGTCGGGTGTTGAGATCCTTGTGTCCGCTGACGAAGAGGTTGGTTCCGGTGCCTCTCGAGCTCTCATCGAAGAACGAGCCCTTGCGTGTGGCGCTGTACTAGTGATCGAGGGCGCTGCCGATGGCGGCGGCGTGAAGACCGGCCGTAAAGGTTGCGGCACGTTTCGAGTCTCTATCGCTGGCCGGTCATCTCACGCAGGCCTAGAACCCGCAGCCGGGATCAACGCTCTGATCGAAGTATCACATCAGGTGCTTGATATCGCAGCGCTTGATCGGCCCGATATTGGTACGACCGTTACCCCAACCGTGGCGTCAGCAGGAACCGTGGAAAATGTTGTTCCCGCAGAGGCAACCGTCATCGTCGACGTCCGGGTCGAGTCGGTCGACGAGAAAGAACGAATCGAATCTGCGTTCGCAGTACTGGTACCGCATCTCGAAGGGGCACGGATCACGGTTCAGGGAGCTATTAGCCGGCCCCCGATGCCCGAGTCTGCCGCGGCTGGGCTCTTTGCGTTAGCACAGCAGCTGCTTCCCGACCTCGAAAGCAAAACAGTCGGCGGCGGAAGCGACGGCAACTTCACCGCCGCACTCGGAGTGCCAACACTTGATGGCCTCGGAGCAGTAGGGGGCGGTGCCCACGCCGACCACGAATATCTGGTGGTCGGATTCATGGCCGAGAGAGCGAACCTCGTTGCTGGACTAGTGAACGCGATTCGTAGCGCCTGACCTACGCTGCTATTTGAGCTCGATGGCTCGAAGGCTCAGCCAGAGCAAGAGCGTATCGTCGGCGTTCGTCAGGTCGATATTGAATAGTTCACCCGCCCGCCGCAAACGATACCGGAGCGTATTCTGGTGCACCGACAGCGTGTGAGCCGTTGCTGCTGAGTCTCGTGCATGCTCGAGGTAGCAGCTCAGCGTCTTGGCATACTCAGTCCCCGACCGCTTATCGCTCTCTAGCATTTGGCGAGCAGCATCTGAGACCAGCCGAGGGCTTTCACGCAATATCTGCGAAATCTCGAGAAGGGCGAGCTGGCTGCGGGCATCGCGCGCGTTAACGAGCGAGGTGTGTGAGTTGGGTTGCGAGAGCAGCGTAAGACCCAAGTCTGCATCTGTGCGTGAACGGTAGATCTGCTCCGAACCTGTAGCGCGTGTGCCCACACAAATTTTGAGGTCGATCATTAAGGCTACGCCGGAGCGTGCAATCAGTTTTTGAGCCATCGTGCTGACCCGACTGAGGTCGGTTACGGAGGCTCCCGCGAAGAGGGCGTAGACGGTGGTTCCAATGTTCACGCATTCAGCGCTCGGTTGATGGCTTTGGCAGTGCAGTCTGATGAGATCGACGAGGCGTGACATATCGATCTCATTGACCGACTCCGATAGCGCTGGTTGACAGGCCAGCACCACGAACGCTCCCTGTGGTTCACAACCCATCTGGCTGGCGACGAGGTGACTGGATTCGCTGCCCTCAAGCAGGCGGCGCAAAAGTTCTGTGCGTTGAGCACGGGCCAAGTCTGCGCTACTGCGGGCCCGGAGGAGATGGAGGGCTGCGACGTCGGCCGCGCGCTCGATGGCACGTTCCGCATCAGCGGTCAGGGAGCCATTTGCATCTACGACCCAGATCGAACCCAGCGGCTGGGTACCGGCCCGGATGGCGACGGCCAGGCGGCCGAGGGAATCCGGGGCCCGCGGCATGCGGCGTGCTCCATCGGCCCGGAAAAGCTCGGCGTAAACCGATGCGCTACTTTCGATCTGAGGGACTTTGCGTCCCAAGATTCCCGCGCGACGATTGCCATCGATGGGCTGGCCGGCGATCGTCGAATATGCCAGAACGTGCTCTTGCATGTCTTCGATTGCACTGGCTCCACCGGTCATCGCCGCAATGGCATTTGCGAGGGCGAAGAGATCTCCGACGGCAAGATTTGAGTCGGCGCTGTGTGCATCGCTTGTGCTCGCCAGGGCTGAACTGATCAGTGAATCCAGCTGACGCCACTCGATGTCATCGTCAACAGAGAGGAGGTCGATTGACGCTGCAGCGGCGATCTCGGCAAGGTGCGCGAAGCTCACAGAGAACGATTTGATGATGAGCGCATTGAACCCCGCGGCGGCGGCGGCGCGCACCACTTGTGCTGAATCGGGGGCACTGGGGTGAACCCCGATTCCGAGAAGAATTCCCCCGTTACTTGGCCTCAGCGGCGTGAGCGGGTCGAAGAGTCTTGTGCCGGCAACGAGGGGATGCAGCGTGACCTCGGGCGTCTCGAGGCGTAATCCGCAACCATCAAGAATCTGAAGAAGCTCACGAACACCCACTTCGTTGGGGGTTATATTCAGATCAGACATCCCACGAGACTAGCTGGGTTCTTTCCTCCCTCGACTGATCCGTTAGGAAAAGTTTGGCCGGCTCACCCATAGTGCTGCAGCACAGAATATGGGCGCCATTTCTGTGCTCCACGCTAAGGCGCTACGGCTGGAGCTGCGTGACACTTATCGGATGTCGTTCACCGTTGAATCCGATATCGCAGCCGATCAGGCGCGAACTGCTGCCACGCAGGCGGCGCTGCGGGCTGGTGTGCGCATCGTCGATGAGCACGAGATGGACCGATTCCGCGACATTGACGACCTGTTCAAATCAGTGTGGGGTGTTACTTCGGCAGGCAGGCCGATTCCGGCCGAACTTTTGCGCAGCATGAGCCATGGCGGAGCGATTGTCACTGCGGCTTACGACGCCGAGAGCTGGCTCTGTGGGGCAGCGGTATTGATCGGTTCCGCCACAGACGCCTCGGTCTATTCGCTGATCACCGGCGTTCTGCCTCGGGCTATCGAACATGGTGTCGGGTTCGCGATCAAGCAACACCAGAGAGCGGTGGCTTTGGAGCGTGGGATCGATCGGATGCTGTGGACCTTCGACCCCCTGGTCAGCCGGAATGCTCGGTTCAACCTGACCAAGTTGGGTGCCTCATCTACCGGATACATTGACAACTTTTATGGCCAGATGCAGGGGGCGATCAATGCCAACGATGAGAGCGATCGTCTCGTTGCAACGTGGCAGCTCAACTCCGAGAGGGCAATCGCGGCCAGTGAGGGCAGGGTTGTTGACTTTCACCTTCCGGAATTTGGTCCGAGCGATGTACGAACCTTCGGACCAGATGACGCACCCGTTCTCGTTGAGGCGGCTGACTCACTGTGGTGTCGAGTTCCTCGCGACATTGTTGCCGTCCGGCAGCAGAACCCAGAACTTGCCGCGGAGTGGCGCAGCTGCATCCGAACCGCCCTATCAACAGCCTTTGCTTCCGGGCATGGTGCCAGCTGGGTTTCACGAGACGGCTGGTACCGGCTCACTAAAGGAGGAGAACAGTGAAGATCGAGAACATTGAACTACGGCGGATTGTCATGCCGCTCGTGCGCCCCTTTCGAACATCCTTCGGATCGGTTTCTGAACGAGAAATGATCGTTGCGCGGGTCACTACTGCTGATGCCGAGGGTTTCGCAGAGTGTGCTTCTGAAACCTACCCGCTGTACAGCTCAGAGTTTCTTGACGGTTGTGACCTGGTGATCCGGGATCACCTCGTGCCGCGACTGCAGGCAATGGGCGATGCCCTGACTGCCGAGAAGGTGGCGACGGCGCTTGCACCGGTGAAGGGGCATCCGATGTCGAAAGCTGTTCTCGAGACGGCGATTCTCGACGCGCAGCTCAAAGAAACGGGAGTCTCGTTCGCGCAACATTTGGGTGCGATCCATGACACGGTGCCTGCTGGTGTCTCGGTCGGAATCATGGACTCGATCGACGAACTGCTCGACGCCGTTGGAGGCTACCTCGACGAAGGCTATTTGCGCATCAAGCTGAAAATCGAACCCGGCTGGGATCTCGAACCAGTGCGGGCCGTACGTGAGCGTTTTGGCGACGACATGCTGCTTCAGGTCGACGCCAATACCGCATACACGTTGGCGGATGCTCGCCACCTAGCGTTGCTAGACCCATTCGATCTGCTTCTGATGGAACAGCCGATGGAGGAAGACGACATCCTGGGCCACGCACGCCTAGCAACGCTGATTTCCACGCCAATCTGCCTTGACGAATCGATCGAGTCAGCCCGAGATGCTGCAGCCGCGATCACTCTCGGCGCCTGCAGCATCATCAATGTGAAGCCGGCACGGGTGGGTGGCTATTTCGAAGCCCGCCGCATCCACGATGTTGCGGCCGCCCACGGAGTGCCGGTCTGGTGTGGTGGGATGCTCGAAACGGGGATCGGTCGCGCCGCGAACGTTGCCCTTGCCGGGCTGCCAAACTTCGTTCTCCCCGGTGATACTTCAGCGTCGAGTCGCTACTACGAACAAGACCTGACTGCTCCTTTTGTGCTGGAAGACGGGCACCTTCGAGTGCCGACCGGTCCCGGTATCGGTGTCGAGATACTGCCCGGCGTGTTGGATGCCGTCACTGTTTCGACCACAGAGATTTCCTTCTGATCATCGCTTTTCACCCAAGGGGCCCTAGACCCCGTGCACCGCGGCGAACTTCGCCACCATCGAAAGGAATCAGTATGAAACACATCACACGCCCGATCTTCGCGCTCGTCGCGGTCGGAGCACTGGCTCTCACCGCAGGGTGCAGCACCGGCGCCGGCAGCGGCAGTGGCGGCAATTCCGACGAACCCTCTGTCGGTGGCCTTCCGATGACCGTCATGACCGAGTTCAGCACCGACATCGACGAGGATGCGGCCGCCCTTCTTCCTCAGGACGTTCTTGACCGTGGCAAGATTCGTATCGCCATGGGTGTGCCGTATCCGCCATTCGTGGCGTACGGCGATGACGACAAAATCATCGGTGTCGACGTCGACATGGTGGCGGCGCTCAGCGCCAAGCTCGGTATTCCCTTCGAAGTGAATCACCAGGTTTTTGAGTCGGTGATTCCGTCGCTGCAATCCGATCGTCACGACGTCATTATGATGGGCATGAACGATTCGCAGGAACGGCAGGGAACCCTCAACTTCGTTGAGGAGATCAACGCTGGTTTTGCCATTGTTGTGGAGAAAGGCAACCCCGAGAACATCACCACTCTGATGGATCTCTGCGGCCACAGCGTGTCAACGCAAAAGTCCACGGTGCAGGCTGAACTGCTTGAGAACCTCAAGGGTGACTGTGAAGCGGCTGGCTCTGACGGCATCGACGTGCAGGGTCTTCCTGTAGCGCAGGATGCCCAGACTGCTCTGCGTGCGGGTCGAGTTCAGGCTTACGTTGTCGACGCACCTGTTGCTGCCTTCACTGTTGCAACCGCCGGTGATGGCGAGTACTTCGAGATGGTGGCTGACCCGGAGAACCCGCAGGGCTTCAACCCCGTTTACACCGGTTTTGCCCTTCTCAAGGAGCGCACGGAACTGACCGATGCGCTGCAGGCTGCAATGCAGGATCTGATGGATGAAGGCATCTACCAGGACATTCTCGACACCCACGGCATGGGTTCGCTGGCCCTCGATGAGGCGCTCGTGAACGCAGCAACGAACTAACAACAAGGGAACCCCATGGCGCAAGCACCCCCCAACAAGGAGTTCGACAATTTCGTTCAACCGTTACGTCGCCCCGGTAGGTGGGTCGCCGCCGCAGTACTGATCTTCTTCTTCGTGGCGTTCGCTCAGGCGATCGCCACGAATGAGAACATCGATTTCCCGACAATCGGGGAGTACCTCTTCAACAGTCGTATCCTCTCGGGTGTGCAAATCACTGTGACTGTCACGATTATCGCGATGCTCAGCGCGGCGATACTTGCTGTGCTTCTCGCCGCGATGCGGCTATCGGGAAACCCAGTATTCGTGGTCTTCTCGGCCCTCTATGTGTGGGCTTTTCGTGGCACACCGCTACTGGTGCAGATTGTGATCTGGGGCTATCTCGGACTCATCTTCGAGAAGATCAGCATCGGTATTCCGTTTACCGACATCGTCTTCTTCTCGGTCGATACGAACACCCTGGTCTCGGCTTTCGTGGCTGGCATTCTCGCGTTGACCCTCAACGAGGCGGCGTACTCGGCGGAGATTGTGCGTTCTGGAATGCTGTCCGTCGATGAGGGGCAGCGTGAGGCCGCGGCTTCGCTCGGGATGAGCCCGAGGTATTGCTTCGTGAAGATCCTTCTTCCGCAGGCAATGCGCGTAATCATTCCGCCGATGGGCAACCAGCTCATCTCGATGATTAAGAACACGTCATTGCTCTCCCTTATCGCGGTCCTTGAGCTGTACACGCAGGCAACCCAGATTTCGGCACAGAACCTACGCCAGGTCGAGCTGCTCATCGTTGTCAGCATTTGGTATCTCGCGCTGGTGACGATTCTGTCGGTTCCGCAGTATTACCTCGAGCGCTACTTTGGCCGGGGGAGCACAAAGAATCAACCACTCGGTCCGCTTCAACGGGTGCGCGAGGTCACCGGATCCATTCAAATACAGCGCCAACGACAGCGTCAGAGCAAGAAGTTGGGACGTAAATAATGTCTGAGAATCGTACAGTCGAGCTCGATGATGATGCCCTCGTGCAACTCCGTGGCGTGAGAAAGCGTTTCGGATCCTTAGAGGTACTGAAAGGCATCGATATGGATGTGCGGGCCGGTGAAGTTACCTGCCTGCTTGGCCCATCGGGCTCCGGCAAATCAACACTCCTGCGCTGCATCAATCATCTCGAACGAATCGATGGTGGCCGCATCACCGTCGATGGAGAGCTGGTGGGCTACCGGGAGAAGAGTGGCGTGCTTCATGAGATGCATCCGCGTGACATTGCACGCCAGCGCCAGAAGATCGGGATGGTCTTTCAGAAGTTCAACCTCTTTCAACACAAGACGGCGATCGAGAACATCATGGAGGCGCCTGTCGGTGTCGCACGTCGTCCGAAAGACGAGGCGCGCGCGGAAGCGTTCGAGTTCTTGGAGCAGGTCGGTTTGCGTGAGTGGGCAAATCACTACCCGGCGCAACTTTCTGGCGGCCAACAGCAGCGCATTGCGATTGCGCGTGCTCTAGCGATGCATCCGAAAATCATGCTCTTCGATGAGCCGACCAGCTCTCTCGACCCAGAGCTCGTTGGCGACGTTCTTGGCGTTATGAGAGAGCTAGCTGATGCCGGCACAACGATGGTTGTGGTGACGCATGAAGTGGGCTTTGCCCGCAGCGCTGCCGACACCGTCGTGTTTATGGATGACGGTGTCGTCGTCGAGAGTGGCGAGCCGAGCTTCGTCTTCGATAACCCGCAGAATCCGCGTACGCGCGGGTTTCTCCACAGCGTGCTCTGAGCGATGACACTTGTTGCTCCGCGGCGAATCGTCGCGACTGAACAGAAACGAGGGGCGCTTCTGCTCCGTGAGGCGCGCATCGCGGGATTCACTTCGCTGGTTGATCTACGACTCGACAATGGTGTCATCGCCGCGATAGAGCCGGCACGCGAATTGGTGGGCTTCAGCGATGAACGCGAAGTGCATCTTGACGGAAGGTTCGTTATTCCCGGGCTGTGGGATCATCACGTGCATTTCACCCAGTGGGCGCTGGCATCCCGCCGGCTCGATCTGCAGAGTGCAGCATCCGCGTCAGAAACCGTAGCGATCGTCGCGCAACATGTGAAGGCGAAGGATGCCGGGCCGGGCAGCCGAAGCGGAGTCTCACCGGGGGAACTCATTGTGGGTTTCGGGTTTCGTGACGCGCTGTGGGCGGATGCGCCGAACCGACAACTTCTCGACGCCGCCAGCGCCACGCATCCGGTGGTGCTGGTGAGTGGCGACCTTCACAGCTGCTGGCTGAACTCGGCGGCACTCGTCGAGCGCGGCATGGAGGATCACTCGACGGGCCTACTCCGTGAGGCGGACTGCTATCCCATACTTGCGGGGCTAGACGCTGTCGACGTGGACACTCTCGATACTTGGGTGAGTGAGGCTGCCGATGCGGCGGCACGGCGTGGCGTCGTGGGGGTTGTCGACCTCGAGATGGCGTGGAACGTGGAACCGTGGTTGCGGCGCATTAAAGCGGGCCAGACGTCGCTTCGGGTTGCGTTCGGTATTTACACGCCAGACTTGGAGCGTGCTATCGCAGAGGGATATCGCACCGGAGACATCATCCCGGACACGAACGGTCTGTTGACTGTTGGGCCGTTCAAAGTTCTCACCGATGGTTCGCTGAACACTCGCACGGCTTTCTGTTTTGAGGACTACGCCGGCGCTGAAGCTGGTGAGCAAGGCCGCGGAATGCTTGTCACGCCGCCTGAAGAACTCCTTCCGCTCTTGCGGATGGCCACACAGGCGGGGATCGTCCCGGCCGTCCATGCCATCGGTGATCACGCCAATACGCTTGCGCTCGACGCTTTCGAAACGATCGGTGCCGTGGGGTTTATCGAACATGCTCAACTTCTTGATCGGTCGGATATTCCGCGCTTTGCCAGGCTTGGTGTTGTGGCCAGCGTGCAACCGGAGCATGCAATGGATGACCGCGATGTGGCTGATCTCCTGTGGGCAGGCCGAACCGAGCGCGCTTTCGCACTCGGTAGCCTCTTGCGGGCCGGAGCCACGCTCGTTCTCGGCTCTGACGCGCCGGTCGCACCACTCGATCCCTGGATGACAATCGCCTCAGCGGTAGGGCGAAGTCGAGACGGACGCGAGCCCTGGCATGCTGGCGAGGCAATATCGCGCGAACAGGCAATCGCAGCGTCTACGCTCGGGAGAGAACAACTCGCTGTTGGCCAGGTGGCCGACCTCGCTGTGCTGGATTTCGACCCCTATTCCTGCACTGTGGAGCAGTTGCGGGGGATGGCCGTGGCCGCCACTATTTTGGGAGGCCAATTCAGCTACGACGGTCTATAGAGACTTCACCACGTCTTTATCCCGAAGACGTGAGAGTCGGCCGGAGAATCCCCGAGTTCGCGTGGGACGGTGACGGTCACCTCTCTGGGGGCGGGAGGCTGTATCCGGACTCTTTGATTATTGCCGCCAAATTATCTGTAATCCGCCAACCCCGTAGTGATCCGCGTCTGGATACCGTGTCTATCATCCCGCATCGCGACATTCTCCCTCTAAGTTCGGGCGACTGATATTTGCGGAGTGCTCTTCGTGGTGTTCCCTGTACCTGACTCGAACTCTCGTGGCGTCGCATGTCTCGAAACCCATAGTTGGCCTCAAGGGGTCGTTGCAACACCTAATCGATTGGGGTTGTTGTGATGGCGGGAAATTTGGAGTCGAAGAGATGTCTCACCCACCGCGCAACTTTTCTGCGAGACCGCGAATCTCTGCGAGACGCGGCTTCTTACAACTACGTCTCATAGCTAAACACCCGATTTTTGGTAGTCACTGTTAGTTACGCGACGCTCTGCACGGCAGAGGAAATCGCGTTGCGCGTGCGCAGGATGTGAGCGCCAGGGGCCGACAGAAAGTTACTCGCGCACCGAAACCGTCACGGTGAACTTGCTGTTGCGTCCGGCCCGGTGGGTGGGGCCGACGGTGCGGTTCAGATAGTCGCGATACCCGAGGTGCGTATTGAAAACTACCCACAGTTCTCCGCCCGGTTTGAGGACGCGGCGGGCGTCAGCCAGCATCCGCAGTGCGACACCGGCATGAACGGTTGCCCCACTGTGGAACGGCGGATTGCACACGATCAGGTCAGCGCTGGCCGTTGGGCGTTCGGTGAGGGCATCTTCGCGCACGGCTTCCACGCGAGCGCCGAAACCGTTGGCCTCAGCGGTTTCTTGAGTTGAGGCGACAGCGGCGATGGACTGATCGATCGCGACCACCTGCAGGTTGGGGCGGGCAAGAGCGAGCGACGCGGCGAGCACTCCGGTGCCGCTGCCGAGATCGATTGCGGCGACAGCATCCGCCTTCATCTCGGGCAAGAAAGTCAACAAGAAGCGGGTGCCGAGGTCGAGCGTAGCACCAGCAAAAGCGCCACCGTGCGCGCTGACGACAAGTTCGTCGGCCGGAATCTCAGGCTCGCGCAGCACCGAGGTCACCGGGTAACGTGGCTCTTCCGTTGAGCGCTGCACCCCAACGGCAGTCAGAGAACGAGACTTTTGGCGGGCACGCCCTGCCGACACGTCGTTAAAGGACCGAGCGAGAACCTCGTTCATCGCGAGCGTCATGTGCTTGATACGTCCACCGGCAATCAC
This sequence comes from Rhodoglobus galactosidasius, assembly GCF_054957775.1. Classification (NCBI taxonomy): domain Bacteria; kingdom Bacillati; phylum Actinomycetota; class Actinomycetes; order Micrococcales; family Microbacteriaceae; genus Rhodoglobus; species Rhodoglobus galactosidasius. The sequence continues at coordinate 11,421 of NZ_JBQIAV010000006.1, read as the reverse complement.
GGTCACATCGGACGCCGCATGGCGAGCAATCGCCTGGGCCCACTCATCAAGCTCAGCCAGGCTGCGCGGCAACTGCATCAACACCAACCGGGCGCCGGTCAGCAGCGAGCCGTTGAGTGTGTGCGACTGATAGTTATCTGCCAGCTCGCCGGCGTTCGACGCAAGAGCGAGTTCACCGACGAGCGAGTCTTGGAACACACGGATGCCGCGGCATCCATTCAACGCAGCCGCCCCGAGCGTGAGGGCGCCGTAGTTGTCGCCCATCACGACAAGCTCGCCAGCCTGCAAATCTGCGATCAGGGGCTGTGCCTCGTCGAGGATCAGCCGATCGCTCGCGTCAACCGCAAATAGGTTGGGAGCTTCGATGTCTGGCCAGCGCCGTAGCGAACCGAAGAGGTGGTCAGACATGGGCACTCTTTCGATTACGCGGTACCGCACGCATCGGCGTGAAGCTGTGGGGCAATCGTAACGGAGTGACTCGGCGGTTGAGCGGCCTCGGCACTAGTGAGACCACCCAACCCCGGAACCTAGTTGTAGCCCCGCGTGATCTGGGGCTCGTCAACGCACAGAGGGCATTCCTCTATATGTGCCGACGGGATGCAGTTGCACATCAGCTATTCGGTACGAGCGTGTACTTAGTGGAGAGATACTCGTGGATACCCTCCGAGCCACCTTCGCGACCGATACCGGACTGCTTGACACCGCCGAAGGGGGCGGCTGCGTTGGAGATCACACCAACGTTGAGTCCCATCATTCCGGTGTCGAGGGCATCAATCATCCGGTTTCCCCGAGCCAAACTTTCGGTGAACACGTAGGAGATCAGACCATATTCGGTGTCGTTGGCGATCTTCACGGCGTCAACTTCGTCGGTGAACTCAACGATCGAGACAACCGGTCCGAAGATCTCTTCACGCAGGATGTCGCTGTCGGCCGGAACGCTTGAGACGATCGTGGGCTCATAGAAGCTTCCATCGCCCTCAACGCGCTTGCCGCCAGCGACGAGAGTCGCGCCGCGCTTCACAGCATCCTGAACCAGCTCGTCTGCTTTGTCGACAGCCTTGTCGTTGATGAGGGGGCCGATGTTGACGCCGTCTTCGGTGCCGCGACCGATCTTCATGTCAGCAACGCGGGCCGCTACCTTCTCGGCGAATTCGGCGGCAACCGAGCTGTGCACGATGAAGCGGTTGGCTGCCGTGCAGGCCTGACCGATGTTGCGGAACTTCGCTGCGATCGCGCCATCCACAGCCTTGTCGAGGTCAGCATCGTCGAAGACAACGAACGGGGCGTTGCCGCCGAGTTCCATCGACGTGCGCAGAACGTTTTCGGAAGCCTGCTTGATGAGTGCCTTACCCACCGGGGTAGACCCGGTGAACGACAGCTTGCGCAGGCGCGAGTCGGCGATGATCGGCTCCGACACAGCAGACGAACTCGAAGTCGTCACAACGTTGAGCACACCGGCGGGAAGGCCGGCCTCTTCGAAGAGTTTTGCGAGGAACAGGGTGCTGAGAGGAGTGAGCGCTGCAGGCTTCACGACGACAGTGCATCCGGCGGCCAGCGCCGGAGCAATCTTGCGGGTCGCCATCGCGAGCGGGAAGTTCCACGGAGTGATCAGAAAGCTGGGCCCAACCGGACGCTGCGACACAATCATGCGACCGGTACCTTCAGGCGTGGCGCCGAAGCGACCCGAAATGCGCACGGCCTCTTCGCTGAACCAGCGCAAGAATTCGCCGCCATAGGTCACTTCGCCGTTGGCCTCCGCGAGCGGTTTGCCCATCTCGAGCGTCATCAGCAGGGCGATGTCATCACGGTGCTTCTGCACGAGATCGAACGTGCGGCGCAGAATCTCGCCACGCTCACGAGCGGGGGTTGCAGCCCACGCATCCTGAGCAGCAACGGCTGCGTCAAGTGCCCGCATTCCATCGTCGGCTGAGGCATCCGAAATGCTGCGGATGACCTTGCCAGTAGCGGGGTCGGTTACGTCGAGGGTTTTGTCGCCTGATGCTGCGACCCATTCGCCACCAATGAAGAGCTGGTTCGGTACGGTCGCGAGGAGCTGGGTTTCGGTGGAGTTAGTCATGGGGTGTGCACCTTCCGTGGTGATGAAATCTGTAAGTCAGTCAAACAGCGCTAGCTGAACTTCGGCTTGGTACTGCATGGAGCAGTGCTGTGTGGGGCAGTGCTGTGTGAGCTAAGGCGGTGAACTAAGCCTTGGCGAGAGCGTCGCGAACGACGTCGAGACCGTCAGCGATGAGCTCATTGGAGATTGATAGCGGCGGAAGGAAGCGGATGACGTTTCCGAAGGTTCCGCAGGTCAGCACGATGACGCCGGCGGCGTGCGCTGCAGCCGCAACCTTCGAGGTGAGCGCTGCGTCTGGTTCCTTCGTGGCGGGGTCGATGATTTCCATGGCGATCATTGCGCCACGGCCTCGTACGTCTCCGATGCGGGGGTCGCCGGCGCGGAGTCCGTTGAGGCGGCCGCGGAAGATGGTTCCGATTTCGCGGGCACGGTCGATGGCGCCGCTCTCTTCGAAGGTGCGGATAGTGGCGAGTGCTGCGGCACAGGCGATGGGGTTTCCCCCGTAGGTTCCGCCGAGTCCACCAACGTGGGCGGCATCCATGACATCGGCGCGGCCCGTGACTGCTGAGAGGGGGAGGCCGCCGGCGATGCCCTTGGCGGTGACCATGATGTCGGGTACGAGGTCTTCGTGGTTGGAAGCGAAGAGGTCTCCGGTGCGTGCGAATCCGGTCTGCACTTCGTCGGCGATGAAGATCACGTTGTTCGCGGTTGCCCACGCGCTGAGCGCTGGGAGGAATCCGGGGGCGGGCTCGATGAATCCGCCTTCTCCCTGGATGGGCTCGATGATGATGGCAGCGAGGTTGGCGGCGCCGACCTGCTTTTCGATCTGCAGAATTGCGCGGGCGGCAGCTTCTTCGCCGCTGATTCCACCGTCGCGGAACGGGTACGACATGGGTGCGCGGTAGATCTCTGATGCGAAGGGGCCGAAGCCGCTCTTGTACGGCATCGACTTGGCGGTGAGGCCCATCGTGAGGTTGGTGCGCCCGTGGTAGCCATGATCGAACGCGACGACGGCCTGCTTGCCGGTGAAGTAGCGGGCGACCTTGATTGCGTTCTCGACGGCTTCGGCGCCGGAGTTAAAGAGGGCGGTTCGCTTTTCGTGGCTGCCCGGGGTAATTTCGTTGAGCTTCTCGGCGACCTCGATGTAGCTTTCGTAGCCGGTGACCATGAAGCAGGTGTGAGTGAACTGGGCTACCTGCTGGGTGACGGCTTCGACAACGGCGGGGGCCGCGTTGCCGACACCGGTCACGGCGATACCGGAACCAAAGTCGATGAGGGTGTTGCCATCGACGTCGCGCACGACGCCGCCGCCTGCTGCTTCAACGAACACGGGAAGGGTGATTCCGATTGCTGCGGCAACCGACTGCTTCTTGCGCTCGAGGAGCTCAAGCGAACGGGGCCCGGGAATCGCCGTGACCAGCTCGCGCTTCTGCGTGAGGGTGGGGCCGCCGATCGGGGCCGTGGGGGCGAGTGCGGAAGTAGTCATGGCCACCGATCCAATCTGTGAAGAATTCGTTTGGATCAACGTAGTCTCTGGATGCCGCCGGCAATAGACCCACAATGGCAACTTAGATCGCACATAGTGCCAGAATGGCACGAGGAGGTTTCACAATGCCAACACCGGTTTGGGACATCGTCTCGACGCCGCAATTGGCGTTGCGCGCGCTAACCCCACAAGAGACTTTCGACCGGTCGGTGAACTGGGTACACAATTCCGATCTCGACGACCCGACCCCGTTCCTGGCCGAAGGTCAATTGCTGCTGACGACCGGTCGCCAGTTCGTCGACAACCCCGACGCCGACTTCGTCGCCTACGTCGCCCGGCTCGCCGCGGCGGGGGTCGCAGCGCTCGGATTCGGAACCGAAGTAATCACCCACGGCGTTCCCGAGCAGCTCATCGACGCCTGCGCTGCGGCCGGCTTGCCGCTCTTCGAAGTGCCGTACCGAATCCCATTCATCGCCATCAGCCGACTCGTTGCCGACAACGAAGCCGAACAGACCCGGGCAGAATTCGACCGCGCGCTTGCGGCCCAGAATGACATCGCTCGCGCTGCTGTCGGCAAAGGCCGCCTCAGCGCGGCAACCGCACGAGCCGCCGAACACCTCGACTGCCAGGTGTGGATCTTCGATGCCGATGGAGAAATCGTGAGCGACCGTGCCGAAGGAAGCGCGCCAGACTGCCCTCCCGACATCCGCTCCTCGGTGAACGAGCTTCTCGACCGGGCCAGCCGCGCACGCGTCGCCGATGACACCCCAGATGAGCACCGCATCGTGCAGACCTTGGGGCCGAGCGGCCAGCTGTGTGGCGCCGTGGCGTGGTCACGCAGCAGCGAATTCGGTGACCTTGATCGCTCGGTCATGACAGTGCTTGCGGCGCTCGCCGAAGTCTCGCTCGAACAGACCGAGAACCTGCGAGTCGGCCACCGCGCGATTCTCGAACAACTATTTCAACTCCTGAAAGACGGCCGCGTCGACAGTGTGCGTCGCGCAGTGCGAGTCGCTGGCATCACTCTTCCGACTGACTATTTTGCGGTGGCAGCCCTCGACCTCGGCGGCACCAGCGCGAACGTTCGCGACGTGCTCGAGCGTCGCGCTGCCCGGCCCGAGAGCAGATTCTTTGCGGTCTCGGATGGTCGGCACCTGCTCGTGCTCATCGACGCGAGTCAGCTCGCCGCCGAGCGCCGGTTTTTCGAAATCAACGGCCTCACGGTTGGGCTCTCCGCCGAAGTCGGTTGGGCAGAATTGACCGTCGCCATCACCCAGGCCGTGCGATCACTCGAAGCCGCACCCCCGGGCAGCGTCACCGAGTTCGACAGCCTCGTCGGGGAGAGTTTCTTCGGGCTCCTTGCGTCGAGTTCCGTCGCCGATATTGCCCACGCGCGACTCGCGAGCGTCATCGATTCGGATGAAGGATTGGGGCTGCTGCGGTTCGCGCAAGTGTGGCTTCGGCACAACGGTCAGTGGGATCCGGCGGCACGGGAGTTGGGCATCCACCGGCACGGTCTCAAGACGCGGATGCAGCGGCTCGCCGAGCTCACAAATTTGGGCCTAGACACCTTCCAAGGACGAGCCGAATTGTGGGCGATGTTGGCGGCAATTGACCTCAACGAAAAGCCGTAACGGCTAGGGCTGAAGCCTCGCTCGAAAAAGTCTGACTTCCCCCTCACAGGATTTCGCATGTAGCCTACGAACAATTCTCGGCGGCGTCGCCGGACATTCTCAAGCAGCGAGGAACCTCTCATGAAGACCTACCAATTGATCAATCCCTACACTGGTGAAGCGGGCACGGAACACCCCGCTGCGAGCGACAAAGTTGTCGAGCAGATCGTCGCCGCAGCACACTCCGAGTACGCGAACGGATCGCGCCGTGATCAGGTAAAAGAGCGCGCTGCAATTGTTACCCGGGTTGCCGATCTGTTGGTCGAACGCGCGGCCGAATTCGGCGACATCATCGTGCGTGAAATGGGCAAGCCGCTGGCTCAGGCGGTTGGAGAAGTTGAGTTCTCGGCCGACATTTTCCGCTATTTCGCCGACAACGCCGAAGAGTTCTTGGCCGACGAACAAATTCCCGCTGGAGCGGGCACCGCCTGGATCCGTAAGAGCCCCATCGGGCCCATCTTGGGCATCATGCCGTGGAACTTTCCGATCTATCAGATCGCACGATTTGCCGGCCCCAACATGGTGCTCGGCAACCCCGTCTTGGTGAAGCCAGCAGAGCAGTGCCCCGAGTCATCGGCAGCGCTCGAAAAGCTCATTCGCGATGCTGGGATGCCGGTCGGCGGATACCAGAACCTGCTCGCCGATAACGACCAAATTGCGAAAATAATTGACGACCCCCGCATCCAAGGAATCTCGCTCACTGGCTCAGAGCGCGCCGGAAGTATCGTGGGTGCTGCCGCCGGTGCGAGCCTCAAGAAGAGCGTGCTTGAACTGGGAGGCTCTGACCCGTTCATCCTGATGTCGACCGACGATATGGATGTCACGGTCGAGGCTGCAGTTGCTGCCCGAATCGACAACAATGGACAGGCCTGCAACGGTGCGAAGCGATTCGTTGTGCTCGACTCCCTCTATGAAGAGTTCGCCGAAAAGTTTAGTGCCGCGATGGGTGCTATCACCGTTGGTGACCCGATGGATGAGAGCACTGAGTTGGGCCCGCTTTCATCGGAGGCTGCGGCCAAGAATCTTGAAGAGCAGGTTGCTGAAGCGGTTGCGGCTGGCGCGACCCTTCGCGTCGGTACAGGCAAGCGCGATGGCACCAAGTTTGCGCCTGCCGTTCTTGAGAACATCAGCCCCGAGAACCCTGCCTACAGCACCGAATTCTTCGGGCCGGTGGCTCAACTTCACCGCGTGAGCAGTGAAGCAGAGGCAATCGAGCTTGCCAACGCAACGCCGTTCGGTCTTGGCTCCTACGTGTTCACGACGGATGCCGACCAGGCCGACCGCATCGCCGACGGCATCGACGCTGGCATGGTTTACATCAACGAGGTGGGGGCGGATGCTCCCGAGCTGCCATTCGGTGGAGTCAAGAACTCCGGCACCGGTCGCGAGCTTGGCGCTCACGGTGTTGACGAGTTCATGAACCGCAAGCTGGTCAAGCGCCCCTAGTGTCTCGCCACTGAAGTTACCAACTTACAGCGCTCACTCAAGAAGCTGATTTACTCTCGCTGCGAGAGGGGAGTGCACATGGGCATGACTGGGCTAAGTCGAGCGCTGCGTCCGCAGCATGCTCTTCTGCATAGCCTCATACTCACTGTGTTAGTCGTCACGGGTGTGGTTCTTGCGCTCGTAGCTATGCACTCGCTGAGCCTCGACCATAGTTCGACCGCGATGAGCAGTTCCGCGTCGCAGCACGACGGTGCAATGGCTCTTGTTCCTAGTGCCTCGGCGAGTCCAGATGCATGCGGTGGGTCGTGCGCCCCGGAGCATTCGATGATCGTGATGGGCTGCATCCTCGCACTTGTCGGTGCCGTGCTTGTTGGTGCTCGAATCCGCGCAATTGCGGGCTGGCGTCCTGTTCGGCGCGTGATTGCGTCGTTCGCCGCGACGCTCGCATTTTTACCCTTACCTGAACCGCCTTCGCTCCACGTTCTTTCAATCAGTAGGACCTGATTCCGCCCGCTCTGGTGCGACCAACGCTGGATGCTCGGCGGCGGCCCAAACAGGCGGCAACACCGGCGAAAACTCGGCGCAATCCTCGAGACTTTCTAGCCTCGATTGATGCTGCAGAAAACCCTGCGAAAGATACCCCCATGGGTACATATGAAACGGCGAGGGTGAGCCGGTTTGCTTGCCCCGCCGACGGAGAAAAGGAATCGAAATGAGCATTGGTAACCACGAATCTAAAGATCACCAAAACGAGGGGAGCGAGTCGGGCGCCCATAGCCAACGGCGCATGTACTTGTTGTTTGTCGCGATGATCCTCACGTCTACGACGGCGATGTTCCTTCTCACCTATACGAACAACTTCAGCATCGACCATGTTCGCTGGAGCGAGGAACGCTTTTATATGGCGCTACTCATGGGCTCGGCGATGGCAATCATCATGTTGATTTTCATGTGGGTGATGATGTACCGCAATGTGAAGGTCAATATTGCGATCATTCTCGTCGCACTTGTGCTCGGTGGCTCGGCGTTGGGCCTCTCCCGTTCACAGGTGTTGGTAGAGGACGTTGCCTACATGGATGGAATGATCCCGCATCACTCGATCGCCATTCTCACCAGCACGCGCGCGAACCTCGATGATGTGCGGGTTCGCGAACTTGCCGACGGAATCATTGACGCTCAGGAGAAAGAGATAGCCGAGATGAAGTGGCTCATTGATGACATCGCGGCGAACGGCAAGGCAACAACCCAGGAGGAAGCAGACGCGCGACCGGTCCCGGCGTTCTAGGGCTCGGCACACACTGGTTAGGGCTGCGCGTTCTCCGCAAGGGTGCGCGCAGCCACTGCCCGCCGTTTCTGGCCGCGGTTGTCGACACCACCCTCGCAGCGCGGGTGAACTCGGAGTTGTTCCCTGTGAGCACGCTGCGTTCGCCTAGCCACGAGTCCGCTCGCCGGTATAAACTTGAGTCGTCTTAACTCAACTTTTGTGGAGGGTTTGCAATGGCAAACATGCAGGGGGCCCCGAGCTCTGATGAAGAGCAACAAAGTGCTCTGGAACGATACGGCGTCAATCTCACTGAAATCGCGCGCAGCGGCAAGCTCGACCCCGTAATCGGGCGAGATGCCGAGATCCGCCGCGTTAGCCAAGTGTTGACTCGGCGCACCAAAAACAACCCGGTGCTCATCGGCGAACCCGGTGTCGGCAAGACTGCTGTAGTCGAAGGCCTCGCGCAGCGCATCATCGCCGGCGACGTCGCCGACTCGCTTAAGGGCAAACAACTCATCTCGCTCGACCTTGCTGCTCTCGTGGCCGGCGCAAAGTACCGCGGTGAATTCGAAGAGCGACTCAAGGCAGTGCTCAAGGAGATCAAAGAGTCTGACGGTGAGGTCATTACCTTCATCGACGAGCTTCACACCCTCATGGGAGCCGGTGGTGGCGAAGGCTCTGTCGCGGCATCCAACATGCTTAAGCCGATGTTGGCGCGCGGTGAGCTCCGCCTGATCGGTGCAACCACTCTCGACGAATACCGCCAGTACATCGAGAAAGATGCCGCACTCGAACGACGCTTTCAGCAAGTATTCGTGGGTGAGCCATCCGTTGAAGACACCGTCGCAATCTTGCGCGGCCTGAAGGAGCGCTACGAAGCGCACCACAAGGTCGCGATCGCAGATTCGGCGCTCGTTGCTGCCGCAACCTTGAGCAATCGCTACATCTCCGGGCGCAAGCTTCCCGACAAGGCCATTGACCTGATCGATGAAGCAGCCAGCCGTCTCAAGATGGAGATTGACTCCTCACCGGTGGAGATCGATCAGTTGAAGCGTGCCGTTGATCGGCTCCGCATCGAAGAATTGGCTCTCAAGAAAGAGAAAGACGACGCCTCTAAAGCTCGCCTGGCGAAACTGCGCGAAGATCTTGCAGTTCAGGGAAAACAGCTGAGCGAACTTGAAGCGCGCTGGAAGATCGAAAAGTCGAGCCTCACGGGCGTCGGTGAACTCAAAACTCGGCTCAACGATGCTCGCATTGAGCTCGACCGCGCCATGCGCGACGGTGAATATCAGAAGGCATCCAAGCTTAACTACGAGACCATTCCCTCCATCGAGGAAGCCATCGCAACGGCAGAAAGCAACGAGCCGACCGGCCCACGCATGGTCAACGACCAGGTGACCGAAGAAGACATTGCCGCAGTCGTTGCCGCGTGGACCGGCATCCCTGTTGATCGGCTCACTGAGGGCGAAACGGAAAAGCTGCTGCACCTCGAAGCGGAACTGGGCAAGCGACTCATCGGCCAACGAGAAGCGGTGCAAGCCGTCTCCGAAGCCGTACGTCGAACTCGTGCGGGAATCTCCGACCCCGACAGGCCCACCGGTTCATTCCTGTTTCTCGGCCCCACCGGCGTCGGAAAGACTGAACTCGCGAAGGCGCTCGCTCAGTACCTCTTCAACGACGAGAAAGCCCTCGTCCGCATCGACATGAGCGAGTACGGCGAGAAGTTCTCGGTCTCAAGACTCGTCGGCGCCCCTCCCGGCTACATCGGCTTTGAGCAGGGCGGTCAACTGACCGAAGCCGTGCGACGTCGGCCGTATTCGGTGATTCTGCTCGATGAGGTTGAGAAGGCGCATCCAGAAGTCTTCGATGTTCTCTTGCAGGTGCTCGACGACGGGCGCCTCACTGATGGCCAGGGTCGCACAGTCGATTTCCGCAACGTGATTCTGATCCTGACGAGCAACTTGGGCAGCCAGTTCATTACCGAGCAGGCACTGCCGTGGGAGGCCCGCAAGGACGCTGTGCACGACCTGGTGCGCAAGTCGTTCAAGCCAGAATTCATCAACCGACTCGACGACATTGTGGTGTTCCAGCCGCTCTCGACCGATGACCTCAGCCAGATCGTTGAGCTCGACATCGATCGGCTCAGCAAGCGCCTCGTTGACCGCAGGCTCGAATTGGCGGTGACTCCGGATGCTCGCACCTGGCTTTCTGAGCGTGGCTACGACCCGATTTATGGGGCGCGTCCGCTGCGCAGACTCATGCAGCGCGAGATCGACGACAGGCTCGCCAAGGCTCTGCTCGCCGGCGATATTCGCGACGGAGACACTGTGCTTGTGGCGCTCGCCTCAGATGGCAACGCTCTGGTTGTGACTCGGATGCAGGCTGACGGCAGTTAGAGAACACCAGAAAAGTAATGGCTGGCCGCGTAGCTAATTGGCTGTGCTGCCGGGCTCGAATAGCTACAGGAACATCGGCCGATCGTCATCGTTCTCGGTGTCGACCGCGAGGTCAACGACGACGGGAACGTGGTCGCTTGGGCCATCGCCTTTGCGCTCTTCGCGGTCGATGGATGCTTCGGTCACGAGCTCATCAAACTGGGGAGAGCCCATGATGAAGTCGATGCGCATACCCTCGTTGCGCGGAAAACGCAGGCGTTGGTAGTCCCAGTAGGTGTAGCCCTCGATGCCGCGACTGCGCAGTGCGTCGATGAGGCCAGCGGTTTCGAATGCTCTAAATGCTGCGCGCTCGGCATCGCTCACATGGGTCCTGCCTTCGAACGCGCCGATATCCCACACGTCGATATCGAACGGTGCAATATTGAAGTCGCCCATCAGCGCGAGGGGCTGTTCGGGGTTGTCGCGCATCCACTTGCTGGTTTGCTCGGCTAGGTTGGCGAGCCACTGGAGCTTATATGGGTAGTGCGGGTTGTCGAGCTCACGACCGTTGGGAACGTAGAGGCTCCACAGGCGCGTGCCTTCAACGGTGACCCCGATAGCGCGTGCCTCGATGGGGATGGTGCCGTCATCGAGAGGCTTGCCAAAGCCGGGTTGCGTGTCGAAACCGACGGTTACGTCTTCCATGGGAAGTCGGCTTGCGAAGGCAACACCGTTCCACTGGTTCAGGCCATGAAGCTCAACCTCGTAGCCCGCTTCGACGAACGCGTCGTGCGGAAACTGTTCGGGTTTGCACTTAATTTCTTGCATTGCCAGAACGTCAATATCTTCACGAAGCATCCAGTCGACAACGCGACTGACGCGGGTTCGAATCGAGTTCACGTTCCATGTAGCAATACGCATACGTCAACGCTAATCGTTCTACCCCCGGATTGGGCGACGACAGCGGTCGAAGCGCGGGTTATAGGCCAAAACGTGTGGATGGGATCTTGATCTGACCATATGAATACTGGGCAAGAGCGAGGTTGTCATACTCGGTGACCCTTAGGTGTGCCGAACTCTCTCAACTCGACCCGTTGTCT